>CAZXEU010000102.1:0-5109 GCA_964639665.1 uncultured Rhodothermaceae bacterium | reverse complement strand
CGGTCAACCGCTTCTGGCAACTGCTGTTCGGCACGGGTCTCGTGGCGACGGCCGCGGACTTTGGTACGCGCGGCGAAGTGCCTTCCCATCCCGAGCTTCTGGACTGGCTGGCGGTCGAATTCGTCGACAGCGGCTTTGATGTAAAGGCACTCCTGCGCCTGATAGTGATGTCTGCCACCTACCGCCAGACAACTGCCGCGTCGCCCGGGCTGCTTGAGCTGGATCCGGATAACCGGCTTCTTGCGCGCGGGCCTAGATTTCGGCTTCAGGCGGAGTTCATCAGGGACAGTGCGCTCAAGATCAGTGGGCTGCTCGTTGATCGACTCGGGGGGCCCAGCGTACGTCCCTACCAGCCTCCTGGGCTCTGGAAGGAAATCAGCCACTACGGCAGCACACCCGCCACGGCGCAGGTATTTGTACAAGACCATGGCGAAGACCTGTATCGCCGCAGTCTGTACACGTACTGGAAGCGCACGGCTCCACCTCCATCGATGATGACGTTTGATGCCCCGACCCGGGAAGTGTGTACCGTGCGGCGTGAGACTACGAATACGCCACTGCAAGCGCTGGTCTTGCTGAATGATCCGCAGTTCATAGAGGCCAGCCGTGCCTTTGCGGAACGAATCATGCTGGAGCCAGGGGCGTCCATGGCGGAGCGAATAGCGTTTGCGTACGAGGAAGCTACGGGGCGATTGCCGGACCAGCGAACCAGCGCATTGCTTTCACGCCGCTTTCAGGAGGAATACGAGGCCTTTCGCGCCGACCCAGAGCGTGCCGCACAGTACTTGCAAGTAGGAGAATCCGCGCGCAACTCCGAACTCGAGCCGGCGGAGCACGCGGCCTGGACCCTGGTCGCCAGCCTTCTGCTGAACCTAAGCGAAACCATCACGAGGAGCTAGCATGCATCCGATCCTCGATTTCGAACGGGCAATCACACGCCGTACTTTCCTTGGCAAGACGGCAAGAGGAATCGGGCGGCTCGGCCTGGCCAGCCTGTTGTTTCCGGATCTGGTGGGGACCGGAGGGCGCAGCCCGCTTCACTTTCTGCCAAAAGCAAAGCGCGTGATCTACCTCTTCCAATCAGGCGGTCCCTCGCACGTCGACCTCTTCGACTACAAGCCTGCCCAGACGGACCTGCACTCTACGGAGTTGCCGGACTCGATACGCGGTGGCCAGCGGCTTACCGGCATGACCTCACGGCAGAGTAGCTTCCCGGTGGTATCACCCATGTGGCCCATGCGCCGCTGCGGCCAGCACGGCACGTGGATTAGCGACCTGTTGCCACATATACAGACTATTGCGGATGACATCTGCATCATCAAGTCGATGCATACGGAGGCCATCAATCATGATCCTGCCATCACGTTCATTAACACCGGATCACAGCAAATCGGACATGCCAGCCTCGGCGCCTGGCTGAGCTACGGACTTGGCAGCGAAAACGAGAACCTCCCCGCCTACATGGTTCTGCTGTCCCAGGGATCCGGGAAGAACCCCGGGCAACCCATATATGCGCGGCTTTGGGGCAGCGGATACCTGCCCAGCAGCCATCAGGGCGTGCTACTGCGGCCGGGCGTGAACCCGGTGCTTTACCTCTCCGATCCACCGGGCGTGACGCGTGCGCAAAGAAGGCGAATGTTGGACGATCTGGCCGTTCTCAACCGCCGCGAAGCCCAAGCAGTGGGTGATCCCGAAACCCTTGCCCGGGTCGAGGCCTATGAAATGGCCTTTCGCATGCAGACTGCGGTTCCGGATCTGATGGATTTGTCCGATGAGCCGGAGGAAGTTTTCGACCTCTATGGCCCAGACTCCCGCAAGCCGGGCAGTTACAGCGCAAATTGCCTGCTAGCGCGGCGAATGACGGAACGGGGCGTGCGATTCGTGCAGCTCTTCCACCGGGGATGGGACCAGCACATCGCACTCAGGCAGCAATTGCCTTCGCAGTGCCTGGATGTGGATCAGGCATCGGCTGCCCTGGTCAAGGACTTGAAGCGGCGCGGTTTGCTGGAGGAGACGCTCGTCATCTGGGGAGGAGAATTCGGGCGTACCATATACAGCCAAGGAGAGCTCGGACATCCAAGCGCCGGCCGTGATCACCATGGTCGCTGCTTTACGCTGTGGCTTGCGGGCGGCGGCATAAAGCCGGGTATCGAGTACGGACTAACCGATGACTTTGCCTACAACATACTCGAGGATCCCGTACACATCCGCGACCTGAACGCCACTATTCTGCATCAGCTGGGCATCGACCATGAGCGACTCACAGTCAAGTTTCGGGGTCTGGACCAAAAGCTGACGGGGGTAGAGGAGGCTTTTGTGGTGCAGGGGATTATCGCGTAGCCGGGTTTTGCATGGCAATTTGAGCCCAGTCCGCGCGGAGCCTTAATGAATTGTGCGCCAGCGGAGTAATATGGTTAGTAAACTGATTCAGGACGACCGGTTGCACCTGCCCCCAAATCTCAAGTCGCTGCTACTTGCGGTGCAATTGACTGCTGGCAGCGTGTCGCACCGCTTTCTACCGAGCTGAGGCTGCCCTAACCCTGTAATCGAGTGAACGCCTGTTTAGGTTCAACTCAGCAGCTTGCTAACCGGAACAAGTTCGAGTATCGTCACCGGCTCTAAGGGAGATGGGCGCTGAAACACTAGCAATTGCTCCTCACTGCTTACGTATACCAGACCGCCTTCAATATCATGCGTTGCCAGGACCTCACCGCTGCCTTTGTATATCACGTCGATCTTTCGTCCGCCAGGCCCGCCCACAAGCACTTCGCATACTAGCAACGAATCATTAATCGAGTAAACTTCACTCGTTAAGTCCCACGAGTCGAGCCATCTAAACGCGGCTCTGCTGCCCAAATCCTTCGGCTGCGGCTCCTGTATCGGCCGATAGTACTCCGGTTCCACCGTGAAGGCGCCGAGATCGTTACCGGAAAAGTCATATCCGCGAATTTTGTAGTCCATGGACTGCGTGCACCAGAGTATCTGGCCATCGTCGTCACAACTCGCGCCCACAGCGACAGCCGTCTCATACATACCGGCCACCTCCGTCATCGGCATGAAGTCGTGTCGGCGCTTTCCTTCTATTGTGTAGATGTGTCCCATCTGGCCTTCGTATAGACCATCGCCAGCTTCTTCCCGGAGTCCTCCAATAAATACCAGTGAGTCATTGAGAATTCGCATTTCGGAATTGATATGCAAGATCCCCGGTGTTAAAAACGAGTGGAGGAAAACTCCCGTAGTGTCAAAGATGCTTGTACGGCCTGATCTCTCACTTACGGCAACATACTTGCCGAATACGTCTATACTTTCAGGCCTGCGGAACTCGCCGGGCCCTGCCCCGGGCCTCCCAAAGTAACGAAGACGGCGCCCGTCGCGGGAATAAACGGTTACGCGCATATCTCTACGGTCAAGCGCATAAATACGGTCGTTCCGTAGTACGAAGTCTACAGGACTAAGCACATGCTGCAGTTCCACTACCTCCCCGACCAGGTGTCCAGGAAGCTCGGACTGAGGCACGTCGCTTTTGCCGCACGCAGAAAGAATAAAGAGGCAGCCAAGTGCACCGACGTGGGAATGTAACCGCATAGTCAGCGATCTAGCTATCGTGTACGGGCAACTGCACTGATGAAGTCTCGATTAAGGTATGAATTCACGCGTAGACGGTATATGGCATGACCATTGATATCTCCCTCGCAGATAGCATATTTCGCCTGGCAGAAAATGCAGGTCGTGACCCAGTTTGAACTACTGCACAGGTTTCCGGACGAAGAATTGGCGACGCAATGGATGGAGTTGACGCGTTGGCTCGAAAGTGACAGGCATTGCCCCAATTGTGGCAGTGGCTCGATAATCGAGGCTGTGTCATAGCCGAGGATGCACACAAAACCCGCTACAACAGCAAGCAGCCGGACCTACGGCGCCTCGCTACCCGTCGCATTCCGCGTCACCCTCAGTACACCCTGCATCACTCTCCAATGGCCCGGATACGTGCAAAGAAACGGATAGTCGCCGGGCACGGACGGCGAGCGAAATGTGACCGAAACCTCAGACCCCGGGTCTGCCATGCCCGTGGCAAACAGGACGGCGGACGTATCCGGAACGAAAACTCCCAAGGGCGCCTCCCTCTCGGACCTCAGTCCCACAGCTTCCGCGGCGCCGGGGGCCGTAAACACGGCGTTGTGGGGCATTTCCCCTGGATTGGTAAGCGTCAGTTTTGCAAGGCTTCCGGACGGAAGCGCAAGCAAGGTGCGGTCATATTGCAATGCGCCCGGAATCACCGAAAGAGCCAGTTCATGTATCGGTTCGTTGGCGGCAGGCGGACCAACACGTTCTGCTACGATATCGAGCCGGTCCAGATGGTGCCGGACAAAGTGCTCCGCTATCGGCGTATGCGCAGCCAGCTCGCTCTTCTTCCCGCCGACATATTCTTCCTCGACTCTGAAGCTCCACTCAGCGGCGAGCGAAAGAACTCCGCCGCCCGCGCGCAGGAACAGGTCGTCCTCATTGCCCCAAAATCCCCCACGGCCCCGGGGATCGTCCACGCGGACAGCGATGACGTTGGGGCCAGCCCGCAACAGACCCGGCGGGATACTGTAGACTCGCGCTGCATCATAGCCATTCAGGGTTTCCCCGATCTGCTGGCCGTTCACAAAGGTCGCGTCGCTGTCATATATCGCGCCCAGGCCGAGCGTCCCACCTGCCGGCGCATCCGGCAGGTGGACCTCAATGCGAAACCACACGGCTCCGTCGAACGACGTCAGCGCGTCCGTCCTCACCCACGGCATCGGAAGAGCCATGGTCCCCCACTCCGATGTATCCAGATCGGGCGCTGACCAGTCTGTCGGGACCTCCGTGTAACCGGCAGCAAGGCGAGCTGCCATCCTTGTGAATGCAAGTGCCCCCAGCTCCTGCGCGTAAGCGTCCACAAATCCCTCCAAGTGGCGGCTGGCCGCAATGTACAGCGCCTCCGGAAGCCAGAGATCCGTCCGGACCTCCGGCTGCGTGCTCTGCCCGTAAAGCAGGGCTCCCGTTTCACGGTCCGCGGGCAATTCGGAAGCCGCCAGAAACGCCGCCAGACGAACATTCAGATTTCTGTCCTCAAGCACGCCG
>CAZXEU010000101.1:0-18419 GCA_964639665.1 uncultured Rhodothermaceae bacterium | reverse complement strand
TGCGAGCAGCGGGCGGGCCTTCTCCGCCGGGATCAGGAGCAAGGCCATTCCGAGAAGCATGGCCTTGGACACGACCTGCAGCATAATGAGGTTCTCGGATGCCGAGATAGGGAAACTGTTCGGCAGCATCCTTGCCAACGGCTAAATGGGAATATGCTCCAAGGCCCCACCCGAGGGCATTAGGCGAGCCTCAACCATCTCGCTCCACTCGGCCTGCAACTTCTCCCGGACCTTCTCCGGCACGTATGCCCCAGGCTGCAGAACGTGTGCGGCGACAAGATCGATGGCGAGCGCAACGACAGTGGTACCCAGCTGTGTCGCGGAAGCCTGGCCTCCGATGAGCGAAAGCTTGCGCCTATCGGAGTGCGCAGCCACTCCGGTGACCAGCGACGCGAGAACCGGTGGAGCCACAATCAGGAAAAGTGACCGCACGAAGATGTCGCCCGGAGGACTGATCGAGTCAGACATGAGCTCCCCCCAGTCGAGGGCGGCGCCGGCAGCGTCGCTCACAAGCCCCGACACGAGTCCCGCATGATCTGGCAGCGCAGCTCTTGATACCAGAGCATAGTGCGCCAATAGGTTTGGCTTTGCAATGAGCCTAAAGGGAGTACTTGCGCCGCATCAGAAGAGTTGGTGGAACGGGGCGTCTAGTTCCGCAACCTGATCACGACGCCTGCTTTCGCAACTGCGGCTCCTCTTGGAAGCAGGACAACGCTAGTCTCCAGCCGCCTGTTGTGCAGGCGTGCCGAGATCGCTGCTTCGGCCGCTGCCAGCAAGTGATTGACAAAAAACAGAATCGAAATGCGGGAGGCCCGCCGAAGCAGGGCATTGGCGGACCCGTGCCGGTCCGCATATCGGTAGAAGTTCGGCGAGACATTTGGCTTTGTACCGTCCGGGCCGGTAAGCTCCGGATCAATGGATACCAGGTAATTTCCGTCGGCATCTATCCACGTGGGCACGCCGCTTGCTACTTCAAAGGCGTAATCGCTCCATCCTGGTGCGAACTGAAAGTACTTGCCCACAAGTTCGTAGTACTGCTGTTCGCCAAAGAAGGGCAGCTGATGCGAGAACGCCGCACCTGTTTCCGGATGGTACACGCGGCGCTCTACCGCCTGAATGTCAAGGATGAGGCGACGCACCAGCAGCTGGTCTGCGTCAGACCACTCGCCCGGATTGCTGAAATCCACACCTGAAACGGCATCAACACCAATGGGCGCCGCGTCCACCGGCGTGTCATCGGGCAAGCCATTCAAGTATTCGACGTATTCATTGAGCCAGTGCGCATAGCGCAGCGGACTCCAGAATTCGTGGGCCATGGCCTGGTATTCCTCTCTCCCCTCCCTGCCCTGGCTTCTCCAGGTCCCGTAGGCGACAGCCACGGCCAATTCCAGGCCCAGCGCAGCGGCCCCCCGGGCCCATTGCCGGTTGTAAGCCTGGCCAAGCCCCGGGACGAGGGCCGAAAGCCCGAATGCGAGCGGCACGCTTCTTCCGGCCGCAGGCGGAGCCGTCCGATGCCCGGCATACAGCAAAGCCGAGCGCAATTCTTGCCGCGAGGACAAATCGGCAGACTGCCCAAGAGCCGCAAAGGAGCCCGTACAGCCAAGCACCGCAGCGAGAAGCAGCTCTTTCCGCCAGCGCGTCCTGCTCACAGCGCGCCGGCACCAGCGTCAAGGTAGGGCATTAGCATGCGCTCGAAGGAAGCATAGTCCCCCGCTCCCACGACCAGTCTTCGCAGTATGCCCGCCCTGTCCACGATATAGGAAATGGGACGACCTCCATTCAAAGCTCCCCGGTACGGCTCCGGCAGCGACGCCGGATCGAAGTAGCCCGAAACGGTCTGCTCTGGCAGCAGGTCCGCGTAGCGCGTCAGATCATCCAGAGACTCGTCGGAGACCGTGACCACAACAAGTCCCTTATCCTCGTAGTCGCGCTGCAACTGGTCCAGTTCGGGCAGCTCGGTTATGCACGGCTGGCACCACGTGGCCCAGAAATTGATAAGCACAACCCGTCCACGGAAATCGTCAATCTGGCTGGTGCTTCCGTCCTCAATGAGCGTAAAGCGGAAGTTTGCCGCAGGAACGTTCATGCCGTCGTCGGCGCGTCCCAGCTGAGGCCGGTTCGCCAGAGTCAGGGCCAGGAGGCTGCCGGAAACTATGATGAGCAGCGTGGAACAGAGCGCTGCCACCCACGCCACTCCTCCCCTGGGCACAAGGCCATCGCCATCGCGAAGAACGGCTACGACGCCCCCGACGCCTGCCAGCATCATGATTATACTCGCCGATATAAGAACAGGGAAATTCATCACTACAGGGCATCAAACCCGAAGAGCATGCCGAAGTGCCACCGGACTTCCGATCCGTAATGCACAAACCGGCTGCCTGTCGGCGTTACAAAGTCTTCGTCCAGTTCAAGGTCGAAAGAATCCATGCCGTACGTAGCGCTCAGAAACACGGCCGTCGGGAACAGATAGTACGAACCCAGCTTCAGGCGCAATTCCATCCCCACATCCTTGCGCATGCCCCGCGCGCCCGGCCACTTTCCGCTCCACGCGGCGGCGGCATCAGCATATACGCGCAAGAAGGCCTTGTCAAGGTAGATCCACAGGAGCTGGCGCTTGATGTCGGGAAACAGCGGAGCAAAGTATGACGCCTGAGTCCACAGTACCCTGCCTCCTCCCAGCGCATAGAACGGATAGCCTCTTGCTGCCGAAAGTCCGCCCACATAGTCGTCATAGAACCCGTCCACGCTCTTGCCAAGTATCCCGGAAGCATGCCATCGAAACTGAGCGCCGTGCTGGGCGCCACGCAACCGTCCGGGCAGCGGCATTCCGAGCGTGCCGCGCATCGTGATGCGCAGGAACCTGTCGCGCTGGTAGACGGGCGCGAGCACCCCTTCGCTCAGATCAAATCTCTCCAGCAGCCTGCCGCTTTCGGTTTCCACTCCCGCCTCGAGCTGAAGCCCCTTTGCAAGGATATCAGCTCGCGGTAAGGGCTCAGCAATTCCAGATAGGCCTTGGCACCGAGTGAGCGACCAATGAAATATCGGGAGGACGATGAGGGAATGGACAGCCTCGCTTCTCGCGAATAGAACCCCTCCGTAATCACGCGGTACGGACTGTACCGATACCCCACTTCCAGCAGCAGCGCGTTGCTGATCTTGCTGCGCGAATAGACACTCGCCTCCCAAAGCGCATAGGCCAGGTCCGCATACGTCGTGTCCGGAAAGCACGCCGTGCACGGGAATTCCTCGATCGCCAGTCCACTGTCCACGTTTCTCCGCACGTTGAACAATTCCACCGACAGCTGCGGCGACCACCTTTGGGGCAACAGTCCGAATCCCCTCTTGTAGTCAAACAGCAAGAATGCCTGCCGCTCCAGGGAAAGCAGTCGCGAAGGCGCAAGAAAATCCGAAACGGACGAGGCTTCTCGGCTGCCGGGTGCCACCAACAAAGCGCCCGTCATTGATATGCCTTCCAGGACCTCGCGCGAGCCCGCGTAGGTGCCCAGCATGAGATTTCTGGCCCAGACCTGCGCACGGGTGCGATCCGGAAGATGCTGCTGGCCCACGCGTCGGCGGCGGGACACGTACTGGTCAAGGCGAATAACCGGAAAAAGCGTGAAGCCGGTCGTGGTCATCCCATAGCGCCGCGTAGCTGTAGACTCTGCGAGGTCGGGTGCCGTGGCGCCTGGCTGCTGCTCCGCCGGGGACTCGTAGGACCCGGGCTCCTTCTTGAGCAAGGCGCGCGGAATGGCGTAGGGAGCAGCTTCTGTGCGCAAGGGTCCCGGTAACAGCGCAATCTTGTAGCCGTCCCATCGGTAATGCGCGTACGCAATGGCTCCATCGGGCGATACAGCCGGCATGAACGCGCCGCCCACCACATTGGTCAGTGCTACCGGACCATGTGCCTCCAGGCGGTACAGGTTGAATATGCCGCTGCGATCAGAGGCAAAGTGCAGGACGCTGTCCGAAGCTGCAAAGGCCGGCGAGCGCTCATCGGCCGGCGTGCTCAGCACTGGCTCCGATGCGCCGCTTCTTGTATGGACCCGCCACAGATCACGGTCATGCCCCCCTGATGGCCGCAAGCCGAAATACAGCCACGTGCCGGAGGGATGCCAGGCCGGCTCGCTGACCTGTCGGCCATCGTCGAAGTCGGTCAGCGGCCTGATCCGGCCCGTCTCCGTGTCCAGCACGTGCAGATTGGTGGTGCCGTCATGCTGGGCCACGAAGGCGATCGCCGTGCCGTCCGGAGCGTACGCAGGCTGCGAGGCCCGGGCGCTGTGCGTAATCCGGCGCTCCTTGCGGCCGGCCAATTCCATTTCGAAAAGGTCATCATAGAGATAGCCCTCGGCCGTGGGCCGGCGGCGGACGTATACAAGTGCCTCGCCGTCTGGCCGCCAGGTAACGGATCCACTCACGCCCCTGCGGATCTGGTGCCCAAATGCGCACGTGTGGCTCAGTCCGCGGGCGCCGCCCAGATCCAGAGTCCAGGCCGAGTCCGCCGCCATGTCGTGTATGTAGAGACTGGTCCTGCTCAGGTGCTGTCCCTGGTTGGACACGTAGGCCAGACGTGACCCGTCCGGCGAAAACTCGGGGCCGTAGTTGGCGAACCCTGCGGCTTCCAGCACCTCTCCTTCGACCAGACGGGCACGCACGGAGCGCGTCCCTTCGGCGTAGCCCGTTCGCAAGCTGTCCATCCAGGCGGTGTACACGGCAGATGAACTTTGGCCCAGCGCCTGGTCCATGGCGCGCTCCACGTTCCAGTTTCGCCACTTGCCCAGTGCATGAGTAATGCGCCGCAGAACGTCTTCTCCATAGGTGGCGGCCAGATAGCGGGTAAAGGCATAGCCATGGTTGTACACGGCTTCCCGCATCAGGCTGGACTTCGAGTAGAAGCCCCCGATTTCGGCCAACGAAAGCGTGCGATCAGCCAGGACACGCGTGCGCAACATCATGTCCCGGTGTGAATCCCACCGGTCGTAGTCAAGGAATTGGCGCTGATACTGGGCGGTGCCCTCCGCGAACCACGCGGGGTTGTTGAGGCTGGACAGGGGATAACTGGCAATCACGTTTAGGTAACCTGCCAGGACGTCCGGCCGGCGCACGTTTTCATAGTCCAGTACCTGCAGATACGCCAGGGGCAGATGCCGCGACATGCCCATGGATGCCTGTACCTGGACGATGTGGGTGAATTCGTGGGTGACCACGTTCTGCAGCCAGTCGTGGTCTCCCCGGAGGCGTGAATCAAGGGCCGGTGCCCAGATTTCGATCTTGTTGTCGAAGAAGTAGGCCGCTCCGTTGGAGTAGTCCTCAAAATCCTTGATGATGATGCTTACCCTGGAATCCGGTGTGTGCCCGTAGAGCTCCGTGACCGGACCGTAAATCTGTTCCGCAATTCGCGCGACCTCCCGTGCCGTTCTGGCGGCTCCCCCGCCGTCCGAATCGGCATGGTAAATCACCTGAAAGTGCTCTGTATCGATTACCTGCCAGGTAAGGGACGGGCGCGCAAATTCGAACAGCGACGGCAAGGTCTGTCCGTGCAGCTGAAAGGCGGCAAGTGTCGCAAGGACACACGCCGGCAGCGATCTCCAGGTCATCGAATCACCGCCATCTTGATGAGGTTGGTTTCGGTGCGACCGCTTTGCGCACGCGCCCTTACGCGCGCGAAGTACAAGCCGCTCGCGGCACGGGTCTGCCAAAGCACCTCGCCTGGCAGTCCCGCCTTGAGCGACAGGTCCAGCTCATCAAGCAGCGTGCCGGCCGCATCAACGATACTCACGCGAACCTCTGCATCCTCGCTGGTCATGCACCGGATAAAGGATTGACCCTCGCGTATCGGATTGGGCCAGTTGTAGGTCTCGGAGTCTACAATGAGCCCCGGCGGAAAGGGGGCCGGCTCGTCCGTGGCGGCTGCAACACTGCCATTTTCGGCACCCCCAAAGAGCTCGCCCCACAGCACGTTCCCGAAGAATCCAGCCCTGTAGAAACGAAGGCGGCCTGCCGTGGACAGCACGGCCAGTCCGTCTGCGCTCAAGTGGGGGCTGGCGTCAATGGCCGCTCCGGCATGCAGGGGAAACCCGTCGAGCAGCCGCCTGCCGTCAAAGGCATAGACTTCTCCGTTTTGCCCCGCAACCAGAATACCGCGCCGGCTGCCACCCTCGAGCTCGAATACCAGGGGCTGGGCAGCTGCCGACGTCCCGACACGCACGGGATAGCCCTCCACCAGCGCCCCGGAATCGTGGAATGCCATGAGCTCCTCTCCTACCATCACGACGATCTCAAGAAGCCCGTTACCTGTGATGTCCGCGAGCACGGGATATAGCGACAGCATCTCGTTCTCGTCCGCATAGCCGCTGACATCCCGCTCGATGGCGGTTCCGTCTGCGCCGAGAACCACGAACGCATGGCGATCCGGAACAGGCAGCACGCCCCACAATCCGCGCCCGTCTCGTCCGAAGACCGGCTGTCCGGGCTTCGCCTGGTCATCCAGCTCATAACGCCAACTGGCATCGCCGGAAAGGGTTTGGCTGCCTCGTCGCCCAACCACAATCACATCCGCGTCTCCGGCCAGGCTTATTCCCTCCCCGACGCCGGATACCCGCGTGACCGTTGCCGATTGATCGACCGAAACAACCACGGACTCACCGCTGCCCGTGAACAGTGCGTGATAGCTGGCGCCTGCGCGAACCAGCGGCCCGCGAAATTCCAGATCCGCGACAGGCAGATCCAGGGTCGACCGCAGGGTCAGTACGCCTCGCTCAATGCCGTATCGTAAGAGCGCATACCCCGCCGGCTTGCGCTGAACGGCCGCAATGCCCGACTCCGTTGCTATCGGTTTGCCGGATACCGGGACATGAGATACGTGGCCTTCACCGGAAAGCAGGAACACCTGCTCGCTGGCTGCTGCGTATGCGTACGTTCCATGGGGACCCGCAAAAACGGCACTTCCTGTGCCCGTGGTCGCTTGCTCCAGATTGAAAACCTCTCCCGCCTGCAGGCCGTCCACATTCTCCCTGCGATACGATACCGTCATTACGGGGCCCGGACCAGAGAAATGCTCCAGCACTATGAAGCTCGGTCCGCCCGCGTTGGTGCTGCTGCTCGGCGTTGTATCGGACGCGAATCGGTTCTCGTACAGCCGAATAAACGTACCGCTTGGAAGCTGCACCTGCGTATCATTGCCCTCGAAAAAGAAATCGAAGGGCGAGCCAAAGTAGTCATCGGTACCCAGTTCCTGCGCCGCATCCGCTTCTTCTAGATCTACGGCGCGGCGGGCCGGGTCGCTGTTGAATGCGCCATCGGCCACCCGGCGCTCGTCAATGTGCCACACAAGGATGCCCCCTGAGAACTGCCTGCCGTCGGCGTCCCTGCCGGGCAGGGCGAAGTCGTAATTGTCTACTGCAGTGACCACGCCTCCGGTGAACGCATCCACATTGAAGGGTCCGAAATCATCTGCGACGCCTTCAAGGCGTTGCTCTACCATGGCGCCCTGGCGCCAGACCTGCATCACCAGCCCGTCGCCTTCCGGGTCGCGATTGCGGTTCTCGACCAGGAAATACTCTGCGTCGGAAATCTCCACCCGAGCCGCATTGGAGCCGGGCAACCCGGCTGCCGTAAGCTCCAGTGCGCGCTCGGCTCCGCCGCGCACTACCTCTGTGTCAAGCCAGCCCAGCGACGCGCGGGTCCAGGCGCTTGGCTCGGGAGGAAACAGGCCCGCGTAGGCAAAAATGCCCACAGGGTCCATGAGTCCGTAGGGTCCTATGGCCGATTCTCCGGTTTCGGTATTGAATAGGTCAGGAGCACCCAGGAAGTTCAAGAAACTGGCCGCCAGGAGCCCGTTGATGGAGAGCTCCAGCAGTACCGGCTCGTCGCTGATCGGATTTATACCCTGTCGGGACTCCGTTCTGGGAATGAGTGAGGCTGCACCAATGGGTATGCCCTTAAACTGCATGGCATCCGCGCCCAGGCGGTCCAGCTCCGCCTCCGAAAAGAATACCGACGGCAGATCCAGCGGCGTCTTGTCCAGAATGGTCCCAAGCAATTCTACGTCTCGTCCGACTCCGGCGTGAAAGATGATGAACGCCGTTCGGCTCGGGTCTAGCCCTGCCGCATCAAATGTACTGGTGGCGGAGGCTTCGCTCCAGGCCTCCTCCAGCAGCGCCACGAGCTTTCGACGCTCCGCGTCAGAATTTGCCTCCGGACCGGTAGGGCTGTAGTGCCCCATTTGCCGGCCAAGGCGCACCACCTCGGGCAGAAGATGCGTTTGCAGCCGCGTCCGCCCGTCCGAGACCTTCTCCACGTAGTGCTCCAGGAATGCCAGGTGTGCCCGGAAGTAGCCGGCATCGTGCGGAAGTGGATCGACGGACGGCTCCAGCTCCGGCAGGTACAGACGGTCCGAGAACGTCCCCGTGCCTGTGGTAAAGCGTGTCGTGTCGGGCTGGAACTCCACGCGCAGCGCCACGACGTCATACCGGGGCGCAGCTTGCTGGGCGCTGGCCATGCACGGCAGCAGCACGGCGAACCAAACTATCCACGCCGGCAGCCAGCGGCTACAGCCACGCAGCGGTGCCCCGGCACCCGAGCCCATACATTCTCCCGTACTTCAGCCGAGCGCGCTATTTGACAAAGTTCAGCAGCAGCGAGAACCGCATGGTGTTGGCCAGCGGGTGATTCTCTTCGAGAGCGTAGATGTAGGAGAAATCCACGCCAACGATGTTGTACCTGATACCTGCGCCGAAAGTGAGGAATTGCCGGTTGCCGTTGTACGGATTCTCGTAAAAATAGCCGGACCGTATGGCGAACAGATTATTGTACCAGTACTCGAAGCCGCTCGAAATCAACAGCTGGTCAAGTACGGACAGCGTCTCGTATTCCTGCTCTTCATCGCTCAGGGCGCTTCGCAAGACATCAATACTGGTCCACGACGTAAATATGGCCCTGTAAAACGGATCGGTCGAATACTGGAAGGAGCAAGATTCCGCATCCTGGGGATCAAGGCACGTTTCGGTTGCGCGCTGCCGGACGAGGATCTTGGAGTAGTCGTTGGCAAACGTGATCTTGTTGTACTCGTCAAACTGGTACGTAAAGGCATGTCCCATGCGTATGGTCGTGGGAATAGGGTCTGCCTGCTCGCTGTCGGAGTACTGGATCTTGGGGCCCATGTTGGCCAGGTTGAACCCGAGAGAATACTGCGCATCCGCAAGTCCGATGCCGAAGGTCCGGGTGCGGTATAGCATTCCGAGATCCAGCCCCACGGAAACGCCCGGATTCGTTTGCTGCGTCCCCACGGTCACGTTTGCCAGACTGGAGTAAATAAGCCGCACCCCGGTCCCGACGGACAGGCCGCGGCTTAGCTTGAACCCGTAGGACAGGCCTGCGGCCAGGTCGTACGAGCGGAATTCACCCAGATCGGTGTTCTGCGCATCGCGGTATTCGTGCGTGCCAAGAAACAGGTACGTGAGGTGCGCGCCAACCGTGCCCCACCCCTTGATGTGCTGCTTCGCCACGAGATACTCGTAGAAAATGTCGGCATTGAATTCCGGCAGCCAGTTTGAATGCGTCAGGGCCGCCTCCGTACCGACCTGGTCCGCGAGTCCGGCGGGATTCCAGAATATGGCATTCGCATTGTCGGCCAAAGCAACGCCGGCATTGCCCATGCCGGCGGACCGGCTGTCCGGCTCGATCATGAGAAATCCCCCGGCGGCGGCGCCGATCTGCGCGTGCGCAGCGCGGGCGCCGACAGAAACCAGGAGCAGGCCGCAGAGGGCCGCGAGCGGCCCGATGCGGCTCAAACTAGAAGAGGCTAAGATGCGACGTGGCATGATGGCGATGCAAAATCGTGTTGAAGTCTGCGTTATCGGACGACGGCAAGCCGGTCGATGGCTTCCGAAACCTGTCTGTCTCCGCCTGCACCGTCCACTTCAACGCGGATCTGGTACAAGTACACCCCGGAAGACAGCATTGAGTACTCATCGTCTGTTCCGTCCCACATCACCTGCATGGCGCCTCCAGGGAGTACCTCTTCGGTTTCCACGGTCCTGATCGGGCGACCCGCAAGGCTGTAGATGCGTATCCGCACCCGTACAGGCGTGCCTACAGGCTGGTTGTGTTCAAATACGAAGCGTGTGGGGCCAGTGGTCGGATTCGGGTAATTGAATATGTTACGTATTTGCAGCGCTTCGGATTCTGCAACCACAAATTCCAGGGACTGCCTACCCGAATTGTTCAGCACGTCCCACGCCCGGACCGATACCGAATGGGTACCCGCGTCCAGCGGCTCGGCAAAGGCATACCTGACGCGACCGCGCTGGTAGGAATCTTCCTCGCTCTCGTACAGTCCGCCGATTTCGACGGCATTCTGTTCGTCGCCGTCTATGACCAGCAGCATCTCGTGGCCGACGCCGGCTCCCACCGTATTGATGCCGCTTTCGTCAAACAGCTTGACCAGGAGCTCGGGACGCGGCGATGTCAACTGTCCGCTGACGAACGTCTCGTCGCCCAGAAACAGTTCAATCTCCGGCCCGTCCGCATCATCGGGCACGTCCGATGCCGTGCCGCCCACCACGAAGTTCTCCGTGAATCCCAGCGCGTGGGCCTGGTCCGATGAGCCGTACGCGGATATCCTTCCCGGGCGGTCGCTGTACGAGATGTCTTTGGGCACCACAAACGTGGCCTCGAATTTGCCGTCCGTTACACCTGTTCTGCCTCTCCAAATGAGATCTTCCCGCACCGTGTAAAAGGCCCTGGGCATGAACTGGTACATCTCCGGCGGAATGACGATTCGGCGCTCCGCGTCGAATACCGTCAGGCTGACCGTGCCGTTGAAGGCCGCATCCGGTGAACCGTTGATCTGGCGGACTTCTCCGGCCACCGTCACGCGCTCCAGTGCCCGGAGCTGCGGCGCGCGGCCTGTAAGAGGCTCGTCATTGATGGAAGTGACCACTACGCTGCGGTCCGGCACGCCGAGGCGCATGGAGGGGTCACCCAGCAGATTGAATTTGCGGTTGTTGCCCTCGAAGCCGACGCGCGTATTCTTGGTAAGCCGCAGGGCATCGCCAAGGCGGCGCGGCAGTCCCTCTTCGTCCTTGCGGAAGAGCTGGTCATTGAGCGCAACATTCAATCCAACATTCAGCGACTGCGCGTTGCCCGAAGTATACACGCTCCGGACAGTCGTCAGCAGCGCTATGGCTCCACCGTCCGGATTGGTCAGCAATTCCTCGGCCCCGCTTTGCTCGCCCGCCAGATCCCACCTGCCAAAAGAACACGTTGCCGTAATGAAGACCGGCAGCGCATCATAGTTCGTCAGCGTACGCGCATCTTCGATGTTGAACAGATCCTCCTGCGCCAGCCCCTGCTCGGCTCCGTGGCCGCTGTAGTTGACAACAAGCACTCCGCTGCGGATGGCGGACAGGATGTCCTGCCGCGCGCCGGGCACGCGCCAGGCATTGCGGAATTCTCTCGTATAGGACAGCGCATACACCTTTTCCTGGTTGATTTCCGGGGCGCGGCGCGCCACGATTTCCGCGACTACATCGGTATTCTGCGTGTGCAGGTCCCGGTCATTCTGCGTACCCGCCGTGCCTGTCGGTCCGTCATCGGCAATGAACAGGTAGCGCTGGCGCCATGGGCCGTACGAGCCGGATGATCCATAGTGCCTCATCTTGTCGAGCACGGTTTGCGCCTGCTCCTCCGTATAAACCGTGAAGCGTCCGATACCGATATCGACGCGCTCGTTCAGATGTTCATTGGAGCCGATGAAGGTCTGGCGCGTGAAGGGCCACAGTCCTTCATTGTTGTCCAGCAGACCGAAGTAGTCGTCCGACGTAAAGGACTCTTCCGGAAACCAGGATTCCTCGGTTTCGAAAGGCGGAATCAGGTTCGGGATTTCGGGCTCGGGTGTGCCGAGGTTCCGGTAGTTGAAGTGACCGTCTCCGTAGAAGAGTACGTACCGGAGGAGCTGATCTTCGGTTGAGGCCCGGTCGTATAGAAACTTGAAATAGTCCCGCATGCCCCGGATATCCCGGAGGCCGCCGGCAAACTCGTTAAAGATCTGGTCGACCTCCACAACCTCGACCGCCAGGCCTTCCTCGCGCCGCAAGGCGGCCAGCTCACCGGCCTGCGCAAGAAACACGGCGGGCGCAACAATGACCAGATCCGGCCAGCTTTCGATGCCGTGGAGGTTCTGGGGCTGAACGCGGCAGGATTCCCCGCAGGCTTCCTCCACATCGATCATGCGCACATCCGAGGCGGTGAACGCCACGAGTTCGCGGGGCTGCCCGCGGTCACTGACTTCTACCTGGACCCTGTGGCCCCCGGCAAACGGCTCTGCCGAAAGCCAGCGGTAGTTGCCAGTCTCCGTGATGTCCAGCACCCAGAGGTCGGCGCTGTAGCCGCTTAGCACGGCTTCGAAAGCCCCTTCTTCTTCAACCGGCGTGTGGAATCGGAGCGGCCCCTCTGCCGCTCGAAGAGCCTTCGGATAGAATACACGCAACCAGTCCAGTGCCGCCATGGCATTGTTGTCCTGCGATCCCAGCCTCATGGCCAGACTCAGCGCCTGGTCGTCCGACACGTCCTGTTCGAATTCCACAATACCGGAACGGGCAACCGTAGTCGTGGAGCTCGATGCGACTGCACCCAGGTTGGCCGCCGCCAGTGTCGTGCCACCCGAGAGAAAAAACAGGTCCGTAGCCGGATTGGATTGCACGGCCGCCCTTGCTGCGAACCGGACTCGCCCAGTGGCCAGCCCTGGCAAACGGACACTCTCCAGCACGGGCAGTTCCGCCCCGCCCGTCGTAATGGTATTGCTGACCCACGTGTGACCCGTTGCAGCCTCGCGGCTCCACAGGTAGTCATCCATATCCTCGACATGCCGTCCCGTTACCTGATCGAGCCTGAGGGCCGCAGCAAGGTTCGGAAACGGCTCCTGCTCAAGCGCTGCGCTCGCGCCGCCTCCAATCTTGATGAAGTAGTAGTTTTCGCTCGAAAAAGGGTTCACGTAGTGCTCCCAGGCGTAGACGTCCTGCCCATCTTCACCCGTTACCGGGCGTCCGACCCGGTCTCGCTGCTGCTCGGCCTTCCACCCCCAGGGCGGAGCCCCGTAAAACCACACGGCATCGCCTTCGTCGAAGGAGCCATCGCCCCCTCCGCGTACTATGACCTGGTTTTCCACAAGGTCGATGGGGCGAGGGGCGCTGTTGAGTGCCGGAAGCGGAGCACCACCGTTGCCGAACACGCGTACTTCATCCGGATCAATATTAGACAAATTGCCGCCGAAGCCGGGCAACGCCTCGAAAAAAGCCCTGTCAATCTGGTAAATGCCCTCCTCGCGCACGGCAATCTTGTAGACGATGCCGGAGGCAAGCACGCTCTCTATGCGCGCCGGCGCCTGATACTGTGCCTTACCGGCTAGCGGCTGCGGGACTGGACCAACCGCCACCCTCACACGGCGGTATCGCCTAAGCACGCGGGCTGACGCGTCGTAGGTTACCGTGCGCACAAGAAGCGTGGCAGCCGGTCGCTTCCGCTCCCAGCCCAGGCCAACGACGGTAGCAACAGGGCCGGATGCATCTGCCAGAAGCGCGCTCCCTGTGTCCGCCGAAACAGAGTATTCATCGTACGCGGAGGAAAGCACGCTTACCTGCGGTCCGGCGAGCGTGGGCAATTCAAGGGAGACGCTCTGAAGGGTGAGGCCGCCCGTCACTGTCAGTATGGCGTCATCCTCGAGGGCCCGGGCGCCCAGTGAGTCCAGCACCTGCCCAAGCGGCCTGGGCCAGGATGCCTCAAGCTCGTAAATGCTTCGCCCTTCGGCTTCTTCGACAAGCCGAAGCGTCACGCTTTGGGCATCTGCCGTGCCCAAAACCAGAAAAAGGGCGCACACTGTGGCGCCGTATGCTGAAAGACTACGCCGTCGAATCACCGACACAGAAGGTGCAGGTTAGGGATTTGTAGCTCTGAAAGCTATACGATCGACGGTTTTTTAGGTATGCTTGTTTGTCAGCTTGTGCAGCTGAACGAATGCAGGTTTTGCGAGGTTTCCCGAAGCCTGACTACAGCTCCAGGACCGGCCGAGTGTCTGTGGCCACCCAGCCCTTTTCTGTTTCGGCCACCGAAGCCACGGCCACGTCGGGATCGTGCTCGAAGAAGAGCTGGTACCGGTTAAGCGATGCTTTGGCCAGGAAGGACTTCTTTTCCTGCAGCGTAACGAGAGGCCGCACGTCATAGGCCATTATCCAGGGAAGGCGCACATGGTGTACCGTTGGAAAGAGGTCGGCAACGAACACCAGCGTGGAATCTTCACCGCGTATTCGAACGAGTTGCTGTGCATCCGTGTGGCCGTCGACCACCAGGAGGTCCACTCCCTCGAACAGCGGACCCTCGCCATCCACGCAGCGAAGCTGGCCTGCAGCCGCGAGCGGTTCGAAGTTTTCCGGCAGAAAGGAAGCGGCCTCGCGCTCATTGGGATGCCGCGCAGATGCCAACTGGCGACGCTGAACATGGTAAACCGCGTTCGCGAAGCGAGGAACCAGCCCCGAAGACGTTCGCAGCGTGCTTCCGCCGGCATGGTCAAAATGAAGGTGCGTAAGCACCACGTCGGTAACATCGGAGGGTGCAAAGCCCGCAGAGGCCAGAGCCCGGTCATGGCTCTTGTCTTCAATGGCAAACCAGTCCCGGAAACGGGCATCGAATTTGTCTCCGGCGCCATTGTCGATCAGAATCAGGCGACCGGCGCCCTCCAGCAGCAGACAGCGCATGGCCAGCCGAATTCGTCCGCGCCCGTCAGGCGCCAGACGCCTCTGCCATAGCGCCCTGGGAACGATGCCGAACATGGCTCCGCCGTCCAGCCGTAGATGCCCCGTCTCAATGGCATGGAGAGCAAACGGTCCAACCTTGTACATGCCGTTCTGTCCCGGCTGACTGTTTCTTAGTGCGGCTGCGAGGCAGCCGGACCGGCAGCCTCAACTCTTGCCTGAGACCCCGGCCAAAGCCATGCTATAACCGCCTTCCCCGCGCATGGTTTGGCAGCGCAGCGGTGTAGAGGCCGGATTACCTGGCGGCGCAGCTCCAAAGGCTGTGGCCCTGTAATTGCTTCCGCAAGTGTCCCTATCAAGCAATTGGCTGGCACCGCGCCCAGGCCCAACGTAATTTTCAGGCTCAGCGAACCGGCGCCCATGCTACGGCCTCGTCAATTTACCGTCGTGCTTCTCTTCCTGGCTCTTGCCCCGTCCGCCATTGCGCAGCAGGGCGCACCCTTTGGCCACGTGATGGACTTGAGGGAAAGACTACAGCGTGACTGGTGGCGCCGCGACCAGACGGTGATGGCCGTTGGCGGACTGTCCCTGATAGGCGCTCAGTGGCGCGGCGCGGGTTCGCTGACCCTGGAAGCCGTCACGCGCCGGGCTTCCGCCCGCATCGGCGGCACGCTGAGGGCGGGTCCTCTGGGAGACTATGGTCCCGATGTCGATGAATGGTATGACCTCGTGAGACTCGTAGAGTTTGTGCGCCTTAACGCCCGCGAGGACGATCCACTCTTCGTACGCGTAGGGTTGCTGGATGCGCTCAGGCTGGGGCCGGGACACGTGGTCAATTTTTTCAGCTCGTCCGTTGCCTGGGATGAGCGCACCGTGGGCACGGAGCTCCGGTGGTCCGGTTCCGTGCTTGACGCGGTGGCCTTTGCCGACAACGTCTTCGTCGACGGCGTCGCGGGCGGCCGCTTGGCCCTGACACCTCTTGGCCGCTCTTCGGGCCGTGCGCTGCCATCCGTTACCATCGGCGCTAACTTCGTCACCGACCAGGAGCGCGGGCTGGATAGCTACAGCGCGGACGTACGAATTGATCTGTTCGAATCCGGCGACATATTCTTCTCGCCCTTCGCCAGCTACGCCCGCTACAGGGGCTACGGCAACGGCCTGGCTGTGGGCGCAGACCTATACAGCGACGGATTCCTGGATCTTCTGCACTTCGATTTCCGGGTTGCGGCCTTCTACAACGGCCGGCAGTTCATTCCAGGCTATTTCGGCTCCTTCTACCAGGTCAGCAACACGGATGCCAGAATAGTGCAATCCTCCGATACGGCCAGTCCGGCAGGCACGTCCCTGGCCGGGAGCGCGGGTGATACGGATCTTCTGGTGGAGTTCAGGCTGGCATTCTATCGCGATTTTTCCCTTTGGTACTACTTTCGCCGCCACTTTGGATCGCAGCGGTTGGGCGAGTTTCACTTGCGCCTGTTTCTGCACGCCTCGGACGGACTGCGCGTCGAACTGGGTATAGACCGCGGCGGCCTAAGAAACTTCCTGACCGTATTCGGGCCTTTCGGGGACCTGAGTGCACTTGTTTTCGGTACGCACTACCGGCTTGCAGGTCCGCTGTACATTCATGCCACCGCCCGGTACTCGTTTGAGCGGCTTGACGTCCAGAATGAGGCCCGCTACCTGGTGCAGCGCCGATTCGAACCCATGAGCGGACTGCGGCTCCGCTTCTAGGCTACGCCTACGCTCATTTCCATCATTCGCTCAATCGGACGCAGTGCCCGCAGGCGAAGCTCTTCGCCCATCTTGACTTCGGGCTGCTCATGGCGCAGACAAATGTAAACCTTCTCGACCGTATTCAGGCGCATGTGCGGACACTGGCTGCAGCTGCACCCGCTTTCGGGCGGCGCGGCAATGTAGGTCTTCTGGGGGCTGTCCTTGCGCATCTGGTGCAAGATGCCCTCCTCGGTGGCGACGATAAACAAGTCATGGTCGCTCTCTCTGGCGAAGCGGCGAATGCCGCTCGTCGAACCCACGAAGTCCGCGTGCCGCAGCACTACCTCCTCACATTCGGGGTGCGCCAGCACCTTCGCGTCAGGGTGCCTGACCTTGAGCCGCAGCAGTTTTCTTTCGCTGAACACCTCGTGCACGATACAGACGCCCTCCCATAGCGTCATCGGACGCCCCGTTGCCTTAATCAGGAACCGCCCGAGATTGCGATCCGGCGCAAAGATAATGGGCCGCTGCTCCGGTATCTGCCTGATCAGATGCTCTGCATTGGAAGACGTGCATATGATGTCGCTGAGCGCCTTTACGGCCGCCGTGCAATTGATGTAGCTGACAACGACATGATCCGGATGGCGCGCACGGAAGGCGGCAAAGGCATCGGCCGGACAGGAATCGGCCAGTGAGCAGCCGGCATTCAGGTCGGGAAGCAGCACCTTTTTTGCCGGATTCAGAATCTTGGCGGTTTCGGCCATGAAGTGTACGCCGGCAAATACGATGATGTCCGCATCCGTTTCGGCAGCCTGGCGCGACAGGCCGAGGGAGTCCCCGATGTAGTCAGCCAGGTCCTGTATGGCCGGCTCCTGGTAGTAATGCGCCAGGAGCACGGCGTTTTTCTCCTCTTTCAGCCGCTGGATCTCTTCGTAGACGTCGACGCTCGGGTCAATCTCTTCCTCTACGAAGCCGATCTCCGTATCCAAAATGGGCAGTTCCACGGGCCCTACCCTCAAGCTTTCTCCGGATACCCTGTTAATGCTTTGGCAAGGCGTTGTTCCACGTCAGCCATGGACCACACCGCCTTCCAGGCGCAGGACGCGATCGCACAGGGAGGCCAGGGCAGGATTGTGCGTTACCAGCAGAAAGGTCTGGCCGAATGCTCGGCTGAGCCGGAGGATTTCGTGGTGGAGCCTGTCTGCGGTCCCGGTATCCAGGTTGCCCGTGGGTTCATCCGCCAGCACGAGGCCAGGCCTGTTGACCAGCGCGCGGGCCACGGCTACGCGTTGCTGCTCACCGCCGGAGAGTTCGGCCGGGCGATGATCGGCTCTGTCGGCAAGGCCCACCTGATCCAGCAACTCCAGGGCTCGCTTTCGGGCAAGGGCCATGGCCATGCCGCCGATGAGGGCGGGCATGGCAACGTTTTCCGCGGCCGTAAACTCCGGAAGCAGATGGTGAAACTGGAAGACGAAGCCGATGGAAGCATTCCGGAATGCTGCCAGACGGGCATCTCGTTGGGCAAAGATGTCACGTCCTCCAATGACGATCCGGCCCGCGTCCGGCCTGTCAAGCGTGCCTATTAGATGTAGCAGCGTACTCTTGCCCGTTCCGCTTTCGCCGACTATGGCGACGACCTCCCCCGCTGACACGTCGAAGGTAACACCGCTCAGCACGGGCAGATAGTCGCCACGGCCCGTCGGGTACCCCTTGCGAACCTCCCGGACCGAAAGCAGCGCGCCACCGGGCTCCGACACTGGTTTCCGGGATCCAGGCGGCATCAGAACCGCGTGTTCACCACGTTGGCAAATTCCGAACCCATCGTATAGGTAAACGCAATGGCGAGGGACAGGTCGTAATCGGTGGCCAGTTCGCGCTGCTGAAGCAGGATTTCCGCAAGGCTGGATTCGCCTGCCGGAAGCGACAGCTGGTCCCGAATCATTTCGAGCTGCCCTTCCAGGC
>CAZXEU010000100.1:0-3932 GCA_964639665.1 uncultured Rhodothermaceae bacterium | reverse complement strand
GTCTTGCGCGCCTCGGTCAGTGCGGAGCACAGATCGAAATAGGACGGCGTAGTGCCCTCATCCCGGTACGTCTGACGGCAATGCCATACTGATTCGTTTCGCAGCCACGTCAGATGCGCAAGCAGCGCGTTCAGCGCCCGGAGTTGCGGTCTGCGGACTCGGGTACAGTGGTATGTGTAAGTCCTGACCATACAAAGAACATAACACATATTAATATAGTTTGTTCCCGTGTCATGCATAGCGAAGTATGTAATACCCTTCTGTTGCAACCTAGCGGGTAGACCGGGGTTTCGGCGCGGTGCAGGGACCTGAACTCCAGCCGCATGAAGATAGGTATTAGTTGCTATCCGGTATACGGAGGCAGCGGCGTCGTCGCTACGGAGCTTGGCAAGGCACTCGCGGCGCGGGGGCACAAGATTCACTTTATCGCCTATTCGATGCCGTTCCGGCTGACGCATGTCACCGAGAACATTTTCTTTCACGAAGTCAGCGTGAATACATATCCCGTCTTCGACTATCCGCCGTACGCGCTCTCGCTCACCAGCAAGATGGTGGATGTTGTCATGTACGAGAAACTGGATCTCTTGCACGTGCACTATGCCATACCGCACGCACTGAGTGCGGTGCTGGCCCGGGATATTCTGAAGAAGCAGGGCATCAAGATTCCCGTCGTAACCACATTGCACGGAACTGATATCACTGTGGTGGGCCGCGACCCCAGCTTTGCGCCGGTCGTCACTTACTCCATCAACGAGTCCGACGGGGTTACCGCTGTTTCGGACCATTTGCGGAAGGCCACCCTGGATGCCTTCCAGATCGAGAATCCCATTGAGGTCATCCCCAATTTCATCGATACGGATCGGTTTCGCCGCCTCGAAAAGGAGCATTTCAAGCGCGCCATATGCCCCGGCGGTGAAAAGGTCATCGTGCACATATCCAATTTTCGTCCCGTAAAGAATGCGTCGCATGTCGTACAAATCCTTCACAGGCTTCGCGGTCAGGGAATGCCAGTCAAGCTGTTACTCGTGGGCGACGGCCCCGACCGCGCGTCTCTGGAGCGTCTCGCCCGGGAGTTGAACGTTCAGCGGGACATTCACTTCCTGGGCAAGCAAGGACCTGTTGAGGAGATCCTGTCCATTGCGGACGCATTTGTCATGCCAAGCGGTTACGAGTCTTTCGGACTTGCTGCCCTGGAGGCCATGGCCTGCAGTGTGCCCGTCATTTGCAGCAACATTGGGGGCCTGCCGGAGCTGGTGCAGGGCAGCAATGCCGGGTTTCTTTGTCCGCTGGGGGACATTGAGGCCTTTACGACCTGCATCCGTAGCGTCCTGGAGGACGAAGACCTCCGTGACCGCATGGGCGAGGCTGGCAGACTGCACGCTGTTCGGCGATTCGATACGAAGAGCGTGGTTTCTCGCTACGAATCGTACTACGAGCGAATACACAAGGCCCGTCGCAGCCGGGCATGAGCTGAAACGTGCGCCCCTGGCAGAATCCCGGCCGGTCGGCGCGTCCGCATCTCGTGCAGTTACAGGCCTCCGGTCTCAGGGCTGACCAGGTCTCAGGCGCCGATATGTCGCGAATCGGTAGCCGCTGTGCCGCTCTTCCTCGGCCAGGTGGAATTGGTCCCCGAGGAGATGTTCGTACGGCGGAAAGAAGGCGTCTCCGGCGAAGGTCCCCTCAACAAGGGTCAATTCCAACGTATCAGCAATCGGAAGCGCGGCAGCATATACGGCCGCGCCGCCACAGATATAGACCTTACGCGCAGGGGGCGTGGCCGCAATGGCGGATTCCAGCGAATCGAAGGGCCTGATGTCCGGATAGCCCCGAAGTGCAATTCCGGATGTCAGCATGAGCATCCGGCGGCCGGGCAGCGGTCCTCCCAGGCGGTCCAGCACGGACTGAACGGTGCGCCGGCCCATGATGACGGGGTGGCCGTACGTCAGCTGTTTGAATCGGCGCAGATCTGCCGAAATATGCCAGGGCAAAGCTCCGTTGCAGCCAATTACGCGGTTCGAAGAGGCGACGGCTGCAATGATGACGATTTCCGGGCGGTGCTCCTGCACTGCCTTACATGTCTTCCCAATACTCTTCCGGCATATCCTGAGCCAATTCCAGTGCACCAAGTGCGCCGGCGTACAGAGGATCGTCCACGACCGTAATCTTGAAACTACCGTAGTCGCTCAATGCTTCCCCCAAGGCGTCGGCAATGCCCTCGGTCTGGCTTCCACCACCGGCCAGGTAGAGGTTCTTCCGGATTCTCTCCTGAAACCCAGGATCGTAGCGCCCTACGAGGTCCATAAGCGTTTCCGCAATCGGCGGTACGAGACTCTCGCATGCCTGCGTAACCTCTTTTGTGATGTCATGAGGCTCAAATTTGCCCGCGATGGGCAGGCTTACCTTGATTCGGCCTCTGCTCTTTCCCACCCGTCCGTATCGCTCCTTGTACTCGCGGACCAATGTGTGCGTGAACACGGAATCGGGAAATTTCTCCTTGAGCAAGTCATACAACTGCCGGTCTATGTAGTCGCCGGCGGTGCGCAATGACCGTTGGTCTTCTTCTGAGGGCATCGTGCCGTGCATGGCGCAGAAATCGATGGTACCAGCCCCGATGTCTATGATTACCGCATTATTGAGGGCCCCCAGGCTGTAAGCCACGGCGAATGGCTCGGAAATAACCATGAGGGTGTCGGCGTATTCCCGCACCGCTTCACGAATTGCGATCTTGTTCACCTTGAGCGCTTCTGCAGGGACGCCGACCGCGGCGTAGATCTGTTGCTCCTCGGCCGGCTCTACCAGGTGGATCAGGTGGTGGATCAGGCGCCGGACCGCCTCTTCTTCCCGGTTGGTTCCATCCCGGATCACTCCGTTTTCCATCGGACGAAACAGATGAACTGAAAGGTGATTGTCCAGCGCATCCTGTCCAAACAGAATGTCACGCTTGAGAAGCTTGCGGGCGATAAAATCACGGGGCCAACCCACGTAGCTTTGGACCCAGTCGCGCTTGCCATTGCTGGCTGCGACGGCGCTGCGGGAAGTTCCGAGGTCTATTCCGATATACAGGATGTCGTCCATCGTCTCTTGGGGCTAGGAATAACTTGTAATGTGCCGGGTGACTTATCTGTCAAGATATGAGAGAATTCCGGCTTCCAATGCGGTTGCCACGCGCTCAAGGTAAGCGTCAGAATACAGCAGAGCTTCATCCGACGGCGTACTTATTACGGAAATCTCTGCCAATACTGCCGGTACAGGGACGCCAAACAGGACTTCAAAGGGTCCCGGACGCGTACCCCAGTCAATTACGGCCGGGTTTACTTCGCGAATACTATTGTACAGTTCGGTTTGTATGGCAGCCGCCAGCAGCTTGGATTCGGAAATCTTCATCGACTTGCCGAGGCTGCCCAGATCCCGCTGCCACTCGAAGAAGGAGTACCCGGAATTCTCGTTTTCCCTCCTCGCCAGACGCAAGCTCGCTTCCGTCGCGCTGGTTCCAAAATAGTAGGTTTCCACAGTTGACAGCGTCTCCGGGAGGGCATTTGCATGCACGGAGATGAACAGGTCCGCCTCCATATCGGTCGCATACTTGATGCGGTCCTTGAGACTGATGCCGATGTCGTCGTCGCGCGTGAGCAGCACGCGGAAGCCGCCCGCTTCCAGACGCCTGCGCAGGCGAAGTGCGACGTCTAGCGCCACGGACTTTTCCGTCAAGTCCGTCGGTCCGACGGCACCCGGATCTCTTCCTCCGTGGCCGGGATCAATGACGATCGACTTGACCTCCAGTCCAAACATCTCGGCCAGCGAAACAAGACGTGTGCCGACCGAATCGGCCGCGGTAGCCGGGTTGTCACCGGCCGCAGGCGCCTGGCTGGCGGCGTGGGCGCCATCCGCAACGGGAGCTACCGTACTTTCGGCGGGAAGCAGGTACCT
Source organism: uncultured Rhodothermaceae bacterium (assembly GCA_964639665.1). Lineage (GTDB taxonomy): Bacteria > Bacteroidota > Rhodothermia > Rhodothermales > Bin80 > CAZXEU01. The sequence goes on along the minus strand of CAZXEU010000100.1, from coordinate 5 downwards.
GCCGC
>CAZXEU010000099.1:0-10026 GCA_964639665.1 uncultured Rhodothermaceae bacterium | reverse complement strand
GCGTTGCCCGGGCTCGGCCTATGCCCTTATGGCATGGCTGAAGAGAAAGTCGTAGTGTGGTCGGCATTCTTCGAGCAGCGGCCGCAGAAATGCCGGGAAGGGTGCGGTCTTGGGGCGATAGGGTGCAAAGCCCGTTGTCTTGTGGAGAGTGTGGTACCAGTGGGGGGCCCAGACGCCGTCCTCGGGCCGTGGCCCCTCGGACCATGAAAGCATGCATTCGTCAAAGTCGAGTCCGACGGCCTCGCAGAGCTGCTCCAGCACGCCGCGCGGGTTAAGCAGCAGCTGCCTTGAATCCACAACGCAGGGCGTGCACCCGTGCACCTGCAGGTACGTGAATATCTCCCGCTGGCGCTTGATGGCCGTATCGTCGAGCGTCGGTTCAGGCACCTGGTTAATAAGGGAGGGAAGCATCTCAAAAGGATCCCGGATCAGGATTACCGCCACCGTCTGCAGAAGAAAGCCCCATTTCAGCTCCAGCAAGTGATGCCCCATGTTCTTGACAAAAAGGATGCTGCGGTCGCACGGGCCAAGTATTACCTGCTCTACGACCCGTTCGCCATCTGCATCCATTGTGGCCAGGATGTCTGCGCGGCCCGGATGCTCCGCTCCGGTTTGAACAAGGTAATGTCCGTAAAGCGGCTCGTCTACGACGCGCGTATCCGCCCGCTGCGCGAAGGAGTACATCAGGGCCGTGGACACATTGCGGGGTCCGGACCAGAGGACGATGCGGTGCGTGGTCATGCATTACCCGGCTTGTGCACGAGGGCCGAAGTTAATTCCCCGGCATAGTCGTAGTTTCCCGACGCGTGGAGGAACACCCGGACACGGCATGGTCGAGGCAAGCCAGATTCATGAACTCCTTGTATCTGCGGGAAAACTGGCGCGCGACTTCTTCCTAAACGCGACGCCGCAGCGAAAGAAAGACGATTCGTTTGTTACGGAGGCGGACCTCGAAGTGCAGGACTTCTTGGTCTCGGCGCTGGGCCGTCTCTTTCCCGGCGACGGAGTGATCGCCGAAGAAGACAGCGTGCGAAAGCCGCCCGTAAGCGGAGACCGATACTGGACGATCGACCCCATTGACGGCACGGCCCCGTTTGTGGCTGGGCTTACGACCTGGAGCATTGGCCTGGGACTGGTCGAGTCCGGCAGGCCGGTATGCGGTTTTGTCTACGCGCCCATGACGCGCGAATTCTTTCACGTGGCAGAAGAAGGCGGCGTATACAGAAATGGCCAGTTAAGCAGGATGAAAACGGGTGTCGGGCTCGGAAGGGACACGGTACTGTTTGCGCATTCGAGGGTGCACCAGGTTCTTCGCCTTCGGGCGGGCTATCCCGGGAAAGTGTTCGTTCTGGGTTCGGCATGCCTTCAAATGAGCCTGGTGGCGACAGGGGCAGCGGACGCTCTTCTTGTGGGCCACGACAAGACCTGGCACCGGGTCTGGCGATGCTCAGGCGCAACGGAGGGACGCTGCGATACCTGGGCGGAAGTGAAGTGCGCATGGGGGACCTCCTGTCGGCGGATCCGGCGCCGTTTCCGATGCTGGCCGGACGAGCATCTATTGTAGAACGGATCGAATCCTTTGTTGAGTATCGGACTCAGCGCGTTCCCGTCTGATCATGTCAGAGGCGGCGGAGATTGAAGCGATCATGCGCGGCGCCGGCCGCATTGCGCTGCGCTACTTCCGCACCGTTCGGCCCCGGTGGAAGGCGTCGCAGTCGTATGTAACGGATGCGGACCTGGATGTCCAGGCCTACCTGCGGGAGCAGCTTGCGGCCCGCTTTCCCGAAGACGGAATCATCGCGGAGGAAAGGAATTTGCGCGTGCGTCCCCGAACGGGGTTCCGGCACTGGATAGTTGATCCGATAGACGGTACAGCCGCGTTTGTCGCCGGCCTGCCTGTTTGGGGAATTGGCCTTGCGCTCGTACGGGAAGCCGAGCCGGTGGCCGGCTATTTTCTTATGCCTGCCACAGGCGACTATTTCCATTGCGGGGCGAATGGCGCCGTCTACCGATGCGGTGAGCCAGCCAGGATGAAAGAGCCCGCCAGTCTGCACCGGGAGTCGGTCCTGCTTTCGATTTCACGGTTGCATCGCAGTTTTCGCCTAGCCGCTGACTATCCTGGCAAGGTGCGCAATCTGGGCTCAACGATTGCGCACATCTGCTACGTGGCGACGGGCATCGCAGATGCGGCCTTGATTGGCCGGGTACACATCTGGGACCTCGCCCCGGGACTCGCTATGCTAAGGAACAGCGGCGGCGTGCTGCATTACGTGGGCGCCGGGCCCGTATCAGTAAAGGAGCTCCTGGACGGTAGCGCAGCCAGAGGGTTCATGTTGTGCGGCCATCCGGCCATGGTTCGCCGGTTTGGCAAGGTATGCCGACCTCTTGCCGATCAGCATCGGACGTGATTCCGGGTGGTGATCCTCCGGCAAGCGGAGAAGAAATGCCGGATGCGGTCCGCGAGAATCTGCAGGCGGAGGCAGCATTGAAAGCGCAGCCGCGCCAGAGGAGGAGCCGCTCGAGCCAGCGCGCCTACTGCGCGGGGGCGCGCGCCAATGGGTGTTTCCTGGCCGAGATTTGCGTGTACCGTCCGAGTAAAAGACCCGTCAGATGCGGTTCTGTCGCAACGAGCGCCCCGATCGCCTTAGCTGTGACTGCCTTCGGCGCCGTGCTCGTTGCGTCCCACCTCAGCGTGCGGAGTCCAGCCCGAGAAGCTCGCGCCGGCGGCTTCCAGTCTTACGGCCCTCGTCTCACCGGGCCCGAGGTCACCCGGCGGCGTGGGACCGAGTTCAATGCCATTCGACAAATGCACCTCTACTCGCACGCTCTCCAGTAGCTGCCCGGTAGTGTTTTCCACAGTGCCCGAGAAAGCATTGTCCTCGGCATCATACGCCATGACCAGCCTGACGCCGCCCCGAATTACGTCGTACGTTGCATCCAGGGAATACTCTGTTCCCGACTCTTCGCCAGGTTCTTCCTCCTCTCCGGACTCACTGGCATGCTCTCCGCCGCTTTCATTGCCGTGCTCACCACGGTCCTCTGACGCGGCCTCGGCCGAAACGTGTTCTCTTGGCTGGGACGCTCTCGAACAGCTTGAAATCACCGCAACGAGTGCTATCGCGAACGCGACAAGCGTCAACTGAATGAATCGCATGGTTCCTCCTATTTGGTAAGGTGCCTAAGTGGCAAAGGGCATGAAGTAGGGTACAACTGCGAGCGTTCAGACTCCGATCGTCGGTCCGTCGCACTCGCAAAGGTACCCGGCACATCTAAAGCAAATTTCATGCCGGGCCCCGTCGCGTAGAGCAGCGGAGCGTGGCTTTCCCGCGCGGGCAATTCCTGGTGGCAATTGCCGAATCTCAAGTCGCAGTCGGCATGGGCTTTCTCCTGCGGCATGGATTCGAATTGGGTCAAGTCATCATTTCCGGCACGAAACCCGGCTACGCGTCCGGCCATAGCGCCTACGGCATCCGGTCAAGCTGTCTGCCAGAAGCGGCACAGCATTCTACCCGAACCATACATCGCATGGCGCTGGCCCGGTTCCTGCGGGCTCCCATGCCAAATAGTGATTTCATCAAATGGCGACGTTACCGGAAAGATGCGCATATGGTGCCGTGACCGCGCAGGCCACCCCATGCTGGCGGCAATGTGCGCGCTGACTAGTAGCACCTGGCTTGTCAAGCCGCTGCCCCGCGAAGTGCGCGCGATGTCCCCCAAATGAGCCAGAGTGGTGTGAGAACCTTGGACGCGCCTGTCGGGCTCAGGTTTGTGCCACGGCAGATCTTCAAGGCCGAGAACTGCGGCATTCTGCCGACCCTTCGACGAGGCCAAGCATGGCCCCGCGTTACTGCGGTGCGGGCGGACTGTCCCTGGCCCTGTTACTGCTGCGTGTCCTCTGGATGCGAGACCTGGTCAAAGAACTCGCGCTGCAGCGCTGGGGCTGCCTCGTCTTCCTTGATGGCCTTGATTACATCGGCAAAGAAGGAAATCAGCCCCTCCAGGATGGCCTGGCCGCGCTCTGCGTTCGCTCCCGACGAATCGCCGCCGTAATGATTCGGGAAGCTCGCGTACCACCAGATACCCGTCGTTACGCCCTGCGGAAGGCTGAGCCGCCGGAGGTTCTCGCCTGACTGACTTGGCGATCGCTCGGGATGGACGAGATCCGGCCGGTGCGCCATTACAACGGACAGCTCTCCCTCACCGGCGTGGCCGTCCACGCCTGGCCCGGTCGGGGCCATCGCGGGCGTGGGCTCGCCCTGGCCCCCGATTGAGTAGATGGCGTACACCACGTAATCCTTCGGCTCATCGAGCTGCGTTTGCGTGAAGTACTGAATGAGGCTGGTGTTGCCTCCGTGACCGTTTACGATAACGACCTTGCTGCAGCCGTTTCGGCCCATTTCGGATACGGTCTCCTGGAGAATATCCAGCTGCAGCCGCCGACTGTAGGAAATAGTGCCGGGCTGGTGCTCGGCCTCGAAGATCTGCCCGAAGTAGTATTCAGGAAACACGATCGCGTATTCCCTCCGGGCAGCCGCAATCGTGGCGAAGCGGACATTGAGCAGGTCAGTCGCAAGGGGCCCGGCCGGTCCGTGCTTCTCGACGACGCCGAAGGGTAGCATGCACACGCCCTCTGCCTTTTCCAGCGCAAGCACGAAACCGGGCGCCGTGAGCTCACCCCACTTGACCGAAAGATCCTGGGCGGAGGCGAAGCCGGCGCCGGCCAAGAGGGTAGCAATAAGGAGCGTACGCAAGGAAGTCTGCATCGTTGCCGCGGGAGTTGATCAATACTGGTGGAAGGCTTGGGAAACGAAGTGCAGCACATCCGGAAGGCTTTCGCGCCAGTACGTCCACGTGTGACCGCCGTCGCGCACCCGGTATTCGTGCGGCACATCGCGTTGGCGCAGCGCGATGTGGGCCAGGGCATTGCCCTCGTATAGGAAGTCGTCGTCTCCGCAGTCAATGTACCAGCGCACAGACAGCAAGTCTTCCGCCGGGAGATTCTCGATGAGCCAGATAGCGCTGTGCCGCTGTACGTAGGCTTCAAGGTCTGCTTCCGAGATGTCCGGCGCGTTCCTACCTAGGCGTTCAAGCCGGCTTCGAAACGCCTCGATGCTTCGGGAGCCTGTCGACGCGCTTAGCGGGGCGGCAGACGAAAATAAATCCGGTCGATGCAGCGCGTACATGAACGTGCCGCCACCTCCCATGGACAGCCCGGAAACCGCCCTGTACCGCTTCTCGCCCTTGATGCGAAAACGCTGTTCCACGTGCGGCATGAGTTCGTCGAAGAAAAAGTCCTCGTAGCGCCACTGGTTCGTCACGTCATTGAAATAGCCTCGCCGCTCTCCACTTGCGTCCGGCATCACGATCACCATGGGCGTGGCACGGCCTTCTGCTATGGCGCGGTCGGCTATGTGCAGCACTTCGCCGAATTGAATCCAGCCTGTCTGGTCGTCGCCTCCTCCGTGCAGCAGATACAGCACAGGATAGCTGCGCTGGCTTGCTTCGTAATCCGGCGGCAGGTAGACGGCAAACTTCTTCTCGGTCTGAAGGATCTCGCTGTCCATGGAGAGACTGTCGTGTACCTTGCCGTGCTGCGCTCGCGCAAGGGCCGGCAGCAGGACAATGGCGAGGACCAGGCGTGCTTTTTTCATGGCGGGGTGTGAGAATTGCGTGCGCGTGCTACCAAGTTAGCAAACACCTCGCAGGAACACACGCCGCTGAACGTGCACGCGCTCCCGGTGGCTCCGGCTGGCCGTGCTGAGGCGCAAGGCGTACGCCCCAGAGACTGCGTCGGTTAGAAGATCTCGCGGCGAACAAAAACCCCGGCGCTGATCTTAAAGGCGGGCCCGGTGCGCGACTCCTCAAGATTGATGGCAAGACCGAACTGTCTGCCTTCCAGGTCCAGTCCCAACCGCATCCACTGGTAGCTGAAGTCGTGGCCGTCCGAGTTCAGCACCGAGAGCGCCTGCAACAGCGCGAAGCCGTTGATTCTTGCCCCAATTGGCGGCTTCAGTTGCAGAATCGAGAATATGGAGTACGCCGGATCCCGCTCCAGATTGGCGCGGGGGGACAGCAGGACGAACCAAGACTTGCCCGCTCGCACTAACTGAAGGCCGGCCGTGGGCTTGAATCCCGGCACGGAGCCGTAGAATGCACCGCCCGCAATGCGCAATCCACGGACCGGCTCGAAATACAGGAGGTCCTGGGTGGTTACCTCTCCCTTGCCTGACTCGTAGTCCAAACTTGTTGTGCCGAGGTGAAAGAATCCGAGACGCGATCCTGGGGCAAAGGACCGGCTGAGTACGATGCTGGAACTGGCGTACCGGGTTCCTGCCATGACCTCGACAGGGATAGGCTGGGCGGTCGCGAGGCGGATGGTCAGGCTGCAGCCGACAAGGCTTGCCAGCGTTGCCGCTGCTATGCTGGCAAGGGGCGTCCGGATGCGGGTTGTCACAGCTAGCTGCACTGGTTGGAGGAGCTGCGCCGAAGGGTCATGAAGATAATGCCCAACATATTGACTTGGCTCAGCTGCGCACGCGCCGCCGTCACATACGGAGATACAGGCGCCGGGCATATTCTGCGACTCAAAGCTGCAGGAACCTGCACAAATCTCTGCGGGAAGGGCCCGGCAGCTTCGATCTGCAGCCTGCCAGGGCGCCGCCGCACTTGCAATGCCGGTCAGCGCCGGATGCGAGCGGCCGCGGCCAGAACTGCATCGGCAATCGCGCGTGCCTCGCTCATGCGGGGTACCTTCGTCTGTGCGCTTACGGATGGCCGGGTAGCTTCCAGCCAGGTCCGGTATGTGCCGCGCGGCAATCTCACCAGTTCAGGAGGATCGAAGGCCAGTGCCTCCCGCCGGATCTGGTAATGCCGGTTTATGGCTGAAAGCCGCGCGTCGAGAGCCCGCAGGAATCGGTCGTCGTCCGACGGTTCGCGCTCGAATTCTACGAGCCACTGGTGGGCCGGCAACCGGTCGCTCGTAAGCAGCCGCGGTGCCACATGGTAGTCGGCCAGGCGCGCACCGGTCTCGCTGCAGGCGGCTTCTATGGCCTCCTTTGCATCCTCGCCAAAGACGGCCTCGCCGTAGCCGTCCATCATTTCGGCGGTGCGTCCGGCTACCAGGATCTTGTGCGGCGAAACGCTGGTGAACCGAACGACATCACCCAGCCCGTAGGCCCAAAGGCCGCTGCACGTGGTAAGGAAAGGCGCGTAACGGATGCCTGGCTCTACATCGGCAATGGTAAATCGCTTGGCATCGGGCTGATCAAGATCCTCGAGCCGGACGAATTCGAAGAATACGCCATTATCCAGGTGCAGCAGCATGGAGGGGTCGTCCAGGTCGGTCTGGTACGAAAAGAAGCCTTCGGAGGCACCGTATGTCTCCAGAAAGTCCAGGTCCGGCTTGCCTATCACGTCCCTTAGCTCTTCCAGGTAGGAGCTGAGTGCGACGCCTCCCGAAATGAAAACCTGCAGGTTGGGCCAGATATCGCCGATACTGACGTCAGACGCCCCATGGCGGGCACGGTAGCGGTCGATGAGGAGCTTGAAAAGCACGCTGCCCCAGGTGGGGGCCATGATCACCATGCGGATATCCATGTCGAGCGTGAGGTCTGCGATGGCGTTCAGCTTTTGATCCCAGTTGGGGAGAAAGGCTGTTTCATTAGGGACAGCCTGCAACACGCGCCGGTAAAGCAGGGGGGCAAAAAGGGCCTGCAGCCCGCTTACTTCGCCGATATACGTGCCGGGATACCGGGGATCCTCCTCGATTCGGCCGGGGAGCCCCAGCTGGCGTCCCAACACGCAGCGGAGGTTGCGACGCATGAGCAGGTAGTTGAGCACTACGCCCGTGGCGAAGCGCTTGTTGGACAGCAGCATGTCGCGGCTAACCGGAATGATCTTGCCGGCAGAAGTAGTGCCGCTCGATACGGCAAAATGGATCGTCTTTCCCGGCCACAGGATGTCCTCGCCGCCTGCCCGCATCCTCATGACATCGGCCTCGATATCCGGGTATCCGTGCAGCGGAACCTGGTCCTGGAAGGACGCCACAACATCGGTGCTGCGCGCAAGGTCGCTGAAGCCTAGGCGCTTTCCCCACTCGGTGTGGGATGCCCGATCCAGAAGACCGGTCAGGAGCCGGCGCTGTGTCTCGACGGGCCTTGCCACGAAGCGCCGTGCCGTCCGGAGTGCCCGCATGGCCAGGGAGTGCAAGATCAGGCTGCACCAACCATGAGCGTGCCCCGCGGATCCTGCGCGCGCCGTTTGCTCTGTGCGGGGCAGGGGCACGGTCCTTACCTTTGGGGCAGAATTACGGGCGGTTGATTGTCTTATAGCGAGTCCCACGTCGCAGCGTTTGATTGTCGAGGCAAGGTGCTACGCTGCGGGGAAAAGACCGTGGTTATGGGCGTACTCAACGTGACGCCCGATTCTTTCTCGGACGGGGGCCGCTTCGTGAATCTGTCCGATGCTCTCAGGCGCGTGGAAGAGATGCTGCGGGAGGGAGCCGAGATCATCGATGTCGGCGGCGCCTCGTCGAGGCCTAGCGGCAGCGTCTACGGAATGGGCGCAGAACCCGTGGCGGAAGAGGAAGAAATCGCGCGCTCTGCGCCGGTCGTTGAAGCTATAGCGGCACGCTTTCCAGAGGCCGTGGTGTCGATCGATACGTGGAGACCGGCCGTGGCCCGTGCCGCCCTAGACGGAGGTGCCCGCATGCTGAATGACATCAGCGGCCTGAGGCAGTCCGCAGAAATGGCGGATATCGCGGCCGATGCCGGGGTGCCACTTATTGTCATGCACTCGGTCGGCGCACCGGGCCGCATGGTCCACGTGCGCCAGTTCTCGGACGTAGTTGGGCGCGTGCATGCATCGCTTGCCCGGTCTGTTGCACTCGCCCGGGCTGCAGGCGTAGCCGACGTAATTGTAGATCCCGGCTTCGGCTTCGGAAAGACGCCGCGCGACAATCTCCGGCTTCTGGGCGGACTGGGTCGACTGGAAGATCTCGGTTGTCCCATTCTGGTCGGGATCTCGCGCAAGAGTACCATTGGCGCCGCTCTCGGCAGCGAGAATAATCCGGCACCGGTACATAAGCGGCTCTTCGGCACGCTGGGCGCCACGGCTGTAGCGCTCATTTCCGGTGCAGGTCTGGTACGCACGCACGACGTGCGTCCGACAGTAGAAATGATCAGGGTGATCGAGGCCATAAGAGCGGCTGACCGGGCTCCCGCATTGTATGCCTAATGCGCGGTAAGAATGACCATTTTCGGCATCATACCCCTTCGGCTGGTGGACCTCCTGGAAATCGGTCTGGTCGCCTACCTGCTGTACAAGCTGTACATGTGGATGCGGGGCACGCTCGCCGTTTCCATTTTTGTTGGTTTGATGGCCGTGTACCTCGTGCAGTTCGTGGTCGATGCCACGGGAATGAAGATCCTGCAGGCGCTCTTTGGGTCGCTCAGCGAGATCTACTTTCTGGCCGTCATCATCATCTTCCAGCCCGAAATCCGCCGCGTCCTGCTGTTACTGGGACAGAACCCGCTAATAAGGCACTTCATTGCGTCCCAGCCCCACGAGGAAGTGATTACGGAAGTCGTGGAAGCCATAAGCTCCCTGAGCCAGAGCAGGACAGGGGCGCTGATTGTGTTCAGACGTTCGACCGGGCTACGCAGCTACGTGGAGACGGGAGAGAGAATTGGAGCGACCGTGAGCCGGGATCTGCTGGTTACGCTTTTCTTCTCCCGCAACCCGCTGCATGACGGAGCGGTTATCATTTCGAATGGGCGCATCGAGGCGGCCCGGTGCATTTTGCCGGTTTCACGCAGCATGCGTCTTAGTCCGCTGCTCGGCTTGCGGCACAGGGCCGCCGTCGGTCTCTCGGAAGAGACCGACGCATACGTGGTAGTCGTCTCCGAAGAAACCGGTCTTATCTCCGTGGCAGAGCACGGCGTCATCATTTCCAATCTCACGGACGAAGAACTGCGTAGCCACCTCGCGGAAGCGCTGAGCGTTTCGGCGGAGGCATCGACTAAGACA
>CAZXEU010000098.1:0-27447 GCA_964639665.1 uncultured Rhodothermaceae bacterium | reverse complement strand
CTCAAGACATAGTGGCAGTATACGCCACAATCACACTACTAATGACAGTACAGCCGCATAACGAGCGCAAATAGGCCCCAAAACGACAGTAATTGCCCCACCAGCTGTCACCTACCTATCTTGCTTGGGAATCGAGGCTAGAAATGCAGCCGCATGGAAAAGACAAGGGCGCGTCCGAGCAGCCGGCGACTCCCCTTTGACAGAGCGGCGGTTTCTGGCCTGCCGTCCGGCGCGTCAGCCTCTCGAAGGTCATAGTGCGCGATGTTGTAGCGGCCGGTGGCGTTCAATACGTCCACTTGGCCACGAAGGAGCATGGAGCCAAGAGCGCGCTCATAGGAGACTCCAAAGTCCAGCTGCCGAACCGGCGGCAGCTGGTGTGCCTGTAGCGTCGAGGGCTGCCGAAAATCAAATTCGCCGAATACCAGCGGCTGGTTCACGTCCATGCCGAGCAGGTCGTAATACGCTTGCCGGAAGCCCCATACCCGCCCCCAGCCACCATGCAGGCTTGCACGCAACTCCAGGGCCGGCACGGGAGCAAGATCAAGGAAGGCATGCGCACGGTAGGGTTCGCTCCACGGCACGGGCTCCATGCGCCTGTCACCGCCTCGAAACTCGTATTCGCGCTCTGCCTTGTTGGCCTCGCCTTGCACGCCAACCCGTAGCCAGGACCGGGCATATTCCAGGGCCGCAGAGGCCCCAAAGGCGCGCCCGTGTGACAGCTCAATGAAGCCCTCCTGGGTTTCGATGGGTTCCGGGATACGGAAAACGATCTCGCCCTCGTCAGGACTGTACAGGGTCGGATAGTCTACCCTGTAAAGGCGCGGCTGCCACTTGTAGTAGCCTTCGAGGCGGAGCGTCCAAAGCCCCGGCGTAAGCGCCAGATCGGCGGCCAGGTGGCGGGAAACGGGCGGCTCAAGCGATCCGTCCACCGGCAGCCAGAATCGCTTGTACGGGACGATTGCGCTCGGGCTGAGCGTAGTCACCTCAAACTGGTTTACGAATTGGTAGTACTGCCCCGCCGCCAGCCGGGCCGCAAGGAGCTCTTCGATTTCGAATGAAAGAGACGAACGCGGCTCGGCGTACCACCTGGCTTGTTCCCTGCTGTAGGTTAGCCGCGAGCCCAGCATGAATGTCACGCCGGGCGCGATACGGTTGGTGTCCTCAGCATAGGTAGCAAGACGAAGCGAGGAGCCGTCCACGTCAATGGTCTGTGGAAAAATGCTCGGCAGCGTAAACCCGTGGCGCGTACCGACCAGTTCGGCGCCCAAAGTGAATGTACCGTAGGCGTGTTCCGCATCAAGTCCCACATCCAGCGCATATTCCCGAATCTCGTTTCCGTTGTCGACAGGCTCCAGATTGAAGAACAGTCGGTCGTAGATGACGGTCTGGGCGGCTTGGCGGGTCAGGCCGGCGAATGCGTGCGCAAGCCGATAGTGGCTAGTCCTCGCCTGCACCGAGGCAAGCGTGGACGAACCCAGGACGTGCGAGTAGGTCACTTGCGCGCTCTCATTCTTCCACTCATACTGGTCCGGCCGCGCAACGCTGACATCGTCCTCTAGCAGCGAGGCGATAAGACGGCGACCGAGGATACCGCTTGAGCCGCGGAAATAGGAGGGCAAGAGCGACCGGCCGCGGCCCAGGCTCAGGCGCGCGGCAAGGTGGATGTCACTAAAGCTTATATCGGGCAGATCCGGCGGCGGAACGCCGTCCAAACGCTGGACAAACAGATCATATAACTGTGGCTGCAAACTCTGCACCGTGAAGAAGCTGGCGCGCTGCAGAAACTTGTCCGGGGCGTTCCAGGACAGAAGCAGGCTGTCGATGGCGGAGCTGCGCAGCCACGGCACCGAATTCCAGAGGCTTCTCCTAACCGCGCCCATTATGTCGAGGCGTGACCCGATCGTCCCGCCCAGGCGCATATTGACACTTAGCGGATCGACCTGGAAATCGCCGAAATACTCGGCACTGTCCCGGAGGGCGTGCGTAGCGCGAATTACGCCGGACAGAAAGCTCCCTTCAGAGGCACCGTAGCCCGCTTTGCTGACTTCCACGCGGTTAAGGGCGAACGGATTGGTGGCTCCAACGAGGCCCAGTATATGCACGGGAGAGAAAACGGGGCTGCCGTCCAGCAGGAAACGATGCTCTCCTGCATCTCCGCCCTGGATATATACGTCGCCGGAGAGGTCGCCGACGCGTATGCCGGAGGTACGGCCCAGATTGCGGATGGGGTCGGGTGTTCCAAGGCCGGCCACTTGTCCCAATTCCTCGACCCTGAGGACATCCGACAGGATATCCGGTGTCGACAGATCGGTGACCGGGGCCTCAATCAGGACGGGTTCGAGCTCCTTCGACACGTACACGAGCCGAAGATCCAGCCGCGACGTCATGCCCGCTGTAACGGACACCCATGCCGAGTCAGGCGCATATCCCACGTGCGAGGCGACGACCTTGTAATTTCCCGGCGGCAGTCCGGGCATGCTGAAATCGCCCGCGGCGTCCGTCAGCCTGCCGTGGAGTCTTTCGGCCGCCTGTATCCTGACGTGGGCGCGAGAAAGCGGCGCATAGGTGGAGTCCTGGAAGACCCTGCCAGCTATTCTGCCCGTTTGTGGCGTAAGGACAACGCTCAGCGATCCTCCGGACAGGCGACGTGGTCTCAGTCCGGTTCCTTGCAGCAAGCGTGCCAGGTCGGCCTCCGCGTTCGGTTCCCTGGGCCGTGTCCAGCTGGTCCACCGCCCGTCCAGCAGCGCCGCATCGTAGGAGACATCGACGCGCCAGGCATCCTGAAACCGCACAATGGCCTCGCGAAGGGGGATCTGCTGCGCTGCCACATCCCTCGATACCAGGATGCCGCTTCCGAAGATGACCGCAAGGAAAAGCAGCCTGCTGCGGGAATGCGCTCGCATACAAGAAAGCCCGGACCGGAATCCCGGCCCAGGCTCCTTCATGGGCAGTATCGGCCGAGGCTTAGTCTGCCGTTACCGCTACAATCTCAAAGCCGTCCGGGACAACGGTAAGTCTACACGGCTTCAACTCACACACAATGCGCAGGATCTCTTCAGCGCCTTCCGGATCTTCCTCCAGGATGCCGATCCGCTCTTGGGCAAATTCCTGGGGCGATACGCCGACAGTCACGTCATAGCGACGTTCAACCTCCCGGGCAATCACGCCCAGGGGATGATCCTGAAACTTGAAGCTGCCATCTTGCCAGGAAGGGGCATTCTCGGCGTAGCCTTCTTCGAGGCGAACAGGGCTTTGGTCTCCGATGCGAGCTGACTCGCCTGCAGCAAGAATGAGGGTCTGCCCGGAGACCTCGGCCGCCGACACCCTGACGCGACCCGTGGTAACGGCCACATCGGCAAATCCGTCACGTGGCCAGGCCCGTACATTGAATGTCGTGCCCAGCACCTCCACGTCTCCCTTGAACGTCTCCACGCGGAACGGGACGGCGCTTTCGGTGACCTCGAAATGTCCCTCACCCCGCACCAGGCGCAACTCGCGCGTCTGCTGTCCAAAATCCTTCCCGTACGTGATCTTGGAACCGCTGTTGAGTCTGAGTACCGAGCCGTCCGGCAGTACATGTTTCAATTCTGCTCCATAAGGCACGGAAATGGACTTGGTACTCGGCTGCAGCGCTATGCCGACGGCAATGAGCATGGCCAGGCAGGCAGCCATGGAAAGGGCAAAGCGCACCGGCATGCGGCGCATTGGCCGAATTACAGCGCGCGGCCGTGTCACGGCGCGCAGAGCGCGGCGCATCTCGGCACCGGCCCGTAGTATCCAGGCTTCATCCGGCTCCGCGCGCGAGGCGGTGCCTGCCAAGACCCACATTCTGTCAAGCGCCGCCACGTCATCACGATCGCTTAGCGACGCTAGCACATCCGGGGGGAGGGAGTAACGGTGTTCGGGATCAGTGGTGGTGGACGGCATGGGTGGGAAGGGTTTGTAGTGCGCGATAGCGCTTGCGCAGGTCCCGAAGGGCCAGCGTGATGTGGGTATTTACCGTACGCGGGGTAAGTTGCATTACCTGTGCGATCTCCTCGTGACTGAGGCCTTCAAATCGGCTGAGCGTGAACGCCTCACGGCGCCGCTCTGGCAATTCGTCAATGTACTGGCCGAGCCGGACGCGGAGCATGTCTGTATCCATGCGCTCATCTGCTTGAGGCGCGTCGTCGAGCGGGCCCTGCTCCGGCAATGTACCAGCCTCATACTTGTTACTCCGCTTATAATTGAGGGCCAGATTCCGCACCATCGTGTACAAGAGTGCATTCAGCGACCGCTTGGGATCTACCGTGGCACGGATCCGCCACAGTTTTTCGAAAGCGTCCTGGACTATGTCTTGCGCAGCTTCCTGCCTCTTCAGGATGCCCCATGCATACCGGAGCAAAACCGGGTGCATGGCCTCGAACAACTCTGAAAAGGCGCGGGGATCCGAAGACCGGATGCACTCGCTCCAGCGAGCGAAGTCTCTGTCTTGTGATGCGCGCGTGGAATCGTGGCCTGGGCTCTTCATTCTGTTTGGTTGTACTGGTAGTACACCTGCTACATAATGGATAACGAATGCTGTGGAAAACTGGTCCGCAGCTCCGGATCGTGCCCTCGCTAGATTAGCATGCCGGCTATGGCGGCTGTCATGACATTGGCCAAAAGCCCCGCGAAAACCGCCCAGAGTCCAAGCTCGGCAAGGTCCGAGCGCCGGGAGGGAGCCAGCGGCGCAATGCCTCCGATCTGTATGGCGATCGAGCTCAGATTCGCAAATCCGCAGAGCGCAAATGTGGCCATGGTCACCGCCTTCGGCGACAGGCTGGAGCGGGTAATACCTTCCGCCAGATGCAGGTAGGCCACGAATTCGTTGGCGATGACCTTTGTACCCAGCAGCGAGCCGAATTCCGCGGCGTCGGCGAGCGGAACGCCGATCATCACGGCAAGCGGGGAGAATACCCAGCCCATAATGCCGGTAAAGGTCAGCTCCGCCCCGAAGTGCCCCGATGCCCAGCCCAGCAGATGGTCGCACATGGCTATTAGCGCGATGAAGGCGATAAGCATGGCTCCCACGTTCAGTGCGAGCTTGAGCCCGTCCAGGGCGCCCGTGGCTGCGGCGTCAATCAGGTTTCGGGACGCCTTTTCCATCTTGGCTGGTTCCGAGCCCAGCGTGACGGGCTCGTCCGTCTCGGGATAAATGATCTTGGCTATGATCAGTGCAGCCGGCGCAGACATCAGGCTGGCTCCCAGCAAGTGCTCTGCGAAGTAGAGTTGCCCCATCTGCACTTCCATGCCGTTGGCCGCGGCAAAGGGCACGCCAAGAAATACGATGTAGGCGGCCATGACGCCGCCCGCAATGGTGGCCATGCCCCCGGTCATGACGGCCAGGAGTTCCGACTTGGTCATGCGCTCCAGGTAGGGTCGTATGACCAGCGGAGCTTCGGTTTGCCCTACAAAGATGTTGGCGGTTACCGAGAGAGACTCCGCGCCGCTGGTACCCATCGTGCGCCGCATGATGCGGCTCATGCCGCGCACGATGAATTGCAGGATGCCGAGATGGTAGCCGATGGAGGCCACAGCTCCGAAGAAGATAATGGTGGGCAGCACCTGGAAGGCGATGATGCTGCCCCAAGAGCTTCCCGATTCCAGGGGCGTTCCCGGCGGGAAGTCGCCCGTCGGCGGCCTTGCCAGGTCGCCGAGCACAAACTGGCTCCCCTCACTGGTAAAGCCAAGCAGCAATACGAAAAGCGAGCTGATCTGGGAGAATACTGCCTTGGGCCAGCCAAGCGGAGCGAAAAAGTCCGCCATCGCATTGCCTTTCAGAATCAGAACGGCGAGGGTTATCTGCAGAAGCAGGCCAGCGCCGATCATCCGCCAGTCCGTCAGACGGCGGTTCCTTGACAGCAGGAGCGCAATGCCAAGTATGCCGGCAATTCCCAGCGTACCCCTGAGAAGTCCGGTAACGGCTTCCATGTGGCCTCGGGTTGAACCTGCGTTGAGACGCGCAGGCGGTCGGGTTGCTCCGGTGATCAGGCTGCAAGACTGCAACCGCGGGACGTGCACCATTGTACAACATTGCCGCCCAAATCACGCAACGCATGCGCCGCTTTGCTGTCGACGCGGCTGTAACCGCCGCGGAAATTCTGGAAGGTTTGAACGATAGCCAGCGCGAGGCGGCCACATGCACAGAAGGCCCCGTCATGATCATAGCGGGGCCCGGATCCGGCAAGACGCGGGTCCTCACCACGCGCATGGCTTACCTGATAGGGACAGGTCGCGCGCATCCTTCCGGCATTCTCGCGCTCACCTTTACCAACAAGGCCGCCCGCGAAATGAAGGAGCGCGTGGCGCGCCTTATGAAGAATGCCCACCTGGAGCCGAAATGGCTCGGGACATTTCATTCGGTCTTCGCGCGCGTCATGCGCTCGGAGGCGGAGCGGCTGGGCTATGGCAGGGACTTTTCCATTTATGACACGGACGACACCGAACGGGTGTTGCGCCGGCTCATGGTTCGCTATAACGTGGACAAGAAACAGATCAGCCCGCGCATGATTCGGGCGAAGATCTCGAGTGCCAAGAACAGCATGCTCGGGCCGGATGCCTACCGGAAGCAGGTGGACACCTTCTCCGGTGAGCAAGTAGCGACGCTGTACGGGCCCTACCAGGAGGCACTGCGGGCAGCCAACGCGCTGGATTTCGACGACCTGCTCCTGAAGCCGCTTGAGTTGTTTGACGCCCATCCCGAAGTCCTGGAAAAGTACCAGCGCCGGTGGTCGCACGTGCACATCGACGAGTACCAGGACACCAACCACGTACAGTACCTACTTGCCAACCGGGTTGCGGCGAGGCGCGAGCAGATCTGCGTGGTAGGGGATGACGCTCAGAGCATCTATGCGTTTCGCGGCGCAGACATAGGCAATATTCTTTCGTTCCAAAAGGACTATCCAGAGGCGAAGGTGGTGCGACTGGAGCAGAACTACCGCTCGACCCAATCCATATTGCGCGTAGCATCCGCCTCCATCCGTAACAACACGCAGCAGCTTGAAAAAGACCTATGGACGGAGAACGGGGAGGGTACCGGTGTCCGGGAGATTGGCTGCATCAGCGAGAAGGACGAAGCCCAGAAGGTCCAGGATCTGATCCGCGAGCTAAAGCTTCGCAGTGGCTACACATACGACGACTTCGCGGTACTCTACCGCACCAACGCGCAAAGCCGGGCCCTGGAGGAGGTGCTACGCCGGGCCGATGTCCCGTACCAGGTCATAGGCAGCCTGTCCTTTTACCAGAAAAAGGAAATCAAGGACGCACTCGCCTACCTGAGAGTGCTCGTCAATCCGGCCGATGAGGTCAGCTTGAGGAGAATCATCAATTTTCCCGCTCGCGGAATAGGCGCCAAGACGGTCGACCGGCTTGCCTCGTGGGCGCAGAGGGAGGGTGCATCGCTCTGGGACGCAGTTAGGGAACACAAGGGCGTCGGGCTGGCACCGCGGGCATTGAAGGCGGTTTCGCATTTTCATGCGCTGATCGCGCGGCACATGGAGTTTGAAGGGTCTCCGGAGGAGACGGCCCGCTCGATCATACTGGAAGCCGGGCTGCTGTCGGATCTCAAGCGGGACGACACGCACGAAGGCCTGGTCCGCGCGGAAAACGTGCAGGAACTGCTCAACGCGGTAGCCGAATACCGCATGCGCGCGGCAGGAGAGGTCACACTCGCGGGATTTCTCCAGGAGATTGCGCTGTTCACGGACGCCGATGCTGCCGAATCGGGCAGCGGGCGCGTTACGCTTATGACGCTGCACGCATCGAAGGGGACGGAATTTCCCGTTGTTTTCATTACAGGCCTGGAGGAACGGCTGTTTCCGCTTGCCGCCGCAGACAAGAGTGTGACGGCCCTCGAAGAAGAGCGCCGGCTGTTCTACGTCGGTGTGACCCGGGCCGAGAAGCAGCTGTTTCTGCTGCATGCCATGTCGCGCCTGGAATACGGCAGGACAGAGAGCCGTCTCCGGAGCCGGTTCCTGGAGGAGGTGCAGGAGACACTTGGCGGTTCAGGGCCCCGGCCGCGCAGGCGGCGAGCGAGGGTGGTGCCGCTGGTGCCGAGAAGGGCCTCAGAGACGGAAGACCGCTTCAAGGTGGGCGCCCTCGTGGAGCACCCCGTATTTGGCAAGGGAAAGATCCTGTCCCTGGCGGGCCGCAGCGACGCCCGCCGGGCGGTAGTGCGCTTCGAAGAGGAGGGCAACAAGAACCTCATGCTCCGCTATGCCCGCCTTCGCCTCATTGAGGAAGGTGGAGACTAGGCGGGTTTCGCAGCATGTGCCGGACGCTGTCCAGCGCGCCGTCGTTCGGAGTGGGAACTGCACCGAGGATATGGGTCATCAGTGCATAAACGTGCACATTGGAAAAGGCCGGAATGTCAAGGCCTTGCGCAAGGTCCGGGCCGCGCGCCAGAAAGATGGCGTGCATGGAAGATAGGGCCGGATCGTAGCCGTGCGTGCCTCCGTCGAAGCGCCCCGGATTCTGTTCGAAGCTGCCGCGAGTGGAGATTCGCCAGCCGTCATCGGCCAGGCCAACCACCTCGGGGATGCGGCGGTGAGTTCCGAAGTGCAGGTGCTCCGGCAGTGCGTCCTTGCGATAGAACGCTACGTGAGGCATGCTGCCCAGCTTCCGGAGCAATTCATCCGGCTCCCCGGACTTGGGCTGCAGCATGGCTACGGGGTCGAGCTCCCGGATGTATACTTCCTCTAGGTCGATGTAGTCATCTAGAAACACGACACGCGCAGCTGACGTGGCCGCCATGCCGTGGTCGCTGGTAATGATGAGGTTGATGTGCTCGGCAAGGCCCTTCTCGCGCAGCCTTGCGTCCAGGCGGGCCACGAGGCTGTCCACGCGCTGTACGGCTCGCGCTATTTCCTCGGAATCCGGACCGTGCCGGTGACCGGCGCCGTCCACATCGGACAGGTAAAACGTCAGGAATACCGGGCGCCTGTCCGGAGGCTGGCTGAGGGCATCAACGATCCATTCGATGCGTGTTTCAGCTGATGTTTCGGTGTCATACGGGTAGTAGTATTGCGGCCGGTGTCCGTCGATTTCCGCTTCCGACCCAGGCCAGAAGAAGGGGGCTGAGAGCTTGCCCTGCTTTTCCAGCGTCACCCAGATCGGTTCTCCTTCCCACCAGACTCCATCGCCGACGGCACTGCGGTCAGACAGCCTGAACCAGCGGCCAAGATCCTCGTCGTACATGGTGTTGCTGATGATGCCATGGCGATCCGGCCAGAGCCCGGTTACCAGCGTGAAGTGGTTCGGAAAGGTCTTTGTCGGAAAACTTGCAAGAAGGTACTCGGCCCGCACGCCTTCCTCGGCGATGCGCTCAAGAGCAGGCGCGGCGTAGAGATCGAGATATTCTGCGCTAAACCCGTCGAGCGACACCAGGACGACTGTCGGCGCAGGGGCATCTGGAGCAAGAGGCTCCTGGAGCCGTGTGCAACCGGCCAGCAGCAGCGCGGCAAGAGTCGCTCTTAAGGTCGGCAGTGCAGCTAGTTCTTGCGCCCAAACAGGAAGTATGCCAGTACGCCGACGACCGGAAGGAAGAATATCAGAAGACCCCACAGCACCTTGTCGCCCACGGTTCGATCGCTGCCGAAGACTTCCACCAGCGCAATGACGTCCAATATCAGTACGATCAGGCCGAAGCATCCCAGGCCGCCTGTGTTCGTGGCCATTTCGGCCAGATTTCGGCCGCATCCCGAAACAAACGCGGCTAACAGGGAAAAGACCAGGGCGGAATGCAATAATCGCATGGATCTGGGAAAGTAATGTGCGCACAGTCTCCATGGTATACGATGTGCACGCAAAAGGTTATGGATAGGACTACTCCGGCGGCTATCGAGGCGGTGCCCCGGTGGCAGCGCGGCGTTCATTCTCCGAAGATAAACACCAAAGGCCCTCGGCTGCGCGCAGTTATGCCGGCGCCGAAAGAGCAACTGGCCATCCGTCCGACAGGGTGGTCGCAGCAGAAGCCGGGCAAGAATTGGCTACTCGGAATGAGCCGACTGCCTGGGCAGCTAGTTCTGTCGGCCAACCAAGAAATATGCAAGTGCCCCGAATAGCGGAACCATCAAGACTAGAAGGACAAGGAGCATCTTGTCGCCACCCGGCCGGTCACTCCTGTTGATGTCGATTATGGCGACAATGGCGGCGATGGCGGGCAGGAATACGACCAGACCAATGATGCCTAACTCGATCGGGCCAATTGATGCAACGCCTTGGAAACAGCCCGAAACTAAAGGGAGAAAGCACGCAGATAGCCATATGGGAAGCCTGATCCGCATGACCTCAGTGAAAGATGAGTTCAATGTCCTCTCCGGCATACGTTCGAGACTACCGGCGGGTTGCTGCCGCAATGCTCCATGGTAGCACCTGGCGTCGTCTCTGCCCTGCGCTCGTCAAGCTCCGCCCGGCCCGCGCTGGGCCGCATCCAGGCAAGTGAGTTTCCAGGAAGGCGGGTTGCGGCGAAGACGGGTAGGGATTTGGCCCCACGGCTAGAATCGGACGCTGCACCGGCCACGGCATTACGCCTGGCCGCGCAGCGCAAAGTAGGCTAGAACTCCGATTATCGGAATAGAGAATACCAGGACGATGAATATCGCCTTTTCGCTTGCCAGGCGCGTGCTCCTGAAGATGTCGACCAGGGCTACCACGTATAGTACACCTATAATCAGGCCGATGAACAGGAGCACTAGCGGGCTCACTAGACCGAGACCGAGGCCGTGGCCGTAGCTGCAGTTCGACAGCAATGGCAGACAACTTGCTATAAGCAGGGCGAACGTGGCTCGCATGGTTAAATCTAGGTTTGGAATCGCCAATGCTGGTCGAAATACTGTGGCCCGTGCCTAGTATTGCAAGTGGTCGGAACAGCGATTTCCAAGGTGGCGTTGGGCGTCACAAGTGCATTAGTCCGATGAAAATAGGTAGCATAGACCTGGGAATGCGTCCGCTCATGCTGGCGCCGATGGAGGATGTGTCTGATCCGCCCTTTCGTCGCCTGTGCAAGCGGTACGGCGCGGATGTCGTCTATACGGAGTTCATTTCGTCCGGCGGACTCGTGCATGAGGCGGCAAGCTCCGTCATGAAGCTGGACTTCACCGAGTGCGAGCGCCCGCTGGGCATTCAGATATTCGGAGGCGATATCGCCCAGGTGCGTGCGGCAGCCGAGATTGTCGATGCCGCGCAGCCGGACATCATCGACATCAACTTCGGGTGTCCGGTCAGGAAAGTGGTGTGCAAGGATGGAGGAGCGGGTATTCTGCGCAATTTGCCCAAGATGATGGCCATTACGCGGGCCGTCGTTCAAGTGGCCACGCGGCCTGTCACGGTCAAGACGCGTCTTGGCTGGGATGACGAGAGCATTGATATCGTGCGCGTGGCCCAGATGCTGGAGGACTGCGGCGTGCAGGCCCTCGCCGTGCATGCCCGCACGCGAAAGCAGATGTACCGGGGCGAAGCACGGTGGGACTACCTGCGACGCATCCAGGAAGACGGCCTGCGGAGCATCCCGCTGATTGGCAACGGCGATGCTTCCACGCCTGAGGCCATCGCGCGCATGTTTGAAGCTACGGGCGTTGATGCGGTTATGGTGGGAAGAGGCGCCATAGGCAATCCCTGGATTTTCCGGGATGCGAAGGCGTATCTGGAGAGTGGAACCGTGCCTCCTCGGCCGAGGTGGCAGGAGCGCGTTGCCGTCGTGTGCGAGCACCTCAGGCTCAAATGCAACTGGCTTGGTGAGCGGAAGGGCGTGCTGGAAATGCGACGCATGTACGGCGGCTATTTCAAGGGATTTCGGTGCGCAAGCCAGCTGCGGATGCGCCTGGCAAGGGCGACGACGCAGGGCGAAGTCATGGATTTGCTCCTCGGCGAGCCGGATCCAGAGCGGCCCTATGCCGGCCTGGCGGACTCGTACAGCCGGTAGAGCAGGCTGTCTATGAGCACCAGCCCGCCGAACATTGCTGCAAGCGCCGGTATGGCCAGCCACTTGTCGAAGATGACGAGTCCGCCAATCGTGCCCAACGCTCCGCCCAGGTACTTGATGTAGTTGAGCTGGTCGTTTGAGGAGTTCTTGATCAGCGCCTCCAGCCGGTATTCGTCGTACCGGCGCATGTTTTCGACCACCATGGCATGAATGTCGATGGAGCGGACGAAGCCCAGAATAAACTTGGTCGCCCAATCCTCGATATCCTCTGAACGTTCTGCCAGTCTGCCGGGCACCTCGTCCAGGAGCGCGTCAATCTGGTCCAGCATGACATCGACAGATCTGGGCAGGTCCAGGACTGCATCCTCGACAAGGCGCCGCACCTTTTCCTCCTGGAAGAGCCGGTACGCCTTGAGCGCCAGTCCCGCAAGGCCGGACTGCGAGTACTCCTCCAGCTTCTTCAAGGTCATATCAACGACTTTCTCGCGGACCGTCTCCGAGCCAAGCACGCCTTCAACGTAGCTGCCCGCGATGGCCTTGATGTCCGAGCGAAAGTCCGGATCGGCGAGGACGTTGTGCGTAACCGACAGGGCCATGCTCCGGTACCGGGGTACCACACCGCTCGACTCAATCCGCTCCTTGATGATTTCCTCATTGATGAGCTGGTCACTGACTGCCTGGGCCAAACGGAGAATCACCCGGTCCCGCTGCGCGGGTATCACTCCCTGGCCAAGCAGAGGCCGGCGGCTTCTGGGATGAAACAGCATGGTTATGGCGAGCCAATTGGTCAGAAAGCCAATTAGCCCGCTTACGGATACGGTGAGGAGCAGTCCTTCCAGGGCAATGCTGTACCCGAATGGCTGCAGCACCATGCCGTCAAAGTCCCAGGCGAATGACAGTAGGAGGAGCCCGCCCAGAGCCCAGGGCACCAGGCGCAGGAGGCGCAATGCGGCGGACGGCCTGGCTTGGCGCAGCGACCCGGGATTCACAGCGCTGGCGCCGGGCTCCGATGGCCAATGCCGCCTGATGTAGGTGCCGAACACCGAGCGCAGATCCGTCGGGCGGTTCGGTGCTCCCGCATCCGCGGCGTCGCCGTCTACAGGCTGGGAGGAAGGGTCCTGCGCAGGGGCGTCGAAGCGCCCATGGGGCGCGCTCAAGGTTCCAGGCCCAGGCGTGCGGCCCGCGCCTGCATGCCGGCAATTACGTTCGAAATGTGCTGGCCCAGCTCAATGTCAAGGCGTGCGGCGCCCTCCTCGATGTCCAGGCGACTGACAGCTGCCGCGAAGGCGCGGTCCTTGAGCTTCTTTCTGACCGACTTCACCTTCATGCCAATGAGTCTCGTCGGACGCACATAAGCTACGGCCGTTATGAAGCCGGCCAGCTCGTCCACGGCAAACAAGGCCTTGGCCAGGAGGCTTTCACGTCTTACTCCGGTGAAGTCAGCGTGTCCGAGGATGGCTTGCGTTACCTCGGCGGGATAGCCGCGCTCGCGCAGCGCCTCCACTCCGCGGTAGGGATGTTCATCGGGATATTTTTCATAGTCCATGTCATGCAGCAACCCCGTAATTCTCCAGCGCTCGACATCCTGGCCGAAGAGCCCGGCATAATGCTCCATGGCCGCCTCGACGGCAAAGGCATGGCGACGCAGCCTCTCGGTCTCGGTCCACTCCAGAAAGAGATCCAGTGCCTCGTCGTAGGTCGCCATGGCTCTTGATCGGCTATAGTCTTGTTGCGCTTCTGCGCTAAAAGATGTCAATCAGCCTCATTTCTCTGAGGTACTTGCCGGGATCTTCCTGAAAATCTCTAAGGAGGCTGTTCATCCCATAGATGGCATCAACCAACTCCAGATATAGGGAGTCGTCCTGCATCAGTTTTCCGATCGTTCCTTCGCCTTCGGCTGTCAGGTGCAGCACGGTTTCAGCGGCATCGGCAGCCCTCGTTACCGCCGCCAGACTCTCGTTCAATTCGTCCATGGTGCCGTTCAGCGCGCCGATCGTTACCGTGAGCGAATCCCGCAATACAGCATCCGTAGTGCGGGCCAGCGATTCGAATCCGGTCAGAACGCTTTCCACGCGCTCCTGCTGCGCAAGCAGCAGGGACTCCATAGTCTGGGCCGCGCCGCGAAAGGACTGCAGGGTAATCAACAGTTCACTTGCCGGCTCCGTCATGAATTGGCGCGCCGCAATCAGTGCGTGGTCCGTATTGGCGAGCAGCGTATCTACCAGATCTACCGTGGCCGGAAGGCTGGCAGCGACCTCGTCCACGATCTTGTTGTTGGCGTTGGGAAGTATGTCGCCCCGGGCGTGGGGAGCGGCATTCGCTGGTCCGAGCACTATTTCGAGGCGAAGGTCGCCTAGTGCACCGAAGCCCGCAATGGCCACGGTCGTGCCGTGCGTGACGCGGAGGTCGTTTTGGAGACTGAAATGGACCTGCGCGCCGTCTGCAATGAGATCCACGCCGGTGACGGATCCCACCTTGACACCGTTAACGAGCACGGAATTGCCCGATACCAGGCCGGCGGCGTTAGCCACCACGGTACTGTAGCGGTCATTGCGCGAAAACACCGGGATTTCGCGCAAGAACTGGGTGCCTACATAGAAAATGGCAGCAGCCGCCACGATGACCACTCCTACCTTGATTTCATTGGAGAATTTCACGTTTTCAGTGGGTCAGGAATGCACGGGATGGCCGATGTGGTATTCGTTTGCCTTGACAAATGCCCGGAGAATGCGATCGTCACTCAGGTGCAACTCTTCAATGGACCCCACCCAGTGCAGGCGGGAAGCATGCAGAAAGGCCACGCGGTCGGCGATGCTCAGAACGGAATGCATGTCGTGCGTCACCACTATGCTCGTGATGTCCAGCTGGTCGGCAAGTCCCCGGATCAGGTCGTTGATCGTGGTGGATGTTTCAGGGTCCAGACCGCTGGTCGGCTCATCGTAGATGATGTAGCGGGGCCTGAGCGCTATCGCGCGGGCCAGGGCTACGCGCTTGCGCATGCCGCCCGAAAGTTCCGCAGGTCGTTTGCTGCCAACATCTCTAAGCTGCACGACGTCCAGGCATTCTTGTACCTCGCGGCGGATTTCATCCTCGGTCTTGTCCGTGAATATGCGAAGCGGAAATGCCACGTTGTCGAAGGCGTCCATCGAGTCGAACAGCGCTCCGCCCTGAAAGAGCACGCCAAATTGCTGGCGGACACGTCGCAGCTCTGCGTAGGAAATAGCATTGATGTCGATGCCGTCTACCAGGACGCGGCCCGTATCCGGTCGCAGGAGGCCTATGATGTGCTTCATCAGCACACTCTTACCCGATCCGCTGCGGCCGATAATGGCAAGGGTCTCGCCTTCCAGTATGGAAAGAGACACATTCTGCAGCACCGGTGCGGTGCCGAAGGCCTTGCTCAGGTGTTCGATTCGAATCATGTAGCGTTTGCTGCCTGCCTTTACAGCAGCAGCACGGCGAGGACTAGGTCGGCCAGAAGAATGTAGACGCAGCTGGTCACGGCTGCGGATGTCGTGCTGCGTCCCACTCCCTCGGCTCCGCCCTCGGTGTAGTAGCCCATGTAGCAAGAAATGGACGTGATCACGAATCCGAAGACCAGGGACTTGATCAGGCCGAAGTACGGTCCGAAAGGCAGATAGTGATCTCTCGCGCCCTGCAAGAACTCGCCAATGGGCACGACGCCCGTAAGTTCGGCTGCACCAAGCCCGCCGCAAATGCCTACGACGACGGCACCGATGTACAGGATGGGGAACATGATTATGCCGGCCAATACCCGCGGCACGATCAGATAGCCCACTGAATTGAGGCCCATGGCCTCCAGTGCGTCAATTTGCTCGGTAACGCGCATCGTGCCGAGTTCGGCCGCAATACGGGCGCCCACGCGTCCGGCGAGAATGAAGGCCGTTACCACGGCTCCCAGTTCGAGAATCAGCGAGGGTACCACCACCGCCCCTATTATAGCCGCCGGTATGAGCGGTGAAACCAGCTGGTAGGCCGTCTGAACGGTAGTTACCGCCCCGGAAAAGGCCGCTGCGAGTGCCACAATCGGGAGGGACTCGATCCCGATGCGCACCATCTGGACGAACAGGTTCTTGCGGTAGATGCCGAAGTGTCCGAGCGAGCTGAACGCCTTGGACAACAGAAGAGCGAAGCGGCCCAGGCTGTAGAACGGCTGCGTAAGCTGCAGCTGGGGCAAGGCCAACATACGCGGGCAGGTCTGTCGTAGAAGCGCTGTTAATGACCGTGCAACACGCTTGTTTCTTGGGGGAAGCGTGTGACGGTACGCCGTCACAGGCCGAGCCGTATACTATGCTTAGACGGCTTAACGCCATGCCCCGTACCAGGACCCGATTTGTTTGCCAGGAATGCGGCTTCTATGCCCAGAAGTGGCTGGGCCGCTGCCCGGGATGCGGCATATGGGAGTCATTCCTGGAGGAAGTGGAAGCGGAGCCGCCGCCTGCGGGCGTGACCGCGTCCGCGCCGCGTCCGCTGGACAGCGTCAATGTGGAAGATGACCCGCGCGTCATCTCCCGCCTGCAGGAATTTGACCGCGTAATGGGGGGCGGGATTGTGCGCGGATCCACTACACTCGTGGCCGGTGATCCCGGCATCGGCAAGAGCACGCTCATGTCGGAGCTCGGCAGGGTGATGGACCCTCGCCGAGTCCTTTATGTGACGGGGGAGGAATCGGTCCGACAGGTGAGAATGCGGGCGGACCGGATGGGGGGCGCGACTGCCAACGTGCTGCTGTTTGCCGAGACGAACGTGGAAGCTGTAGCGGAGGCGGCGTCAGAGGCCCGGCCAGACGTGGTTATTGTCGATTCCATTCAGACCGTGTTTCGGCCGGAGCTGGACAGTGCCCCGGGCAGTGTCAGCCAGATTCGGGAAAGTGCGGCTTTCCTGCTTCGCCTGGCAAGGCGGCTGGAAGCAGCCACGTTTCTGGTCGGTCATGTCACGCGCACGGGCTCCATAGCGGGGCCGCGCGTGCTGGAGCACCTGGTGGACACGGTGCTGTATTTCGAAGGGGACCGCCACCACGGATACCGCATACTGCGCGCCGTAAAGAACCGATTCGGTTCAACCAACGAAATCGGTGTCTTTGAAATGGGGCCAAACGGACTGTCTGAAGTAGCCAATCCTAGTGAGGTGTTTCCGGCCGAGCGCCGGCCGGACTGCAGCGGATCCAGCGTGGCATCCATCATGGAAGGAACGCGTCCGGTGCTCGTGGAGGTGCAGGCTCTGGTTACGGAATCCTCCTATGGTACGCCGCAGCGAACCGCGAGCGGCTTTGACCTGAGGCGTCTCCAGTTGCTGTTGGCGGTCCTCGAGAAGCGGGAGGGACTCGGGTTTTCGGGCCACGACGTCTTTCTCAACGTGGCAGGGGGCATGCGCGTCGACGAGCCCGCCGCCGATCTGGCGGTGGCTGTGGCGCTGGCCTCTTCTCTTCGTGACGTGCCGGCAGAGCCATGCGGTGTCGTGGTCGGTGAGGTCGGCCTTGGCGGCGAAATACGAAGCGTGAGCAGACTGGATACCCGACTCCGCGAGGCTGCGAAGCTCGGATTTTCCAGGTCCGTTGCGCCGGCGGCCAACCTGTCGGCCGGTTTTTCCGTAGAAGGCCTTGATATCGTGGGCGTGGAACATCTGGGAGAAGCCCTGGATGTCCTGCTTTGACCCGGACGGGACAATAAATGACGCCCCGGGCACGTTGTAGATCTGTTTCCTAGCTGGCACTTGATGCAGGAGCCGGACGATCACCTTGTACAGCGGTACCTTGACCGGGGGGACCAGGATGCGTTCCGGCGACTGGTAGAGCGGCATCAGGAACCCGTTTACAGTTTTCTGCTCGGCATGGTACGTGACCGCGACGTGGCAGACGATTTGTTCCAGGACACATTCGTCCGCGTTCTCGACGCCCTGGGGCGTAGGCGTGGCTCGTATGCGCAGCAGGGAAGGTTTCCGGCATGGGTTATGCGGATAGCGCGCAACGCTACACTGGACTATTTTCGAAGCCGCAGCAAGTGGCACGATATGTCGGGCTCCGACGGCTTCTGGGACCGGCTGAGCTCGGAGGCACCTGCGCCGGATGAGGTTCTGGTGGCCAAGGAGCGGCGCGCGTGGCTGGATATTTGTATCGCTCGCCTGCCCGCGGAGCAGCGGGAGGTCCTAGTGCTCAGGCAGGACTCAGAGTTGACGTTTCGGGAAATTGCCGAACTGACCAACGTTTCGATCAATACTGCTCTCGGGCGCATGCGCTACGCGCTGCTCAACCTGCGGCGGATGACCGAGCAGAGATCAGTCTCAAAAAAAAAGCGGACCGCTAAGGCCGCGGCGGCTTAATGACAAGTAAACCGGAAAAAGAAGCACGGCTGGAGCTTCTGCGCCACTTGTATGGCGAGGTGAAAGACGAAGGCGAGCTTCGAACGCTGCTAGAGAGCGAGGAGGCCATTGCGGAATATGTGGCGCTTAGCGAATCGAAGCGTGCATTGGATCTGTGGCGAGGGCCGTCAATGCCGGATCCGGGCGTCGTGGACCGCATCGTGGCTACAGCCTCCAGAAGACGTCTCCGCGTGGTATGGCGCCGGACAACGTATGCAGCGATTGCCGCAGCGGCAGTCATTGGCGGGATAGTGGCGATTAATGCAATGCGCCAGGACAATAACACACAGATTCCTCCTGCCGGCAGCGATGATCAGGAGGAGCTCTCCTGGGATGAGGCCGGAAGCCTGATTGACATTCACAGCCGTATCAGCGCCCTTAACGCACGAAGCTCTACCCAGCTGTGGGATGCGGCAGATGTCATGTCACTGGACTCGCTTCCTGCCACCGGTACCCTGAACGGATTCTCGACGGCAAACTCAAGGTAAAATGACAAGAACGCTGCTACCCCTCGCCGGCATGCTTTGCGCCGTGCTGCTGGCGATGCTCCTCATTCCTCATTCCGCAGAGGCGCAGAGAACCAACATCGTTATCGATAACGGAATTTTGCGCGTAAACGGCAAAGTTGTACCTCGCGCGGAGTGGCCGGAAGGGCTGATACTCGATGGTGTCAAGGTTCGAATTAGTCTTGCGTCGGGAGGCACTGGTGTCTTTACGGGCGCGGACGGCAAGAGATTTAAGGTGGAGAAGGGAATAATCAGGCCTTTTACGGAGAAGGAGTACAGGCAGTACAGTGCACGGCTTCGGGAGCGCAGTGCCGGGTTGCAGGAGCGCAGTGCCGAGTTGCAGGAGCGCAGCGCCAGGCTGCGTGAACAGAGTAATCAGTTGGTCCTCCAAAGCATGGAATTGCTGAATCACGCCGGGGATGCCGTGGAGATCGTCTCACGGCCTTCGATATCCCTTCGGTCCGTGCCTGCTGGGCAGAATACTCGGGAGGCAGCCTTTCAGGAGGCTCAGGCCACCTATCATGCCATCCTGGGCACATATTTCGAGTCCGTGGAGCAGGAGAACAGACAGCTTTATCAGCGTCTGCTAGAGGAGTGGGGAGTGGAGAACGAGACGGTCCAGCTGGCTTTCGAGATAAGGGGTCTTCCTGAAGGAGACCGGCGCGAAGACGGGCTGCAACGATTGCGCGAGCTCCTGGAAGAGGCCTTTGAGTTGAAGCAGGAGAACCGAAGACGCGAAGTGTCTCAGCTGGAAAGCGAACTGGAGGCCCTGCGGGCGCGCCTTGAAGAGCGAGAGCGCCAGCGGGAGAGGCTGATCGAAGCCCGGATTCACGACCTCCTGGAGGAATCACAATAAACCACCTAATCAATGAAAGCACTCTACACAACGCTCGGTTTAGCAATAGCCGCATTGGTGGCCTCACCGGCCAGTGCGCAAGACGAATCTACGCCTGACACGGTGGTCGTTGAGGTTGCCGGTCAGACCATCGTGGTCTTGGGTGAAGACGGAAAACGAATCAGAATCCGTACGGAGAAGGGTGAGGAGGGCGGCTTCACCGCCTGGATCGAAGAGGGTGACGACAAGGGTATTGTCCGCCGGAGACTGCGCACTCTGACTCATCCGCGCGGTCCGTTGGGTGCCATCGAGATTGAAAATGTTGAGCTCATGGCGGAGGACTTGGCTGCATCGCTGCGCGACAGGAGCGGCATCCTTGCACTTGGAGCGGCCAGGCACAACAGTGAGTTGGCCAAGCAGGAAGCTGCGGCGCGGAGCCTGGCGATGAAAGCAAGGCTGGCCGATGCCGACGAGAAAGAGGCCTTGACCGTGGAACTTCGCGAGGCGCTGGAAGAGATTTTCGCGCTTAAGCAGGAGCTGCGCCAGGAAGAGATGCAGGAGCTTCGTGAAAAGCTGGCCGAGGCGGAGCAGGAAATCGCAGAGCGGGCGGAGGTCAGGGAGGAAATCATCGAGCGCAGGTTGAGCGAGCTATTGGGCAGCCGCTCGAAATACGACTGGTAGCGCGCTATATTCCGGCGTGACGATCGCGCCGGAATTCGATGGATCCTAGCGGCGAGCTGCTGCGCAGCCTGAGAACGATACCGGATTTCCCGAAATCCGGCATTCATTTCAAGGACATCACGCCTCTTCTGGGTGATGCCGCTTTACTGGACAAGGCTACAGCGGCATTGCACTCTCCGTGGGGTGGATCTGGAATTACACGGGTCGTGGGCGTCGAAGCCCGGGGTTTCATATTGGGGGCGGCCCTGGCCCGGAGTCTAGAGGCGGGATTTGTGCCGCTGCGCAAAGAAGGCAAGCTGCCGGCTCGTACTCTCGGCGTGACCTATGACCTGGAGTATGGCTCGGATACCCTGGAGATGCATGCCGATGCGCTGACGTCGGAGGATCGGGTGCTGATTCACGACGATGTGCTGGCCACTGGGGGAACGGCAGCTGCCAGCCACGACCTTGTCCTCCAGTCGGGAGCGCGTGTCGTCGGCTATTCGTTCCTGGTGGAGATCGGTGCCCTGGATGGCCGGGTGAGACTTCCGGCAAACGTGCCCGTTCACTGTTTGCTCAAGGTCTAGACCGCCCCTTCGCTAAATAATCGTAAGCGGAGATCCAGGACGCGTAACTGCAAGGAAGACAGCAGCTTACGTGCTTGCGCAGGGATATAAACAACGCTGACTCGCGGTAAGCCGAGGGTGCTGCACCATGCCGGACTGACGCAGCGCAGCAGGAAAGCATGATGGCGGAAGCATGTCCGCGGGCGCGGGAGCCTTTTCTTTCGGTAGACCGGGGTTATCCGTACGGCAGTGTTCAGGATAGAGTGGACCCGGGGCTTATTGTCCTGTTTCCCTTTTGCGGGCTGATGGCGACAGCACGAGCGCGCTGCCGTCTAACGCCAAGTCCCGCGCCAATCGGCAAGACCGAAAATGCCGCAACCCGAACTACCCTGGACTGATGCTTGGCCCGTATCCCTACTGCTTCGTGCTTGCCATACATTATAGGCGTGCAGCGATTCCTTTTAATGGGTTGGTCCGTCGTCGCTGCGGCCCATTCGACAGCCGCAGTGGTTCAGGACTTGACTATGCGTGCTCTCACAATCAGCTCGGCGCCAAGCTCATCCGAGGTCATGCCGTAAAGCAAACCGTCTCGAACTATCGGTTCCGGGTTCAAATCCAGCGAAAATGGAAAGTGGACCTCTCCCAGGAAATACCCTTCGCCGGTGAACAGGTCGAAAATGCGTCCCTGATTCTCAGGAGTTGTCCCAACCTGGCTTACCCAGAGATTCCCTTCGTCGTCACTGAAGAAGGAGTTCACAACGGGCCTTGTCCTCGGGATTCTTGACTCGTCAACCTTTCCGCCTTGATTGGTGAACCAGGTGAGCCGCTCGCGGGCTGCTTCCATGTCTGCGCTGGTTACCGGAATTGGCTCGAATTCCTTGGTTACCCTTCGAAGAATCCTGCCATCGGCCGTGATTTCAGCAAGTTCGTACGGCCTTGTAAGCAATGTCCAGAAGTTACCACTTGAGGAGAAACGCCAGGTAAATGACCCCTGAAACGGAATGCTGGTACTGATTTGGCCTCCGTCTTCATTTTCTACTTCGAAGCGTTCAATTTCCAAGGGACTCTCCGGAAGTGCAATTGTATCAAGCGGTGCGAATGACTGGTCAAAGCGCGCCAACAGCCGGATCGTGTTCTCGTTTTCATAGGAGAGCACGAAGGCATTGTAGCGCCCCAGCAGGTCAAAGCCGCCCGGGTATGGCCAAAAGTCCCAACCAGTGCTGTTGATCTGCTCTGTTCTCCGGTAGCTTCCCTCCGAGTCCAGAATCGTGAGCTGGCCCTTCTGCATTTGCATGACCCAGATCTCACCGGTGCGGCTGACGTCGACTGCCGCAGCGCGTTCAAATTCCCCCGGCCCGGCTCCCTCTCTTCCGACCGTGCGTATTAACATGCCGTCCGGGCCGAAAACATGGATTTCCTGCGACTGGTCGTCTAGCACGTAAACCTGACCCTGCATATCCACGTCAAAAGACCGAATGCTCCCGAACAGAATGGCATCTTCGCCGGTGTCGCTTCCAAGCCTCATCTCCTCCTGGATCTGCCAGCTGTATTCCGGTGCCCAGAGGGGGGCGTCACTGTTGTGAACTACGATCTCGCCGGAGGAAAGCGAGTCGGTTGTACCAGACCATCCATCGGAAGCGTCGGGGCGTGCAGATCCGCATCCGAATGCCAGGAATGAACAAACAAGGAGAACAGTGGCCCTGAAAGTGGTGATTAGCATGGTATCGTAAGTGGTGTTGAGCATCCGCGTTGGGTATGTCATGAAGAACGCAATCCGCAGTTCATTTATTGCAACGAGTGGCGGGGAGCACATCCTTGCTGCGCCGTATGCCGAATGCCGCTACGCCCGCGGCACAAAGGCCACTCGTGACGCATGTCTTGCACTCGTCCGCAGGAGTTGATCGATGGCGAGCGCTCCTGTTACTAGGAAGATCGAGTGATGGAGCGGTACAAGCAGCATTTCGGTATTATGGCACGTTCTGCGGAGTGCGAGGCCGACCATCTTGTTGCGGCCAGGTTCGCACATGGCACGGGGGCATGTTGCCATAGCGGATTCTCGGTTCGTGCCCGGGACTGAATGATCTGGACTACCTACCATAGCTCGCAGGGTGAATCGGTCTCGGCATTCCCCGTGGGCGCTGCAGTCATGGCGGGAATATGTGGTTTCAGTCAGCACGACGAAGGACATCCACCTGGAAGATACAGGACGCCGAATCGGTATCAGCAATAACCAGAATCATAGGATCGTTTGAGAGCTTGCGCCGCGGAATCTGCGCCCCGAACTGCATTGCAATACTGGTAACTTGAAAATCCCTGCGAGCCGACGCACTCCAGCCTCATGCCACCGTGCGATTGCTTGTCTTCCTGATTGACTCTGCTCATGCAATAGATCGGCTATGCCGTACGTTAGGTGTCCGGGAATTCGCGCCGGGTTGGTTATCCGTTCGCCCGGGCATCCAGCAGAAAGAGCGACTTCGCTGACCGGACGCTTCTACATGGTTCCGCACCTGCCAAGCACTAGGGTGACTTTCGGCCGCCACCTTTTCTAGCCTGCCGGACTGCCAGAAGCTCCTTCCCTTGCGACCTTCGAATTTCAATGTCCTAGCTCCCCATATCATGATGTATAACGCTTATCGGAATCTGCGAAGCCTGCTCCAGGTCAAGCGCTGCCAGCCGCTATTGGCCTTGCTATTTATGCCAGTGACGGTGTTTGCGCAAACCGGAACCGTGACCTACGCCCACACGCAAAGGTTCGATTTGGAACTGCCCGAAGAAATGGCGCAATTCAAGGAGTTCATGCCGCCCAGCGTGACCGCGAACTACACGATGGCCTTTAGCGGAGAGAAGGCGCTCTCCAGATTCCTGGACGTAGAAGAGCCGGATCAGCCTGAGCTCGATCCCTCGACAATTCTTTCGTCTGATATCGGAGCGACACTCGCAGCAGCGATCGGAGCCGAGATGGATAACGTAGTGGTCAAGATGGACGTTTCGTCGGGCATGAAGAGCAAGGAAACGCACTGGTACGTGGACTACGCCGAGGGCATTTACCTTGATCGCAGAGAATTGCTTAGCCGGGAGTTTCTGGTTCAGGGCACGCTGCCTGAAATCGCATGGAAGCTGACAGGCGAGGAAGCGCAGTTTCTTGAGCGCCGGGTGATGAAAGCTACTGCCGTGGTGGATTCCACTAATCTCGAGGCGTGGTTTGCG
The DNA here is from genome assembly GCA_964639665.1 of uncultured Rhodothermaceae bacterium. Taxonomy (GTDB): domain Bacteria; phylum Bacteroidota; class Rhodothermia; order Rhodothermales; family Bin80; genus CAZXEU01. Next base: position 3,354 of record CAZXEU010000098.1, on the reverse strand, counting down.
CCCGAGATCCCGGTAGCGCTGGGGCCGAACCATTACAGCGGGCTACCGGGCCTGATCCTGATGCTTTCGCTGGACGATGGCAAGGAGCTCTACGAAGCGACCGCCCTTATCCTGGATGACGGTGAAGTCGACGTAAGTCCTCCCGAGGACGGACGCGAGGTGACTGAGGAAGAATACCAGAGGCTTGTTGCCGAAAAGTCCGAAGAAATGCAGCAACGGATGCGCAGTTTTCAGGGTGAGATCATACGAATGAACCGTTGATGAAGTACGGGCAAGTTGCGATCGCGGCACTGGCATTGTTGTGCATGGCCAAGGAGGCTAGTGCGCAGAACCGGCGATTCAATGTGACGGGCGTTGTCGCCGATACAACCGGCGCCGGACTGTCGCAGGCCACTGTAGTTGCGCTGACGCGCCAAGATTCGGTTCTGACCAAGTTTTCCACATCTGGACCGAAGGGGCAGTTCACGCTGCGACGCATGGAACCGGGCGAGTACATCCTTCAAGTAACGTACGTGGGCTTCAGCACCCTGCGAAAGGACTTCGCCATCGCAGACGGGGACATTGATGTTGGCACCGTGGCGCTCCGGGAGCAAACGTCGGAACTGGAGACGGTGATAGTAAGTGCGGACCACATACCCTTTGTGGTGAAGCGGGATACGCTCGAATACAACGCCAATGCCTTTACGACGCGGCCCGGGGATGTCGTGGAGGATTTGCTGCGACGCCTGCCGGGCATTGAAGTGGAGCCTGATGGATCCATCAAGGCACAGGGAGAAGACGTGAAGAATGTGCTCGTGGACGGCAAGGAATTCTTCGCCGAAACGCCTACGGTGGCCACCAAGAACCTGCCGGCCACGGCCGTGGACAAGGTTCAGGTATACGACAAGCCCAGCGATCAGGCGGAATTCACGGGGATACCGGACGGCCAGGAGGAGAAGACCATTGACTTGCTGCTGAAGGAAGACGCCAAGCGCGGCGTGCTCGGCAACATCAGCGGTGGACTGGGCGGCGAGCAGGCGCCCGTCGGACGCTACCAGGCCAACGCCAATCTGAACCGGTTTTCGCCGGCAGTGCAGCTGTCGCTGATTGGAAACGCCAGCAACGTCGGTCGCGGAGGCATTGGCCTTGCCGATGTGATGAGCATTGGTCTAGGCAGCGGAATGAGCATCGTGTCCAGCGTCAGCGGCATGGCCGTAGGCAATCGCTCCAGCGGTGGCTTCACGGAATCATTGAACGCGGGCCTGAACGCCAGTCGGGATTTTGGCGAGAAGAACTGGATCCGGTCCAGCTATTTCCTGAATTCACTTGACCGCGTTCGGGACAGCGAAACACAACGCCAGGAACTGGCCGGAATCAGCTCAAGCTCATTTGCCGACCGTACCGACCACAATTCGTCGAGTAATCTGGGACATAGTCTCAACTTGAATGCCCAGGTCCAGTTCAGTCCCGAGCATCGGATTCGGGCGCGCAGCAGCTTTCGTCTGAGCTCAAACAATTCGATCTCGTCCGGCGAACAAGAGACGCTTGGGCAGCTGCGTAGCTTGACAAACCGGGCTACGACCAACCGCAATACGGACAATCGATCGCTAAACGGGACATCCTCCGTCACCTGGCGCAGGAGAATCAGCGATAACGGGCGCAGCATAGTTGCCACCGGCGAGTATTCGCTCTCCGACACCGATATGACGGCCGATTTGCTGACGCGGACTGGCTTGTACACCTCGGGGGATGTACTGACCTGGGAGGAAGTACAACAGGAACAGGAACAATTTGGCAAGTCCTCCGCAAATGAGCAGCGCATTTCGTTGACAGAGCCCCTGGGCAAGGATTTCCTGTTCGAATTGTTCGGCGAGCGCAACTACAGACGCAGGGAGGAGGACAAGCGGGTCTTCAATACGGCCGGGGATGGTCGGGTGCTGGATTCGCGCTTGAGCGATGCGTTTGAGCGCACCTACGCCTACTACCGGACAGGAGCGCAGCTTAGCCGCAACCGGCAGACCGACTGGCTGACCTTCAGCCTAAACCTGCAACGTACGAGCCTGCGCGGAACGGTCACGTCGGGCGGAGCAAAGGTGGCCGCAGGCTTTACGCATGTATTGCCCACAGTGATGTACAAGAATACCTTCAAGGAGCGAAGCACAGTACACGTGCGGTACCGGGCCTCCACACGTGAGCCGTCGTTGCGGGAACTACAGCCGTACGCCGACAATGACAATCCGCTTCGCATCTATGTAGGCAACCCGGACCTGGTGCCGGAATATCGCCACACGCTTTCGGGGTCGTACCGGTTTTTTGACTCCTGGTCGCTGATCAACGTATTCGTTTCCACCGGCACGACCTACACCCGCAATCGCATTGTGCCCACACGCAAGATCGATGCTCTGCTGCGTCAGACGGTCAGTGCCGTAAACTCCGATGCGGGCTGGACAAACAATCTTGACGTGAATTTTGGCACTCCGGTGAGACCTCTTGGCATTAAACTCAGCGTGGAAAACGATCTGTCGATTTCCACGGGCTCCGAGTTTATCAATGCACAGGAAAACGCGAGCCGTATTGTCCGCAATACGGTGGGTCTGAGCGTTGCAAACCGCAGTCAGGACGTGCTGGAGATCGAGGGCGACATTCGAGCCACATTCAACTTTACCGACTATTCGCTCAATGACGCACTTGGGCAGCAGTACGTTAACACAAGGCTTAGTGCAGAGCTGGCCTGGCATCCTGCCTTCTCCTGGACGATCCGGGGAGACTTCCGGTACCAGTTGTACGACCGGGACGTATTTGGAGACGTGCAGAATGTGGCTCTGGTAAATCTCGGACTTTCGCGGCAGCTATTGAACGAACGTGCGGAGGTCGAATTGGTAGTTCGGGACGTCTTCAATCAGAATCTGGGTGTCAGTTTCACCAACGCGGCCACATATGTACAGGAGCATCGTGTCGAGTCACTGGGCCGCTACGTTATGCTTCGCTTCTCCTACCGGCTTAGCGCAATGAAGGGCATGGGCATCTTTGCCAGGTAGACTGTCGGGCGCGGGACGGAATGCGAAGCGGCGAAGCCGTTATCCAGATTGCGCCTTCTCGCGGATAGACAGCGCAGCAATTGCATTCCGGAAGGACAATCTGATTGGATCCGTGCGCACGCGGGCTTATTGGTGCCTTCAGGAATCCGGAGCCCGACGCGCTTCGGTCCTGCGCTCAGAAATGAATCGAGGGCAGGTGATTGACGACATTTAGAATTAACGGCGACGACAATTAGAATTAACGGGACTTGACGTCGTCTTGTGAGTGGACCGGCCGGTTTGTTCGGTCAGTCCACAAGCGAGATGGTAAAGGATGCGCAGGTCCTGCTTCTACGCA
>CAZXEU010000097.1:0-9372 GCA_964639665.1 uncultured Rhodothermaceae bacterium | reverse complement strand
GAGATTCCCGAGCTCGTCATGCTGCACGAGGGCGTGGACAATCTGACGGTGGTCGGCATTTCGCTGGACACGGTGGAGGCGAGCGAAGTGGCAGCCTTTGCCACGCGGCTCGGCATAACCTATCCCGTGCTGCCGGATAATCCCAATCGCCTCGACCGCCGCCCTGTCGCCGCGCTGTTCAACGGAGTGTGGGCACTTCCGACAACGATTGTCATCGATCCACGCGGCAAAATCCGTGAGCAGATTTCCGGCATTGCCCCGATTCGCGCCATGATGCCTGATCTGCAGGAGCTCGCCAATCCTTCAAACCACGGCGACGCCTAGGGTCAGGGGCAATTGCCCGCTCGAGTTGCTTGCGGGATCCAACCGAAGAGACGGGGTGCTCCGATCAGCTAGAAGCCGCCACTCTATCAGTACGGGCAACAAGCGGCAACGCCGTACTCTTGCCCCGAGTACTCCCGGTGGCGCTTTACTGCAACAAGACGCGGACTCCTTGGGCATCCGGGAAACGCAGGCGGCACCGCCATCGCACGGTCCCTTCAGCTTCCCAAACCATGGCCGAGCATGTGGTCCCGGACTTGCACGGCCATCTCCCCTGCCGCGTCCGAGAGCAGCACATGGAATCCCGTTTGCCGCCTACGCTAAAGGGCTTGAAAACGGGAACTACAAATTTGTCGCAGCGTAATTTGCGCAGCGTAGAAAACGAACAGACCATCGCCGTTATGGCTTCAGGCAATCCGTTTCAGTTTGGCAGAGAGCTCTCCGGCGCGGAATTGGTGGACAGAGAGGATGAACTGAAGACCGTCCTTCGCGCCATGGAGCAGACGGGACGCCTGTTCATGATAGGCCCGCGCAGGTACGGCAAGACCTCCATACTCCGCGCGGCCTCGGAGCTGGCGGAAGAGCGCAGAATTGTGGTCCTGCGTCGCGACGCAGAAGCCTTCCCGACGCTTAAGCAGCTGGCTGAATCCGTCGTTGCAGGCGCAGCCGACCGTCTGATCGGCAAAATCAGGCGTGCGGGTACCAAGGTGGGCAAATTCTTTGGGGGGCTGCGTCCCCAGATCACCTATGATCCGCTAGAGCAATCGTTTGGGGCGACCATTACGAGTGCGTCGCCAAAGACGGAAGCCGTGCTAATTCCGGCATTATTTGACGGACTGGATCTCATGGCGGAGGACAGCGGCCAGAAGGTGGCCATGGTCATTGACGAATTCCAGCACGTGCTCAAACTGCATGGCCCAGGCGGCGGATTGGCGGCCGAGCGACAGTTGCGCGCGGCCATTCAGCGTCATAGACATGTTGCATACGTGCTGTCGGGATCGAAGACCGGTCTGCTTTCCAAGATGACCAGCGATCCTTCACGTCCCTTCTACCGGCTAGGATCGCGCCTCTTTGTCGGGCCTGTACCGCGCGGGGATTTCAGGGCCTTTATCCGCGGTGGATTTGAAGCCGCACACATCGACGTGGACGATGAAGCAGTCACGGCCTTGCTGGACTTGGCTGAAGATGTCCCCTACAACGTTCAACGCCTGGCCCATTCCTGCTGGAATCACGCCCGTGACGGCAAGCGGCCGCGCACGCTCAGGGCGACTGACGTCAGGCAAGTGCTGGATCGCCTGATCCGGCGCGACGACCCGTTCTACACGCAGGTATGGAACAGGCTGACTTCCGTCCAGCAGCGTGCCCTTCTGGCACTGGTAGAGACAAAGGGAATCGGCTTGTATTCCCGTGCAGCGCTCAACAGACACGAATTGGCCTTGAGCAGTATGCGGTCAGCGATTCAGAATCTGACAGATAGCGGCATTGCAAGACCGGAGGAGACCAAGGGCTCGATCCGGCATCGGCTGGAGGATCCGTTTCTAGCGGCGTGGATCGAGCGATTCATCGGTCATAGTAGTTAGCGACCGACATTCGTCAAAAGCGCACGGCATTCGCGTACCAAGGCTAGTGCCGCCCGCTCGAGCTCATTTGGGCATTCTCCCGATTCGCCAGTAATCCGGATCATGCGTCGGCATAATCAAAAGCAATTCGGCGTGGCCGATTGACTATCGGACACGAATACACGGCGGAGCCAGTGGGCTACGGCCATTCGCCGGACCTTCCCGAATACGGCATATCCACCTCCTTCGGCAACCGCCGGAGCCCTTTACCGAGGATTGCCATTGGCCCCAGGCTGGCGGTCCTTATGCCAATGCCGAGAATACGGATCATAGCTGGCAGTCGCCGGGTCGGCGTGTTTGTGGCCTGGTGGTATTGGCCGACCGACGGTAACATAACTGGCCCCTCGCGAAGCAGACCAGAAGCCGGCATTACGCAGAATCATTGCGCGGGTCCTCGCTGGCACTTGCACTGGGGACGCCAAGCCTGGCAAGCCGCACCAGTCGTGCCAGTTGCTGCACTCGGCAGAACACGTTCGTCGCGGCCTGTCCGTTTCCAAATACTGAGATTGCACCGCTTGCGCCTGGCAATCGAATGCCTGTAGGCACTATTGCGAATTTCCCGGCACAGGCCTGATCATGGCGCGTCCTGGTAAGGGAATGCGTAGCGCAGGATATACGGAAAACGGGTATTGGTCACATATAGTCGGCCCCTGTGCAACTGCGTCTCACTCGGGCTCCTGAAGTCAGTAATCTCTCCGACCTGGTAGGCAGGATCAGCCATCAGTCTCACAGTACCGACATGCTCGGCACTGCCCCCATCCATGAAGCGCAAAACGTACCAGAGCTCCCTGATCTGAACCATCGCAAACTCGCCATTGAGAACATAAATGCCATATATGAGCGAGCGGATTCCAGCCCCGGGCACGCCCGGCTCGGACATCAGGAAATTGGGCGCATGGGCTTTAACGACGTCTCCTGATAGACTAATCGTGTGAATGTGCCGATGAGCTTCGTCAAAGACAAAGACGTGCGGCAATGCGAAGAACGCTGCCATCACGTACCTCCCGCCAGGCGAAGCGCTTACTGACAGCATGTTCAAGATGTTCAAGGGATGGCCGCCAGCGACGTGCTCGACAGCAGGTAGAAATGGCTTGCCCTCCGCAAAAGGCGGCCGAGCATCGCGCGAGCACACACGATGGGTGTGTCCCAGGGTGCAAGGATAATAGAGCCGCGAATCCGAGGAACCAAATGTGCCAAAATATCCGGCCGGCCACATGTGTGCATCCAGCACGACGTCTTCATACTCTAGGGTCCCGGACAAGACCTGCATACGGGAAACCTCCTGCACAAAGAAGCGCGATCCTGCGGAAGCAAATCCCATTAACTCATCGAATTCGAGGGGGCCGTGGCCAAGGCGGCCGACTTGTCTGCGCAGCACCCCGTCAAGTCCCGCGACAAAGATGGCGTGGGCGTCAGCATCTGCGATGTAGACACTGTCACCGGCCAATGCAAACGTGATTTTCCCGCTCAGAATCAAAGAATCCCGCGGATGCACGCCCAGCACGCCATTCGGGGACCATTCTTGCGCGGGACGGGCATCAAGATCAATGAACGTCTGGGGGGCTGCGTCCAGGAGCGAATCGATAACGTCCGAATCAATAATCCGGACAACGTCTGGAGAATTGCTGCAGGCACTTGCAAACGCGAAGAGTGCTAACGCAGCGGCAAGTGGCGCGAAGCCGCAGCGGCGCGTACGCTTCGATTTGGCAAATTGCATAACGGGCGGTAGGGATTTGGCAGAGGCACTAGGCATGTAATGCCGTACGCTTAAGGTGATAGCACGCCCCAGGCGGCGTAAGACCAACCAGGAAACGACCCCGATGGCCACGAGCCTGTCACGCATGAGGCCGCATGGTCACAACCTTGCCTCGCCGGTCACGCTGGAATTCGCAGCAGTCAAGAAGCCTTCGCTTCAGTTCGGCGCGCGCCCGCTGTACGCGAGATTTCATGCCTGAATGACTGAGCCCAAGCCGGCGCGCCGCCTCCCTCTGGCTAAGCCCCTCGAATGACGTGAGGACCAGGGCTTCGGCGTAGTTGGGCGGCAGATCCAGAACAAACGGCTTCAGGCACGCAGCGATCGCTCTCCGGGCTGATTCCGGATCCTCCTCATCCGCTTCAGAAGGGGCTGCCGTGACGGCAACTCCAACCTGCTCCAGCGCCCTTGATTCAACTCCTCGGCCCCGGTAGTGGTCGGCAATCGCATTTGCTGCAACCCGGTACACCCAGGCAAGTGGATTGCGCGCCCGACTGAATTGATCCTGATTCTGCAGCAGCTTAAGCAGGATGTCGCTCGTAACGTCATCCGTCCATTGCGAGCCGACGCGGCTGGCCACAAACCGTCGCATCCGGCTTTGTAGTTCTGACCAGCGCAAGTCATCGGAGGATGCACGGGAGTAAGGCAGACCCTGATGTCGTCCGTCTGGCGGGAGAGCAATGGACTTCCTTTCAGTCATCACAACTAGAGGGCGCATCGTCTGTGATCACGTACCACTCCCAGCGCAGTCCCTGAGGCTCATCAGACCAGATCTTGGTCTGTTCGGCGTGACAGCATACAACCTTCTCCACAGTCTCGCTCAGGATGTCGGCGGCTTTCAGGCGGCTGCCCGCCTTGCTCACTTCTTTGGTGTCGAATACTTCAACACCCAAATGATTTAGCCGCTCCGGTGCGTGCGGATTCTCAAAGAGCACAAGCTTAAGCGGCGGCTTGTCAAGCGCAAAGTTGGCGTATCCGGGGCGTCGCTTGTGCGGCTCCGAATTGAACAGCTTGCTGTAGTAATGCACCGCTTCGTCGATGTCGCGTACGTTCAGGGCGAGCTGCAATCGCATGTCGATTCTCCTTTTTGAGTGAATACGATGCCGGTGTACATCCACCTTGTTAGACGTGCGAAGCTCGGAAAGGACGCATCCTGCAAACAGCCACCTAACCGAGTCGCCGGGTGCGCCTGACTTGGTGGTGCCGCGGATGACCATAACCCGCAGGGAACCCGAGTATGTGCAGGCAGGCTCGAAAGCCACTGGCCGAACACGAATTCGGCATTGCCAAGCGGGCACTGGCCCCGCGTCAATTTCCAGGGTGAGCCTCGGAAGCGTCCAAGTCCGATTGGTGATTGGTCTGACAGCCAGCGATATCAAGAGGCTGTATTCTCCACAGAGCGGATCAAACGGGGAATAGGATAGCCCCGGCACGTCCAAATCCCCAGCGCACCACAACACTCACGGGGCATTGAGGCGGATTCGTCACCATCCTCGAAATCCGATCAAATAACACTACTCGAGGCAGGCTCCCAGAGTATTAGCTCTGCACCGGAGCCACTGTGCTCTCTAAGGATGCTCCATGCGTCAGCTGATCGGAAGCGGAATATGTCAAGGATGTCATCAGAGGCGGCCCGCGCCATCAACCCCTACTTCCGCTCATACGTGACCTGCTTCATACTCCCTATTTTGGCATGATCGCCGTAGGCGAAGGAGTTCACACTGCGGGCAAGCGAGGCGATATTCTGTACCGGGAGCGGGCCTCGAACCCGCACGGCCATCCAGGCCAACGGATTTTAAGTCCGTTGCGTCTACCAATTCCGCCATCCCGGCCGGAAACCGGAAAACGCCTCTGCTGTTTTACCCGTTCCGCCTACGCATTCTGGCAACCATCCATGCATGAGGCTCTTGCCAAGCTCACCCTCAAGGCGCATGAAGCAGCGGCGCGCTCCCTTGTCCCGCTTTCGAGCAGGCCCCGGGGCGCCGCCCTTCTGCTTTCCGATGGCAGCTGGGTACCGGGCTGCAGGGTGGAAAGTGCCGCACTCCCGCTTTCCATTACTGCGCTGCAGTCGGCCGTAGCAGGCGCCGTCGCTAGCGGCAGTGGCCGCGTGGTCGCTGCTGCGCTCAGTAGCAGTGCCAACGAAGAAAGCGACAGCTTCCTACTCGGCGGACCATTCTCGTCGCTTCGCAGGGTTGCGCCCAACGCCTATGCTGCGGCTACGGACTTGCCTATGCCAGGGGATGCTTGCCCCCCTGCTCCTCCGGCGGGCGTTGGCGGCATCGAAGCCGCACGGAGCGTCGCCGAACGGGCCTACATTCCGGTGTCCGGCTTCGCTGTCGGATGCGTGGCAAGACTGCGCGGGGGATCTCTCATCGCAGGCTGCAACGTCGAGCACCAGGATTGGCACCGAATGCTGTGCGCAGAACGGAGCGTGCTCGCCGCAAGGCGGAGCTTCGGCCTGCCGAGAATCGAGGATCTCTACGTATCGTGCATCAGCGCGGAAATCAGCGCTCCTTGCGGCGCCTGCCGCCAACTACTCGTGGAACAGGCACCGGGCGCTAGAATCTGGATGGACGCGCGTGCGCAGAGACCGAAGTGCTCCACTCCCGGACGATTGCTGCCCAGCGCGTTTCGATGGACCCCGCAATAATTGTTACCTTTCGAGATAATTCTGCCATAGAATCGCCATGACCAAAACCGCCTTTCTTCTACTGCCGCTTCTTTTGGCCGCAAGCCCGGCGCTTTCGCAGCAATCGCCCAAGTACTGGGTCTTCTTTGCCGACAAGCTGGATGCAGCCGGCAAGACCACCGTTGCGGAAGCCGGCTACGTATCGGAGCGCGCGCTCGAGAGACGGGCGCGCCGCGGAAGCACAGTGCCGGCATCCATAGACGCGCCGGTATCACCGCATTACTTGCAGATGCTTAGGGAGCTGGAAGTCGAGCCTGTATTCGAAAGCCGGTGGCTCAATGCCATTTCGGCGCGGCTGGATGCGGATCAATTCGCCGCAGTGCGTGCCCTTCCGTTTGTGCGTGAGGTCCGTGGCGTAGCCCCACTCTCGGCAGCAGAATGGTACCCGGCGCCGCTGGTGTACGCAACAGCGGCGCCAGCCCCGGTCAGCTCCCGGCTAGACTATGGGCCCTCCCAGGTGCAACTCGAACTGGTGAACGCCATCGCCCCGCTGGAGCGGGGCATCAACGGCGATGGCGTGATCCTGGGCTTTCTGGATACGCGCTTTGACCTCACGAACGGGAATCATTTCGATCACCGCGCGCTTCGCCACATTGCAGACAGTGGACGGATTACGGCAAGGGACTTTACCGATGGTGATCAGCAGCATTACGGAGGCAACCAGTCCAACCTGCACGGCATGTCGGTCGCATCCGTGGCCGTGGGATTCGAGGAAGGCCAGCTTATAGGGCCGGGATACGGCGCCACCATTTATGCGGCAACCACCGAATTCGCGCCTCACGAGCGCAACTCGGAAGAAGACAACTACGTGGCGGGGCTGGAATGGATGGAAGCAGAGGGCGTCGACGTGGTCAACAGCTCGCTGGGGTATACGACGTTCGACCTGGGGCAGCACAGCTACAGCCATCAGGACCTGGATGGTGACACCGGCATTACTACCCGGGCCGTTGACCGCGCCGCCCAGCTCGGCGTGATTACCGTGACGAGCGCCGGCAACTCCGGCTCTTCCCCTTGGAGGCTCATTTCCACGCCGGCGGATGCGGACTCTGTGATTTCCGTTGGAGGAGTGCGTAGCGACCGGTCCTACTGGCCGAGCAGCAGCCAGGGACCCACCCATGATGGGCGCACCAAGCCCGAGGTCGCCGCCCAGGGAAGCGGCGTGTACTTTGCCTCGTCCAGTGGAGCCTACGGATACGGCGGTGGAACCTCGTTTTCCAGCCCCATGGTGGCCGGCATCGTCTCCCAGATGCTACAGGTAAATCCAGAGCTTACGCCGATAGAGGCTCGGGAAATCCTGAAGTCGACGGCAAGCCGGTCGGAAATGCCGGACAACTTCCTGGGCTGGGGCATAGTAGACGCAGACAGGGCCATCATGGAGGCTGAGCGCTGCGCGGACCCGAACGTTGCATGCATATCGACGGAAAGAACAAGCGTGGAGGAGGCTCATCCTCTGGCAGACGGCCTTTCGCTGGATGCGGTCTATCCCAATCCCTTTGCCAGTTCCGCCACGTTCGCAGTTCGGTCCCCCAGGTTCATCGAGCATGCAACGCTGGCGGTCTATGACCTCCTCGGAAGGCGCGTGGCTCTACCATTCTCGGGTCCGCTGCCCGCCGGGACGCGCGAAATCACGTTCGACGCCGAGAACCTGGCTCCGGGGCCCTATGTCTTCAGGATGGAGGCGGACGGCCAGGTAGCGTCCGGCAAGGTGGTCCTCGTGCGGTAAGCCAGCAGGCATGATCTCATTCGGTCTCAGTCCCTGGCTTCTGGCCCCGTTTGTCCTGATCGCAGGCGGATTCGCCTACCTCGCATATCGACGGGCGACGTCTGAGCTTTCACGAACCCAGTGGGTTATCCTGACGGGCCTGCGCTTTGCCGCGCTTTTTTCCGTCCTGTTGCTGCTTCTTCGGCCTACCTGGCGCCAGACTCGCACGGAGACCATACCGCCGGTTCTTGGCGTCCTCGTGGACGACAGCCAAAGCATGCAGCTGGAGCCCGAGGGCGGCGCTGGCAGCGCTGCGGAAGAGACGGGCACGGCACTTGCACGCTTGCCGGACCATCCGGGCACGACCAGGCTTTTCGCATTCGATGCCCTTGGTCGTGAACTAAGCGCAGCGGAGTCCCTGAAGTTCGAGGGCGACGCGACGGATATCTCCCGGGGCCTTGCCGACATGCGCCGCGCGATGCAGGACGGCCACCTGCGCGCGGCACTGCTGATCACCGATGGCCGCTACAATATCGGGCGCAATCCCGTGCATGCGGCCCCGGAATTCGGCGTTCCGATACACACGCTGGTCGTGGGTGACACGCTGGAGCGGCGAGACCTGCAGATTCGCCGCATCCTGACCAACGACGTCGGTTACGTGGACCGGGAGCAGCCCGTGCAGGTGCTGCTGCGCTCGCAGGGACTGCCGGCGCAAAACGTCGAAGTGCGCCTCATGCACGCCGACACGCTGGTGGCATCCGCTGCACTGCGACTGCAGGAGGGATCGACCAGCGGCTCGGCGGAATTCGTGTTTAGCCCCGAAGCGGCGGGCCTGCAGCAGCTCTCGGCGACCGTCACGCAGCAACAAGGCGAAATCACTTATCGCAACAACGCAGCAACGGTGGCCGTGCGGGTACTCGAGAGCCGGCCTCGCATCCTGCTCCTGGCGGCCGGGCCCGGCCCGGACCTGTCAGCCTTGCGCCTGTTTCTCGAAGAAGGAGACCGGACCGAAGTGGACACGTACGTGCAGAAGGAGCCCGGCCTGTTCTATGAAGGAGCATTCTCCGCTCCGGCTGCCGGCTACGACCTGATTGTCCTGGCAGGGTTTCCTGGAGCATCTGCCCCGCCGCTGGCCCTTGATTTTGTGCGTGCGGCCGCCGAGAGCGGGACGCCGCTGTTTTTCCTGGCCTCGCCGCAAACGGATTTGACGCTTCTGGGGACCGCACTCGGCTCCTTCCTGCCCGCGATCCCTGTCGGCCCGAGTCCCGTTCAGGGAGAAGCCATGTTC
>CAZXEU010000096.1:0-6445 GCA_964639665.1 uncultured Rhodothermaceae bacterium | reverse complement strand
GGACAGAAGGCGGATATCTGGGAGGGCGGCCACAGGGTGCCGTTCCTGGTGCACTGGCCCGGCCGTGTTGCGGCAGGCGGCACAAGTGACGCGCTCGTTTCCCTCACGGACTTCATGGCCACCTTCGCCACGCTCCTGGGCAAAACCCTTCCGGCGGACGCCGCCGAAGACAGCTTCGATTTCTTCCCGGCAATCACGGGTGAAGGACCTGCACTCCGCCAGGCCATGGTTCATCATTCTCTCCACGGGATGTTTGCCATCCGGGACGGACGCTGGAAGCTGGTCCAGGGTAGAGGCTCCGGCGGATTCACGGCACCGAACATCCTTGAGCCCGGACCCGGTGAGCCGGCCGGTCAGTTGTACGATCTGACTGCGGATCCTGAGGAAACGCAGAACCTGTTTGACGCCGAACCCGCTGTCGTAAGCCGGCTGGCCACACTTCTGGAGAACTACAAGAACGAGGGACGCACCAGACCATGAAGTCACTACTGAGACATTCTCCGGCCGTGCACGGCGCCCTTGGCGCCGCCTTGATCGCAGTTGCCGGCTGCGCTGCACCGACCGACACTAACGAAGCTGAAGCTCCGTACATAGTCTTTGTGACGGGCGACGAGGAGTATCGCTCGGAAGAGTCGATGCCCATGCTGGCCCGCATCCTAGAGCGGGACTACGGCTTTCGTACAACCGTCTGCTTTGCTCTCAACGCAGACGGGTATGTCGACCCCAATGTGCTGGACAATATTGCCGGTCTGGAAGCGCTGGAGGAGGCTGACATGATGGTGCTGTTTACGCGGTTTCGGGCATTGCCCGACTCCCAAGCCCAGCGAATTCTGGCGTTTGCTGAATCGGGCAAGCCGATGGCCGGATTCCGGACGGCCACGCATGCCTTTCTCTACCCGGATGATTCGACGAGGGCACATCTCAATGATGACTGGCCCACCCGGGTGTTTGGCCAGCGGTGGATTACTCACCACGGCCATTTTGATGACGGAGATGCCCCGCTGACCGATGTGCAGCTTATTGAGGGGCAGGAAGCCCACCAGGTCCTGCGCGGGGTACTGCCCTTCCCGGCGTACTCATGGCTTTACCATGTGCACGGCGGTGAGCATGCACTCTTCGGTGACAGCGAACCCCTGCTTATGGGCACGGCTCTCCGCTCAAACCACGAGGAAAACGACCGTCTGGACCGTTTCCCGCTCTCCAATCCCGTCGCCTGGACAAAGACGTATTCTGGCACTTCGGGCACCGTCGCCCGCGTGTTTTTCACCACGCTTGGACACCCTTATGATTTCCGCGAGGAATCCATGCGCACGCTCGCCCTTAACGGCATCCTGTGGGCACTCGGCCAGGAGATTCCGGAATCCGGTGCCAACGCAGAGCTTGCCGGCGTATACGAGCCCAACAATTCAGGCTTCGGCGACAAGTTCAAGCCGAATCTGCGCCCGGAAGATTTCCTGCGCGGGACGAACCCGTAGGCCAAGTACTGCCTATTCGTCCGGCAGTCTTTTTACCTTGATGTTGCGGTACAGGACGCGACTTCCCGGATCATGTGCCTGCAGTGCAAACGTGCCGCTGTCCAACCGGCGCCCTCCTGACGGACTGGCTTCCTCATAGTCCACCAGCACGCGATCATTGATCCGGATAGTGATGCGCTTGCCCTGGACGATGATATGCTGCGTGAACCATTCGTCATCAGCAGCGGGTGCATCCATGATATCCGAGATTCCGTACAAGCTGCCGGTACGCCTGGGATCACCATTGTACGTGTTGTTCACCTGGGCCTCATACCCGGTGGCGGGCCACCCCTCTTCCTGATACGAAGTGTGGAAGTAGATGCCGGAGTTGGCACCGGGTGCTGTTTTCACATCGGCCATGAAGTGGAAGTTCTTGAAATCTGTCTGCCGGACATAGAACAGATGTGCACGATCGCCGTGTGCCACGATGGATCCGTCCTCCACGGAGAAGGACGACGGATTCTCGGAGGCCTGCCACCCGTCGAGACTTGCGCCATCAAAGAGGGCGGTCCAGAGCGAATCCGCCTCATTCTGGCCCTGTGCGGCCGAGGCACAGGTCAGGAGCAGTACCAGTAGCATAATGCTTGTGTTGCGCATCGCGGTATGCTTCAGGGCCGGACGCTGACTGCGTCGGCAGTTGGAAAATCTTCCGGCACGGGCAGCGAAACGCTCCCGGTAGCCAGCCACTGCACGCTTCGCGTAAGCAGCGTGCGGAAACCCACGCAGCGAAAGGCCCGGTCGTCTTCCTGGCCCGACCAGAGATGGCCCGGAAGCAGGGTTAGCACCTTTCCTTCCCCGTAGGGAATCCACCACAGCATCAACTCGTGCTTGCCCGTCCCGCCGTGTTCCGGATCCGAATACGCCGTCGCCAGGATGCGCATATCCGCTGCCGGACCTCGCTGGCCGTGGTACAATTCATCGTGCGGATGCAGCCACATCGCGGGTAGGTCCCGCATGATGGGATGCTCCGCATCCCGGGAAGTGATGTGCCAGTCATGCAGTCTGCCGTGCCCTGCACCGATGCCTTCGCCGGGCTCGACGCGCGCGAGACTTCCATCGTCCTCCATGTAAACCCGGTACCCGGCATCCGGCCTGCGCCAGAGCAGTCCTACCATGTGCTCGAATGCTTCCCAGCCGGGGAACGGATTGTTGGCCGCGTGCTGAACCAGGGCCTTCCCGCCGCCTTCGATATACTCCTCGAAGGCCTCCTGTACCGGCGTCGGCCACATTTCCCCGTTGTAGGCGAGTACGACCACGTCATATGCGGCAAAATCGGGAGAGAAGTCCTGCCAGTCCCCGCCCCTTGCCGGCGTATTCGCAACCGTTACCTCGAAATGATCATCTTCGCTCAGTATTGCGACCAGGTGCGCGGTCGTGCGCTCTCCGTCGTGGTTGTTCTGCCCGGCCACCACCAGTACCCGCGGCCCGAAAGCAAGAAGTGCGATAAGAAGCAATGCCATGTCTTCGCTTGAATGCTGTGATTCCGTATAGTACTGTCCGAAAGCCACTCAAGCAAGCATTCCTGCCAGCACGAATCGGTGACCGAAGGCCGATTGGTGGAAGGAAAGTGTGCCCGGGCGACACGACAATGCAATGTATGTCCGGCCCAGATCTGCGACGGGCCATGTCAAGCGTCAGAGGCCGGTCGATGCGCCTCGAAGTGCACCGCCGTGCGGCCTATGGCTGTCGCAAAGGAAACCGGTCCGGGTCGCTGCCAGGGCGCTCCAAAGCCGAAGGGCTCCGGCAGCGCTGGTCGCGCCTCTATCAGCTCTTGGTGGCCCTCAATACGCCAATTCGCCGTATGGCTTCGTCCGCTACAACGCCGAGCAGAATTACGGCTCCAATGATGGCAAATTCCAGCTGCGTGGGGATTCCCAGTATGTTGATCGCGTTGTAGAGCAAGCGCAATACGGCGGCGCCAATTACCACGCCCAGGATAGAGCCTTCGCCCCCTCTAAGACTGCACCCGCCCAGTACGGCCGCAGCAATGGCGTAGAGTTCATAAAAGTTGCCGTGAACCGCCGGCTGCACGGAATTCACGTCCAGGGCAAAGAGAACCCCTCCCAGTCCGGCCGTTACCGCACCTATGACGTAGGCAAGAATCACCATGCGGTCCGTCTTGATGCCACTGTAGCGCGCAGCCTCCTCGTTATGGCCGAGCGCCATCATGTATCGCCCCCAGACGGTCCGGTTGAGCAGCAAAGAAGCCAGCACCGCCACCACGATCATAATCACAAACGGCATGGGAAGTCCAAATGAATCCGTAACGGGAAGACGACCGATGGCTATCCACCGGAGCCCGTCAAATCCCGATCCGAATCCCTGGGTAGCATCGCCGCTGATCCACCGGGCAATCCCCCGAT
This sequence comes from uncultured Rhodothermaceae bacterium, assembly GCA_964639665.1. Taxonomy (GTDB): domain Bacteria; phylum Bacteroidota; class Rhodothermia; order Rhodothermales; family Bin80; genus CAZXEU01. The sequence goes on along the minus strand of CAZXEU010000096.1, from coordinate 2,568 downwards.
AGAACAGAAGCCCGCACAGCGTCACGACGAACGGCTGCAGATTTAGCTTCGTTACCAGCACTCCGTGAAGCAGGCCAAGACACAGTACCATCGCCACCACGACGAGAAGGGACACCAAAATGGGCCAGCCGGCACCCACGAGCACCATCGGCAGAACCACGCCCACGAGTCCGATAACAGAACCAATCGAGAGATCTATCCCCCCGGTAACAATCACGAAGGCCGTGCCGATACTGATGATGCCGAAGAGGCCCGTCCACCGCAGCGTATTCTGAAGATTGTATGCGGTAAGAAAGTTCGGCTCCAGTATGGCCGTCAGGACGGCCACTGCCACGAGCACTCCCGTTATGCCAATTACTTTCTTCATCGAATCAGGCGCTTGGCGTGCGCCGGGTACACACTAGGTCCGGTGCAACGGGGCTGCTGCTACCGGGACCGAGGACGGATGATGCGCTGTGCGTCTGCCCACCTCTGTGCAGCGACGCGCTACCGCTACGCAGCCTATTCCGCGGAGCGAGCTGCCTACAAGGACTCCCGCGGCCACGTCAGGCAAGGCTGCATCCGGAGCACTTGATCTGAGGGCGATAGTGTGAGGCCGGCCGGGCCAGTTGCACACGGGCATGTCCACGGAGTTGTAACAGAAGCGAGATTCCGCAGAAGTACGCAATCAAGCCCACAATTTAGGGTCGTGGCTGCTTTCGGGCACGGCTCCAGTTTCCGCCAGACAATCCCGGCTTTCCGCCCGACGCGGTAAGAAGGCGCACATAGCCGGGTCCTTTGCGGCACCGCTTGCCGCAGCCGAGCGCAGGATCTTCGCCGATCTCTGGCGGCGGATACTGCGCACCCTCCGCGTGGCAGAAAGCGAACTCCGGGTCGGGTATGCTTCCCTACCGGCACCATTCAGAGGCTTGTTCCGCGCATCATCGCAAATCCGGGTGTCGGGCCGGACAGCGCAAGCGCCGGAGTCCGCCCTGCGCCGATACCCGGCTACGCGCCACGCAGGACCTCGGGGGCGCATTGGCCGGTCTCCGCCGCATGGTCAGGCAGACCCCGTGGCGAGACGCATTATGGATTCCTCGCTCAGGTCCTCTGCGGGCAACTCGCCTGCCATCTGCCCTTCGTGCATGACCAGGACGCGATCTGCCATACCGAGGATCTCCTCCATTTCGCTGCTGGCAAAGAGAATCGCTATGCCCCGCATGGCCAGATCCTCCATGAGCTGGTAGAATTCGTGCTTTGCTCCCACATCGATGCCTCGCGTAGGCTCGTCCATCAGCAAGACTCTCGGGCCAAGCAACAGTGCCTTGCCCAATACCACCTTCTGCTGGTTTCCTCCGGACAAGTAGCTCACCAATCCGTCCGGCCCCTTTATTTGAAGGCGCCGGCGCATATCCGCATCCGCTGTCGCTTCCCAGGTCAGATTAAGCCATCCACCCACTCGCCGGTGGCGACCAATCGCAGCGAGGCTGAGATTGTGCCGCACATTCATTCCCAGAACCAGGCCCTGATGCGCCCGGTCTTCCGGCACCAGTGCGAGACCGCTGCCAATGGCATCGTCGGGGCCCCGGGCATCCATGGGCTCCTGTTCCACGACAATGCTTCCGGCAAGCGGACGGTCGACGCCAAACAGCGCGCGCAAGAGCTCTGTTCTGCCCGATCCTACGAGCCCCGCGAGGCCGACAATCTCGCCCTCGTGCAGGCTCAGGGAAACCGCGTGATTCGGCCATCCGGCGAGCGCCAGATCCTTTACCTGCATGACCACGGGTCCCGGCCTTCTTTCCGCCCGCGAGTAGAATCCTGCCAGGTCGCGGCCCACCATGCGACGTATCATTTCTTCGCGGCAGATGGCATCGCCTACCAGCATTCCCGCGTTGCGACCGTCGCGCAGCACTATGACGCGGTCCGCCAGATCCTCCACCTCTCCCAGGCGGTGCGAGACGTATACGATCGCAACGTCCCGGCTCCGCAATTCACGAATGACGTCGAACAGCAATGCGGCCTCACGCGACGACAGAGCCGAGGTCGGTTCATCCATGATCAGGATTCGCGCTTGCTCCCCCAGTGCCTTTGCTATTTCCACGAGCTGGCGGGTCCCCAGGGGTAAATCGCCGACGAGGGTATCGGGGGATACGTCCAGGCCCACCCGGTCCAACAGGTGCCGCGCGGATTCCACTTCCTGTCGCTGACGCAGCCACGTGTGATTCTCCCGGCCGAGAAAGATATTGGCCGCCACGCTCAGATTCGGCAGCAGATTCAGCTCCTGATGGATGAGGGCGATGCCAAGCTCCGCCGCTTCCCTCGGCGAGAATGACCCCACTTTCTTGCCGCCGAGCCATAGCGTGCCACCGTCAGGACGTTCGACGCCGGCCAGGACCTTCATCAGCGTACTCTTGCCGGCACCATTCTCACCGATTACGGCCGTAACACTGCCAGCCTCTACAGCGATGTCGACTTCCTGCAGCGCCACGACTCCGGGAAACCGCTTTGTGATCCCGGCCGCACGCAGGAGAACGGCTCCCTTTCCCGCAGACTCCGTGTGGTCGCCTCGCTGCGCCACGCTTCCTATTC
>CAZXEU010000095.1:0-6762 GCA_964639665.1 uncultured Rhodothermaceae bacterium | reverse complement strand
GCCATGAACCGGTCTATGGCAACGCCAAGCTTGGCCATCTTCACCAGGCTCTCGGGCGGAATGCCTTCCACGCGCGTGTAGCCGCGGATGTCGTCGAGCTTGCGCATGACCGCAGGTTCGTCGTCGGCCATCCGGCGGATCCATCCCAGCAGCTCGGAAAGGTCGAGGGTTTCGACGGTAATGCCGGCTCTCTCGAGCAGCTTCTCGCTGTAGCGCACGGTATTGAATGCTGCGGGCCGGGCTCCGATCTGGCCCAGCCGCACTCCGCGCAGGGAGTGAACGACGCGGCAGGTGGCAACGAACCGGCGAAGGTCGCGGGCAAATTCGTCGTTCTCCGGATCCATCGTGTGCCCGCTGGTTAGCGAAAACCTGATACCGTACTGGTGCAGGTTGTTGCATACCGACATCTTGCCGCAAAAGCTGTCACGGCGATGGACTATCGACATGGCAGACGGCGCATCCTGGAATGCGTGCACCAAGACCGGCACGTCGAGGTCTGCCCAGCGCAGCGTATTCGCTACTGCCCGCTCGTCCCCGAAATTCGGCAGGGTAACCAGTATGCCCTCTATCTCGTCGCGGCGGCCCCGAAAGAGGTCGGCGCACAACCGGGCTTCTTCGAGGCTTTCGACAGAGCCGTGGCGGGTAGCGTCGGCAGGCAGAATCACGGCCTGGATTCCCTGTCTTTCCAGAACGCCGAGAACGGTCTCCCTGCCTGATACGCAAAGATGATCCGGAAAGAAGCCCCGGTTGGCTACAATGACGCCCAGCGTCGGTACCTTGGAACCTGGCTGCAGAATGGGTTGGGGCGCCAGGCCCTGGGTCGGCGAGGCTGCCGGTCCCGCAATATCCTCGATAGGTTCAGCCACGGTCAATAACAACGATTGGTTATGAATGGAATTTGTCTGCAGACATTCGCGAGTGCCGCTCGTCCGGCAGGAAGCACGCAGTCATTTGCGCGCATGACCGCATCCGGCTCGCGCATGCAGAAAACCTCGTCAGAAAGTTGGCGGCGAGCGTGCGGCGGACTGGGCGACAGTTCAAATGTGGGATGCGCATTCCGCCTTGTTGCGGCAACGTTCTCTTGCAAATCATCTGTTCAGTACGACGGATTCTGCTTAAGCAGCGGATTGATGTCCAGCTCGGCCTGGGGTATTGGGAGCCATTCCCGGCCCGGAATATACCCTGCATATTCGTCGTCGCGCGCCATAAGTTCGGCCAGCCTTGCCGGATCTTCAAGCCAGCCCCACCGCCTGATGTCGTCAAAGCGCTTCCCTTCGCCAGCCAGCTCCAGGTAGCGCTCCGCAGCTATGCGATCGCGCATGGCACCCTGGGACAGGGAAGCAAACTCTGCTTCCCTGTCCGGCAGCCCGGCCCTGCTTCGAACCATCTGGACATAGCGCGCAGCAGTTGCCTGGTCGCCCAATTCGTTGCGGGTCTCTGCGTACATGAGCAAGACATCAGCGTAGCGCATGACGCGGATGTTGATGTCGGAGCGCGCGTCATGCTCGTGGCCGCCGGGGGTGTCGCTCTCATACTTGCGCCAGAACACCTGGCTCAGGTCCGAGGCGTAGGCTTCCTCGAACGGCACCCCGTACACAGTCATGCCCTGCCTGTGATAGAACATCGTGGCGTAGAGGCGCGGATCGTCACGGCCGTCTGCAGTGGGCTCCACCTTGAACGCTTCATACAGCCCGCGGGCCGGCACGGCATCCGATCTGCCGAAGCCCGCTGGGGCGTAAGTGTTGGACCGGGCATGCGTCTCGCTCCAGTCGGGCCCGGGGACGCCCGCTCCGCCGCTTTGCAAGCCACCGACCTCCCGCGAAAACTGAATCTCGAAAATAGACTCCGCATTGTTCTCATTCTCCGGGGATCCGTTGTGGCGCGGGTCCGGTACCAGGCGATAGAGGCCGGAATCGATGACCTTCCTGAACTCCTCGTCGGCATCCTGCCAGCGCCGGTTGAACAGGTGGGCTACGCCCAGATAGGCTGTTGCTGCCCCCCATGTAGCCCTGCCGATGTCCTCGCCGTAGCTGCGCGGCAGGGCGGCCTGAGCCCGCTGCAGGTCTGCGCCGATCTGGTTCCACACATCCGCTGGCGGCGCCTGGGGCTGGAAGTAGTCCCCATCCGAAACTGCCGGCGTTAGCACGAGGGGAACGTTGTTGAACATCTTGACAAGGTGGAAATAGTAGAATGCCCGCAGGAAGCGGGCCTCCGCCAGCAGCCTCTCTTTCAAGGCAGCGTCCATGTCAATGGCTGGCACGTAGTGCAGCACCTGATTGGTGCGGTAAACACCCTGGTATGCATCCCGCCAGGCCCAGGCAGGACTTTCCTCCGTCGTCCGCAATCTGAATTCTCCGGCAAACTGGAACGCGGCCCACGGGCTGGTGCCGGCGGTATCGTCTCCTCGAAAGTCCTGCAGCACATGCATCATGCGCATGTACATGCCCTCGTAGGTCATGCTCTCGTAGGCCGCATTTGTGGCCCTCTTAGCATCGTCCGCCGTGTTCCAGAACGTACCTGTGGTCAGTTCATTCGGATTGCTTCGCACGAGGAAATCCTCGTCGCATCCGGCCAGCGGCATGGCCAGCGCCGCGATCAGCACGGTGGATCCACGCAGGGTCATTGCCTTACCGGGTCATTAATGCAGCGGCCTCGGACGCTCCGCTAGAAGCGCAGCTGCACGCCGGCCCGAAATATGCGCGGATGGGGCCAGGCGCCGCTGTCGTATCCGCGGCTGAACAGCGCATCGTTGTCCACTTCGTCTCCGTCATCCCCCAAATCGGGATCAAGGCCGCTGTAGCGTGTCAGTGTCAGCACGTTGTGGCCGCTAACGTACAGGCGTGCACGCGATGCCCCGATTCTGGTGCTCAGGCGCGATGGCAACGTAAAGCCGACCGTAACATCCTGGATCCGCAGATAGGAGCCGTCTTCCACGAACCGGTCGGAGATGCGGCTATTGCCGTTCGGGTCCCGGAAAAAAGCCCGGGGCATGTCGGTATCGGTATTGTCCGGCGACCAGCGGTCCAGCACTGCGGTGGAGTGGTTATTGAATCTGCCCATATTCTCCAAGATGGACCTTTGCAAGTGGAAAATCCTGTTGCCGTACGTGCCCTGCATGAACATGGTCAGGTCCAGCTGCCGGTACCGCAATCCGGCCGAGAATCCATAGTAGAAATCCGGGATGGCACTTCCCAGGAATGCCCTGTCATCCTGCTTAATGAATCCGTCTCCGTTCAGGTCCTTGAACCGAATGTCGCCGGGAGCCGTGCCGGCTCTCTGAAAGGCGTGCGAATTAACTTCGTGTTGCGCCTGGAAGAGGCCATCGGTTACCCAGCCGTAGATCTGCCCGATTTCTCCGCCCCCCGCGCATCCCGCATCGCCCCTGGCACAGGTCTTGCTCGCCCGTCCCCATATGGCTTGCCGCTCGCCAAGGGACAGGACCTCGTTGTTCCACGTAGTGAGATTGGCCGCGATGTCATAGCCAAATGCCGCGGACCCCTTATTGCGGTAGGTGAGCGTAAACTCCAGCCCAGAATTGAGCACGGAGCCGGCATTGACGGCCGGATTGGAAACGGAACCGGTCGTCTGCGGAACGGGAACGGCAAGAAGGATGTCCGTGCTCTTTTTCCGGAAGTAATCCGCTGTCAAGAGCACCCTAGAATCCAGCAGCTCCGCGTCGAGCCCCACGTCCCAATGCTCTGTCCTCTCCCATCTGAGGTCTTCGTTGGCCAGGGTGACCTGCGTGGCCCCGGGGGCTGGCCGGTCGGCGAAACTGTACAGCGCGAAGGTGTTCACCAGCGCCGAAGCAGTATAGTCCCCGACATCATGGTTGCCCGTGATGCCATAGCTGCCGCGGACCTTGACGGCATCGACAAAGGGTAGCTTGAGGAGCGACGGATCGGCAAGGCGATATCCCAGCGAGACAGCCGGAAAGACGCCGTGCCGGTGTTCCGGGCTGAAGCGGGAGGAGCCGTCCCGGCGCACGCTGGCCGCCAGCAGGAATCGTCCGCGGTAGGCATAAAATACACGCGCCAGAAGCGAGCGCAGGGTATTGTCCGACCTGTAGTGCAGCGGCGAATTCCCCTCCGTCGCAGCCTCTAGCGTCCTGAATTCGCTGTTGGCATAGCCCTCGGAGTAGCCTCCCACATGTTCGTAGTTGGACTCTTCCTGCGTGCTTCCAGCGAGCACTTCGAAATCATGTCCCCGGAATGAGCGCGCATAGCGCAGCGTATGCTCCAGGAGCGTGGTTTCCCGGCGTCGCTCGAGCTGGGTGAGTCGGCCGATGAATTCTATGAAGAAGTAGCCCATGTCGAACTGGGGAACGAACAGGAAATCCTCGCTCTGGCGCATGTCGTACCCGAAATTGAGCTTGTAGCTCAAGCCTTCCAGAAGGTCGAATCTTCCCCAGAGGTTGCCAAGGAACCGGTTGGCGTTGTCCTGGCTCTGCACGATGTTGTTGACACCGACAACATTAAGCGTAATCGCGCGGTCAATTCCGGGATCCGGTCCACCATATCCGCCAAGCCTGCTTTCATCGTAGACCCGCACGGTAGGGATGGCCTTGATCATGTTGTTGATGAGCGAGATCTCGTGCAGCGATTCCTGCCGGATAGTGTGCGAATTGGCGAAATAGGCGGCTTCACCGAAAGAGAGCCGGCCCATCACGTGGTCGGAATTGATGCGGACCGAATACCGACCGTAGTATGGCCCCGGACCCTTCATGTGACCTTCCTGGCCCAGGTATCCTGCAGTGAAGCTGTAACGGCTGGCATCGCTGCCGCCGGAGATGGCAAGGTCGTGCCGCATCATCATGCCGGGCTCGAGCGCCTCGTTCTGCCAGTCGGTGTCCACGTCGCTTATGTAGGCGGCTGAAGTCGGATCATTGGCCGGCAGGAGGTCTGTACCCGCCCTCTCCAGCATCTCGTTCACGAGGTCCTGGTAGTCCTCTCGGCCGAGTACCTCCCACCGCCGATGGATGTTGGCCACTCCTGCCGATCCTTCGTAGTCCACGTGCAGTCCTGTTGCCCGCTCGCCGCGCCTGGTGGTGATGAGGACGACACCGCGAGACGCACGCGTTCCATAGATGGCCGAGGCCGCGCCGCCTTTCAGGACCTGTACCGACGCGAATTCCCGGACGTTGAAATCGAGGATATGGTCTACGGGCACGCCATCGATGACGTAAAGCGGGTCGTTATTGCCAAAGGAGACAATGCCGCGGATGCGGACTTCGGGGGTCTCGCCGGGCGCGCCGCTTGAGGTCACGGCCACGCCAGCCGCGGCTCCTTGCAGGGCACCTTCCAGGGTCGCCGAAGTCGACCGCCTGATGGCAGCCATGTCGATGGACGCTACCGATCCTGATATCATTTCGCTCCGCTGCATGCCGTAGCCCACGGAAATGGCTGCATCGGTGCGCTCCGCGACCGACACCGTATCCGCTCCCGGATCCGGCATGCGGAAGACAGGAGCAAACGGGCGGGCCACCCTTGGCAGGCCAAGAATGTGAAGGTCCGCAGCATTGTGCCGAGAAGAATAGGGAGCGAACTGCCATGCCCTCCGTGCATTGGCCAGGTTCTTGTCGGCTGCAACATCCGTTGCATTCTCAGGCCAGCCATTGATGGAAGGACGGTTCTGACCCTGGGCTTGGGCCCACGATGCCAACAAGATCAGCGGCACCCAAAGCAGCGGCATTCGCATGGACGTCATGGTACCCCGCGTTGATGCAATGAAGCTCCAGGGTGCTCAGGTTGGGAGCACGGCCTTGCTACACAAAATATGCGGTTCAAGGCGCTACGTGCGCCGGAGTCGCCGCGAAACTTCACTCCGCTCAAACAACCCGTGTGCCGGGGCGCAGTTGCCGCGCCGCACGCAGGGTCTCGCCCCTTTCCATGTCCCAAGGCCTTTGTCACGACGCAGTTGGTCGGTGCAGTGATGTCTGGCAGGAGCGAACCGGCTGCCAGCCTGCCCAGGAGGCGAGTTCTCAGGCTGGCGACACCTGGTGTTATCGGCGCATCACGGCCCTACTTGGTGCGGAGCGTGCACAGCTCGCCATCGAGTGGGGATCAAGGAAATTGGCATGACGGGCCTGCCGGCATAAGTCTTGCGCAAGCGCCGGGTGTAGTAGCGTGGCAAAATGGGTAACGCCAAGAGTTTGACCCAGCTCTTTGAACGGCTTGTTACGTAAGAAGCGGCGGCTGGGCGGATTGAACTGCTTGGGTGGAAGAACGGAATCCGGTACCGTCCGAAGTGCGGTAGCGCGTCCGCGAGTGAAGCCGAGGACCGGAAGCCCATGCCGTACCCGTGCGAGTAACCGCCCCAGCTAATTCAGTGTCAGGACGGGAGCGGTCATGCAGAAGAATAAGTCAACGGTACGTAAGTGGGCGGACGCGCTTTATCTGATGATGGACTGATCAGACTGGATTACCTGACCATCCCCGCCGCTTGACCCCGCCACGCCTACACCTCAGATGTACCGGCGTGCCTCAATTCCTTTTGGCACAGAGCGGTTGGGATACGAGAAGCCGGAGGGTGGTTTCGAGGCTGGAAACAACCAGTTTCGCGACTGGTTGCCCAATCTAATGTCGTCTGTTGATCCGCATGTCTATAGTGAGGCTGTCGAAGCCCGCCTGATTGGCGACATTTAGAATTAACGGCGACGACAATTAGAATTAACGGGACTTGACGTCGTCTTGTGAGTGGACCGGCCGGTTTGTTCGGTCAGTCCACAAGCGAGATGGTAAAGGATGCGCAGGTCCTGCTTCTACG
>CAZXEU010000094.1:0-5902 GCA_964639665.1 uncultured Rhodothermaceae bacterium | reverse complement strand
CTATAGCCTAGAGCGCGACGAAGGCGGGCGTCTGTGCATTCGCCGCCCGCTGCGCGTGGTGGCAGGCCTGTCCGCCGACGACGCCGCCGAAATACTGTGGGCACGGCTGACGGCGGGTACCTTCCGGTCTGTGGAGGACCTGTACTGCCGCGCTGCACTGGACCACGACCAGTTTCGGGCACTGGCCATGGCCGGCGCCCTGGACGACCTGGCCGGCGACCGGCGGCGGGCCCTGTGGGAGATCGGCGTCCTGGAGCAACGCCACGGCACACCCGGAGGCGAGGCCCCCGCACGGCTCTTTGGAAGGTATGCCATAGAAGAGGAGGACATCCCGCAGTTGCCACCGATAAGGGCCGAAGAGCGCCTCTCCTGGGATCTTGTGACCACCGGCACGAGCACCGTGCATCCCGTGGCCTCCGCACGCGCTGCGCTACGCGCCCTGCGGGTGAGCTCCATAGAGGAGTTGCAACAGCATGACCAGGGCTTTGCGCGCGTAGCCGGCCGCGTCATCATGCGGCAGCGGCCGCCAACAGCCAAGGGCGTCGTCTTTGTCACGCTCGAGGACGAGACAGGCGTAGTGCAGGGCATCGTCTATCCCAAACAGGTAGACCGGCTTCGGCAGGCCCTGCAGGCTCCGGCCGTGGTCATCGCGGGCCAGCTCCAGGCCCAGGGACGATGGCGCGCCCTAATCATCCTGCAGGCCTGGCCCCTTCCCCAGGTGCTGGGTGGATACGGAGGCCATCTGCAAATGGGAGGAGGCCGCGACAGCTTTATAAGTCAGAAACATGAAACATCTGAAGGAAGCCATTCAGGTTCGCTGCTCGGGACCGCGACCGTTCGCGTTTAGGCGCTCGCGGCATCCGGGCCGAACCTATGTCATACAGCGCATATTGCGCACCTGGATCGTGCAGACCGCGTGGTGGGACAAAGAGGCCCGCCACGTCTACTACGAGGTGGTCACCGATCACGGTGTCTATCTCATCTGCTGTCGCAGCCGCGCCGAGGACGTCTGGTACCTCGCCGGCATCCACGACTAGCCACACCATGCCCCTACACCGCCCCTAGCCCATTCCCGACACATGTCCACCACGCATCGCCAGAACCAGGCCAGAACCGGCCCCCTCTCCCGGCGACCGGAGCCTTCCCTCCGGTCGCAGGATGCCGCCGCGCTCTCTCACGACATGAAGACGCCGCTCGGCGCAATCGAGCTCTACAACAGCCTCCTCAGTGAGATGGCACACGACGACCCGGAACGTGCCACTTTCCACGAAATGATAGCAGACCAGGTGCGCCGCCTGGCCCAGATGGCCGACAGCGTGGGCAGCAAGAAAGAACAGGACGCCCCGCATGCCCAGTTGCACGTGCAAAGGCTCTCGCTCCGGTGTCTGCTCGCCGACACGCTGGAGCACTATCGGCAAATGTACAGCGGCCGGGGATACGCATTCCTGCTGGATGCTCCGGACACGCTCCGGCCGGTAGTGGCCGACCGCAGCGCACTCTCCCGCGTGCTTTCCAACCTTCTGGACAACGCCGTCAAGTATAGCCGGCCCCACACCATATCCGTCCGTATCTACGAGGCGCGCCGTCCGCTTGCACCCTTCACCATACTCGAAATCACGGATCGGGGACGCGGCATTGCCAACAAGCATCGGAAGCGCCTCTTCGAAGCGTACTACCGCGTGAATGCAGAAGAGAGTGACAACGGAAAGGGGCTTGGCCTCTCCATTGCACGGGACATCGTAGAGGCCCACGGCGGGCACATGGAAGTGGAGAGCACACATGGCAGCGGCAGTACGTTCCGTGTGCTGCTGCCGATGGGAACAGCCAAGGAGACCTCAATCAAACAGCAACACAAGCCATGCTAGGAAAAGTCAAAGCAGAAAAGAAAATCCCCTTTGAAGCTCCGCCCCGCGCCCTCGTCGCGGACGATCACTGGTACACGTACAATGCCATCGACCACACGCTGACCAAGGCCGGATACGACGTCGTGATCGCCGAAAACGGCGAGGACGCGGCCAGTCTGCTGCTGGACGGCGCTCCATTCGACGTGGTCCTGCTCGATGTCGTGATGCCCGGCCTGGACGGGTTCGAAGTGCTGCGCCGCGCCCGCCAGGCAGGCGTGCGTACGCCCATTATCATGGTTTCAGCCATGGGAACGGAGTCTGACCGCGTGCGCGGCCTCGATCTCGGCGCGGACGACTACCTGCCCAAGCCCTTCAGCAGCCGGGAGCTGCTCGCACGCGCCAATGCCGTGAGGCGGCGCGGCGGCGGCACCAGGCCCAAGCCGAAGAGAATTCGTGTCGGAGGCGCAGTGGTGGACTTCGAGAAGTACCTGGCCTTCCGGGGCGAAGACGAACTGCATTTCACACCGCTGGAATGGGCGGTGCTTCGGCACCTGGCACACCGCCAGGGGAAGGCCGTCTCACGCGCGGAATTCAATGTCAAGGTGCTCAAGATCCCGGCCTCGATCGAAACGCGCACTATCGACCGCCACACCTACTCGCTACGCTGCAAGCTCGACGAAAACCCGAAAAAGCCGCGGCACGTGCTGTCCGTGACAGGCGTGGGTTACAGGCTGGCGGATTTTGAGCTGCTGGGTTGAGCTCTGAGCCAGGGATTTAATTGCGCTATCCCAGGTCGGCCTGATTCCACCGCCAGCGGGTAGACGCGGCCAATCGGGTGCCGCACCTGTCTTGTGGCTGAGTGAGCGGACAGAGCATCGACGTTTCGGGCTACAATCAACCAGCAATCGTACCTTGGACTGACCCGGAACGCGTAACCCGGAAGCACCATGGCCACACATTCCGACGCGTGTCCGAGTTAATCGCACCAGGGAGACTATGCCACGACGAATATCACGCCGGGAGCTGCTGCAGATTGGTACAGGCTGCCTCTTTTTTCCTGCGAGCCTTCGCGCCGCCCGCACGGATTCCGTTTGTCTTGGCGTAATAGCAGATCTGCATCACGGCCTCGCGCCACGGGCGATGGAGCGGCTGGAAACGTTTATGCGAGCCGTCGCCGAGCGTAAACCTGATGCTATTCTCCAAATGGGTGATTTCAATTATGGCACGAATGAGAGCGAAGAGTGTCAGGATCTCTGGAATTCGTTCGCAGGCCCGAGTTACCATGTGCTCGGCAACCACGACATGGACTTTGTCCACAAGGATGCCATCGTGCAAACGTGGGGCATGCCAGGTCGCTTCTACTCCTTCGATTTTGGTCCTAACCACGTGGTTGTTCTTGACCGAAACAATCTGAAGGCGGACCAAGGATTTACGCCTTACAGCGAAGCAAATTTCTACGTGGATGCCTCGCTGCGCGGCTACGCTGATGACGCTCAGCTCGCGTGGCTTCGCGAAGACCTTGCCTCGTCAGACCTTCCGGCAGTGGTATTCGTCCACCAGGGTCTTGGCATGCCAACGTCCATGCCCGAGGCCAGTAGGGCCATTGAGGCCGTATTGGAGGAGCATAACCGCCAAGCGACCGATGGCAAGGTAGTGGCTTGCTTTTGCGGCCATCACCACATCGATCGGCATGTGCGCAAGAACGGAATTCACTATTTGTGGATTAACAGCGCTTCCTACTATTGGGTAGGGGCGGAATATGGGAGCATGGCCCATTACACGCACGCGCTATATACATTTCTGACCTTTCATTCCGACGGCCTCATCGAAATAGAGGCCTGCCACTCCGACTGGGAAGCTCCTTCTCCGGCCGATCGCGGCTTCCCCAGGGCCAGCGAATTGACGCCATTCATTTCTGCCCGACGCCTGGAGCACTAAGAGCGGACGTCGATTGCGCAGGGCCTCGGTCGCGAAAGCGTGAGACCTGACGTCCCCTTTGGCGCTTACTGCTTTGCGACCCAGTTTTCGACAATCGACACCAGGGAGTCCAGACCATCCGTGAGCGCCGCTGGCCCTGGCTGGAGAATCTGCGTGGAGTTGACTTCATGCAGCTCGCCATGTACCAGTGCGGGAATGCGCTCCCATCCGGGCCGCGCGCGTACGTGGTCTGCCCGAAACTTGCGTCCGCACCAGGAAGCGATGATGATGTCGGGCCTTCGGCGCACCACCTCCAGTGGATCAGCCACCACGCGATCCGTGGCCAAGAGCTGACCGGAATGCTCGGGGAAGCAGTCAATGCCCCCGGCAATTTCCACCAGCTCAGCTACCCACCGAATGCCGGTAATCAGCGGATCATGCCATTCCTCGAAATACACTCTCGGCCTGCACGGCAGAGCATTTGCCCTCCTGCGCAGCGTGTCGATGCGCGCAGAAAGGCTGTTCGAGAGAGCCTCGGCCTTGTCCGCGGCCCCCACCATGGCCCCCAGCTGACAGATCATGGACAGTATTTCCTCAATGGAGCGCTGATTGAACACATGGACGTTCAGGCCCCGACGAATCAGATCCGCGGCAATGTCCGCCTGCAGGTCGGAGAAGCCGAGCACGAGGTCCGGCTCGAGTGCCAGAATCTTGTCGATCTTCGCAGTAGTAAATGCGGATACTATGGGCTTTTCCGTTCGCACCCTGGGTGGACGCCTCGTGGTTCCGGAAATCCCCACGATGCGGCGCTCTTCACCCAGCAGATACAGAACTTCCGTGGTTTCGTCGGTCAGGCAGACAATCCGGCTGGGGTAGCGATCGGCGGCAACGACTGATTCCCCATTGCTTCTCCTCGCCCGCGGCCCTGGTGCAGGGCAGGGCCCGCCGTGGTTGTTGTGGCTTTTCATTCTTGGGGCGCAAGGAGCTGCGAGTTTCTCCCCCTATATACGCATACGCGGAGCAAGCCGCATGCCATTGCCGCATGGCCACGCTACTCTGCCACACCTGATCTTGAGTCTTTCGCGCCTGAGTCCGGGCACGACTACGGCCAGCCGCTGGCCATTGCCGGACGTCATGCATGGCATTAGTATTTGTGGGCGGCCCGCTACCTCGTAGCCGGACTCACGGGCCTCCGGCCCCAATTGGCTTGCTCATGCCACAGCGACGCTACCCGCTTGCGAGCTGCAATTAACGCGGAGCAGCGCACGTAGTCGAAGACGTAGACTCAGACAAACAGCTCAGTTGGCGGCCCGAATCAGCATATGGACGGCATCCGAATTCACAACCTTCCCCATTAATTCAGCCCGACGTCCCGCAGCCGCCGGAGGTACTTCAACGCCGCTTCGCGCGCGCCCCGGCGCCGCTCCAGTTCCACCATGAATCTAAGAAGCTGCCGTTGCGCGTCTTCATCCAGCTGATCCATCCGGTCGGCGGACCGCAATGCTGCCTGGTGAGCCGCTTCCACATTGTTGTGGAGCAGCAGCGCCACCTCAAGGGCCGAGCGGGCGGCTCCCGAATACCCGGTCTCCTCGCTCTGGAGCAGATATGCCAGCGCGGCCACGCGGTCACCGGAGAGCTTTCGCTCCATCCCCAAGTTGAATAGCAGTATACCGTAGTCCTCCAGGATGCGATGCGCCGCCGACGTGAAATCCGCGTCGTCCAACTCCAGCCACAACTGGCGAAGCAGTTCGAGCGCTTCTTCGTCGCGGCCGAGGGCGTGATAGAGCAGCGCCAGGTGGTGCCGCACTTCCGCACGTGCAGACTCCCTCGAGATTTCCGGCAGCAAGGCCCGTATCCCGGCTGCCGCTGCCTGCGCGTCTGATTCGCTCAGCACCAGTAGCGAGTCCCATATGCCGCGAGTTGCCAGGTTGCCCCCGTCCCAAAGGATCCAGCTTCGGTCGCCCGCTACCAGTTCAAGGTCACCTGCCGCACGCACCCACGCTTCGGCGCGGTCCAGTGCGGCTAGCGCGAGCTCCCCGTCGCCGGCATTGGTGCTCGCCCGGCTGCTGCGAACGTAGTAGTTGAAGATGGCGGCGGAATCGGCCACTGTCCGTATCACCAGGGTGTCGTCGGCAGCCAAT
>CAZXEU010000093.1:0-11316 GCA_964639665.1 uncultured Rhodothermaceae bacterium | reverse complement strand
CGTCACGCCGCCGCAAAACCAAAGGCCGCAGACTCGTTCCCGGAGGAAAGCTGCCATGGCCACACCGCGGTAGCCGCGGTGTCGGCCATTGCTCCCGGGCGTGTGCCCTATTCTAACCATCCGTTATCTGTAGAGCACAATGGTCGCCGACATGCCGGCTGGGCCCGGCTGAATGGCCATGCTAAGAGCCAGGTCTTCGCCGACGTCAAATTCGAATAGTTGCGCACTTACGAAGGCATCCAGTATGGTGAGCCCATACCATATGCCGATGCCAATGTACAGAAGGTCACGGTTGCGTCGAAAACTGTCGCGCTGGGTGCGGAATTGCGGCTCAAGGCGCGCTCTGCGGCGGGCGATTTCCTGGGCGTCAAGCGAGCTCTCGGGTGGCAGGCCCAGTTCTGACAGCAGCAGAGCGTAGTCCCGGGCATATTCCGGGAACACGGGCTGGCCGGCATCATCCTCGCGAGCCGTGAACAGATAGGCGTGCCGATACCGGAGGTACCGGCCATTGGCGTACGCAGCGCCGGCTCCGATCAGCCCCAGCCCGGCGTAGACCAAGGGTATCTTCAGGTACTGGCGATTGTAGAGCTGGCCCCATCCGGGCATCAGAGCGCGAACAAGGGCCTTTTGCGGGCGCCGATCTGCGCTGAAGGTGGTGTCCGGCTGCGCGATGGCCGTGCCCGTGATGCCCAGCATTGTGAGACACAAGGTGCTGGTGCGCAGCGCCAGGCGCAGGGCCGGCGGCCGCGGCGTGCTAGCCAAGCAAGAGCTCAAGCACGCGCTCCAGTTCATCCGCCGAGAAATAGTGCAGTTCGATCTTTCCCTTGCCGCTGGTATCATGCAGGAGACGAACCTTGGTGCCGTATCTGGTGCGCAGGTTATGCTCGTACTTCTGAAGTTCCAGGAGCGTTCTCTCCGATGGCCTGGCGGGGCCAGGCGACGGCTTGGAGTTGAGCCGGTCCACGCGGCGCTCCACCTGGCGGACAGAGAGCTGCTCGCTCAGGATCGCCTCCATGAGCTGCAGCTGAAGCACATCGTCAGACAGTCCCAACAACGCCCGGGCGTGGCCTGCTGTCAGCTTACGCTCGCGCAACGCGGCCTGGATGCGTGGCGGCAACCGCAATAGACGCAATGTATTGGTGACCGCTGGGCGCGTCTTTCCAACGCGTCTGGCCACCTGGTCCTGCCTCAGGCCGCACTCGGAGACAAGGCGCTGGTAGCCCAGGGCAACCTCCACGGGATTCAGATCTTCCCGCTGAACATTCTCTACCAGGGCCATTTCCAGCATCTCTTCCGTATCGGCCGTGCGTACGTAGGCGGGCACGCGATCAAGACCGGCTATCTTGGCTGCCCTGAGGCGTCTTTCACCGGCAATGAGCTCAAAGCGGTCGTGCGCGAGCAGTCGCACGGTCAGGGGCTGAATAATGCCTAGCTGCCGGATGGACTTGGCCAGGGCCTGCAGCGCTTCCTGATCGAAATCCAGCCGGGGTTGATACGGGTTGCTCTGAATTTTCTGGATCTCGATCTCGAACGAACTGCCAACGGGCTGCTGCTGGGAACGGAGCGGACCCTCTTCCTGGAGCAGGGCTCCCAGGCCGCGTCCCAGCGCTGGTTTGTTCGAGGCCATGCCGTCTAGGCGTTATTGCTGGTCGGTATCTCTTGCGCCTGGCTGCGTAGTTGCCGGTGAACTGAATGCAGGTCTCTCCCCGCTGGCCGAAATGTCCAAATCCGGCCTCCTGCGTGGCGCCCTCGGATCCAGGAATCGCGGATTGTTTACCACGACTTCCTTGGCAAGTGCCATGTAGTTGCGGGCTCCGATACACCGGGCGTCATGCAGAAGCACCGGCTTGCCGAAGCTGGGGGCTTCCGCCACGCGCACATTGCGCTGCGCGATGGTGCGGAACATCTTGGCTCCAAAGTAACGCTGCACCTCGGCAGCAACCTGGTTAGAGAGGCGAAGCCGCGTATCGAATAGCGTCAGCAGCACACCCTCTATCTCCAGCGCAGGGTTGAGTCTGCGGCGGACGATCTTGATCGTGTTGAGCAGCTGCCCCAGCCCCTCCAGTGCAAAGTACTCCGCCTGGACCGGAATGAGTACGGAATCGGCAGCCGTGAGCGAGTTGAGGGTCAACAGGCCCAGCGACGGCGGACAGTCGATAATTATGAAGTCGTAACGGCTCCGGATATTGCTCAGCGCACGCGCCAGAATGCGCTCGCGGGCCGCCACCTCGACCATCTCGATTTCTGCCCCTACCAGGTTGATGTCGCTGGGAATGATGTCAAGATTGGGAAGGGACGTGGGCAGTATCGCGTCCTCCACGTTGGTCTTGCCGATAAGAATCTCGTATGCGGAGTCATTGACGCGCCGGGACTCATAGCCCAGGCCGGACGTGCAGTTGGCCTGCGGATCCATGTCCAGCACGAGCGTAGGATACTCCGATGCCGCCAGCGAAGCGGACAGGTTGATGGCCGTCGTAGTTTTTCCGACACCACCCTTCTGGTTAGCGATTGCTATTATCTTGCCCATGAGCGGTGCGCGGCGTGGCCAAAATCCGCCGAGAGCAGTGCATTTGCTCTGCAGCGCAAGATACGAAATACAGGGCAGGGCCCCGGGAAATGGTGCCTCCGAGGCCCTGCGCCGAATTCCCGTTCGGAAGCCACGGTGCTACCTTGGTCGACAGGTAGCGTGATGCGAGGCAAAACATGGCCCGCCAGTTTGTTCTCAGGCGCGAAGCACGCGATGCGGGGCCCCGCCTTTCGATAGAGTACGCCTCGAGGCTCAACGGGCAGCAGTGCGCAGCTGCCACCGCGGGCGCCGGTGCCTTCCTGGTGGTGGCGGGTGCGGGTACCGGCAAGACGCGGACGCTTGTCTACCGCGTGGCCTATCTCGTGGAGACGGGCGTGCCAGCCGAGGGCATTGTTCTGCTCACGTTTACCCGCCGGGCCGCCCGCGAGATGCTGGATCGGGCGGCCGATCTGCTCGATGGAAGGTGCAGCGGCGTACGCGGGGGCACGTTTCATCGCTTCTGCCTGGGATTGCTGCGCAAGCACGCGTCGCTGATCGGATTCCGGGATGGCTTCACCATCCTGGATTCGGGAGATGCGGCGGATGTTATTGACGTGCTCCGCGCCCGCGTCTTTTCAGGCTCCTCGGTGCGGGCTCCCCGAAAGGAGGCGATAAGGGCCATGTTTTCAGCGTCCGTCAACAGGCAATTGTCGCTTGAAGCCGTCGTGGAGGCACATCACGTACGATACGTGCCGCAACTGCCCCAGTTGCGGCAATTGCGCATGGCCTACGCCGACTACAAGCGTCGCCACAATCAGATGGACTACGACGACCTTCTCGTCAACACTCTTGTCCTCTTTGATCGCCATCCATCCATCGGAGCACAGATTTCCAGCCGGTGCTTTCATGTGCTGGTAGACGAGTACCAGGATACCAATCACCTGCAGGCGGTGCTGGTCGAACGATTTGCCTCCGAGCACGGCAACGTGATGGCTGTCGGTGACGATGCCCAGAGCATTTACCGCTTCCGCGGCGCTGATTACCGCAATATTCTCGCCTTTCCGGAGCGGTTCGAAGGCACGAAGATCATCAAGCTGGAGCAAAATTACCGGTCAACTCAGCCCATTCTTGATCTGGCAAACCATGTGCTCGGCCAGGCGGCGACGGGCTACGGCAAGGAGCTGTACACAAGGGTGAAACCGAAGGGCGAGGCACCGGCACTCGTGTTGGCAAGAAGTCCAAACGATGAGAGCTGTTTCGTTGCGCAAGAGATCCTTGAACTGCGGGAGATGGGCGTATCGCTCAATCGAATAGGCGTGCTGTTCAGGGCGGGATCCAATTCATTTGAACTGGAAATCGAGTTGGATCGCAGGAATATTCCGTACGTCAAGCGCGGCGGAGTGCGCCTGCTGGAGGCGGCCCACATCCGCGATTTTCTGGCCTACCTGAAAGTGCTGGAAAACGGGAGGGATGCCGCCTCCTGGTTCCGCCTTGCGCGACTCTGCGGGCACGGCAGCGTCAAGGCGCGGCGGATGGCCGAGGCCATGTCGGATTTGGACCCTGCGAAAGCCAAAGTCTCGCCCAGAATGTCCGCCCTCGTAGGCGCCTTGCGCCGTGCCGCCAGCCCCGACCTGCCGCTTGCCGCACAAGTGGAGGCGGTATTGCAGCATTACGAACCCGTTTGTCTGCGCAAGTACGACAATGCCGGCAAGCGCTGGGAGGAAGTGATGCATTTTGCAGGCATCGCCTGCACGTACGGCAGCCGGCGGGATTTCCTTTCGGCGCTGGCACTGGATCCTATAGACGATGTCCAGCGACATGACCGTGAGGCCGACCGCGACGAGCTGCCGCTGGTGCTTTCCACCATCCACTCGGCCAAGGGACTGGAATTCCGGCACGTGTTCATTATCCGCGCACTGGACGGTGTCATGCCGAGCAGCTTCGCGCTGTCGGATCAGGAATCACTGGACGAGGAACTCCGGATGCTGTACGTGGCCATCACGCGAGCAGAGGAGGACCTGATTATATCCTATCCTCTGCATGACGAAGTGCGCGGTGGGATGACCGAACCCAGCCGATTTATCGCCGACGTACCGATGGCGCTGCTCGAAAGGCATGTGCTTCGGGACGGTCCGGACCGTGCATCTGAACTGCCGGCCGCATCTTGACGGCGAAACGCGGCGTGTTCAATTGATCCGCGGCTCCAGTCGGTCCTGTGAGCGGACGCGTGGCGCAGGCCAAAGCGCTACAGATAGGACCCGGCGCAATCAAAACAGCGCGTAGATGAACGGTGCCAGTGCCGATCCCTGCGTCACCACAATGAGCAGGCTAAGCAAGAGCAGCACGAGCGCAATCGGCGCAAGCCAGTACTTCTTGCGCACGCGCAGGAACTGCCAGAATTCCAGCATGATCTGAAAACGATTCAAGGCTCTCTCGCAATAGCTGGTTCGTCAGGTTGCCGGACAGGCCTCGCAGGATCCGTTTGGCCGGGCCCCGGGCCGCGCAGTGACAGGGAAATGCCGCCTGCATACACGTGCCCGCAGCATCCTTGGATGGCCGCGCACCAGGACCATGATGAGCACTGCAGGCTACTGTCCAAGAAGCCGTACGGCGCCGTCGTACGCAGTGGCCTGCAGCAACGCTCCGCCGCCGTTCAGGCGGCCCTCCACGCGCCGCTTTTCCCAGCGTCCTTCGAAGGCCGGAGCAGGACAGCAGTCCAGTTGAATGCTGTTGCCCCGCAGATCCAGGGACGCGGCCCGTTCGGTAGGCATCTCTACTATGATGTCGCCGTCCGATGCCCGCAGCTTTACGGTTCCCAGAATTGCCAGGTCAACAAATATGGTCCCGTCCGACGCAGTAATGCTACTGGATTGGGAGGCAAGCGAATCCACCAGAATATGTCCTTCCGAAGAGCGGGCTACCAGGTTCCACGAGTTGGCAGATTCCACGTCGATGCTGCCTTCGTACGTGACAGCTTCAAATCTGGAGCCCGAAAGGCCTGCAGCCGTGATGTTGCCGTCCGAGGTTGTGCCTTGCAGGTCGCCTTTTACGTCATCAAACGCAATGTCGCCGTCGTATGTGCGCAATTCGACCTTCCCGGCAGTGGCATTCCCAAGCGAAATGTTGCCATCCGACGTGCGCGCGACCAGGTCCCTGAATTCCGCCGTATCCACGGTAATGTTTCCGTCATAGGTTCTCGCGCTAAGCGTAGTCCCCGATAGCCCTAGCCCCGTAATGTCCCCGTCGGAGGTATGCAGCTTCAGGTTGCCATCGACGTTTTCGACCGCAAGGTCGCCATCGTAGGAATGGAGATCGACATCCACGGAGCGTGGCGTCGTGACGACGATCCGAATCTCAGGCTCGTTGCGACTCAGGAAGGCCCTGAGGCCACGGCTGTACGCCTGCCGCGTTACGATGCGAACTATCCCGTCACGCTGCGACAAATCCCATCTCTGCGTCTCGAAATGCTCCCGGGCGCGTTTCTCCCTTTTTGCCGCAACTATAACCTGAACGCGGAATTCGTTCTTGTCACCGGAGGTGACCTGCACGTCCCCATCCCGTATCTGCATTTTCAGGGAGGCCTTGCCCTCCACCGGAAATGCGGTATCCAGCATCTTGTACTGCTCCTGGGCGAAGCTGGCAGGAGCCAGGATCGCGCAAGCCGCCAGAATAAATGGCAGAGTCCTGAGCGTCATGGTGAAGCGGGGGTAGGGATTAGATCGACTTCGGTACATCGGCGTCTCGCTGCGGGTTCCGCCGCAATTGCAACCTGTGGTCGAAGGTTCCAGCCCTGGAGCCGGGCGCAAAGGCGCGGTGCCGAATCCGCGCTGCGCCGCGACCTGCTCCGCAGGGATACCTCTGCCGGATTCCGTCTCAGGCGCAACCCCGAAGTGCTTTGATCGTACCGTAGGCAATGCTCATATCTGCCTGGTCGTGATACAGTATTTGGTAGAAGTCTGGGAGGGGTTCCAGATCGCCCTGCGCGCGCTGTTCTCCAACAAGCTGCGCAGCTTCCTCACCATGCTGGGCATCATCATCGGGATCGTCACGGTGACGGCCATGCTCACCGTGATCGGAGGCCTGGAGCGGGGACTGGAGCGCTCGCTCGGCATGCTCGGCATGGACGTGCTCTACGTGGAAAAGATGCCGTGGATACGCACGCCCCAGGACTGGGTAACGCTCCGGAATCGGCCGGACATCAGGCCGGAGGTGGCCGATGCCATCCGCGACCGCGCCAACCATGTTGCCGCGGTGGCCCCTTCGGTCGCCACTTCCCGGCCAGTACGTTATAGAGACCGGGCCATGTACGGCGTCTATATCGAAGGTTCCACTCCGGATGCCACGCGGATTTCGGACGTAAATCTGACGAGCGGGCGCTGGTACAACGAACTGGAAGTGCAGAAGTCAAATAACGTGGCGGTTATTGGCGCGGATGTGGCTGAGGTGCTCTTTCCTTCGGAGCAGCCACTGGGCAAGCGCATACGCATTCACGGGCACCGGTTTGAAGTTATCGGGGTCTTGCAGCGCCAGGGCAAGTTCATGGGGCTCTTTTCTTTTGATGAGCAGATACAGATACCCTTCTCGACGTTCCAGCGGCTGTTTGGCCGGTATCGGAGCATAACAGTCGAAGTCAAGGCTGCCTCCGTCGAGTCTCTGGAGCTGGCGGAAGACGAGATCACGGGCATTGTGCGCGCCGTACGAGGCGTGGACGCCATGGAAGAGTCGGATTTTGAGATCAACAAGGTAGAGGCATTCCGGGAGCGGATAGCCGGCGTTAAGGCTACCATTTATGCCATCGGCATATTCCTGACGGCCCTTTCGCTCCTGGTGGGCGGCATAGGCGTCATGAACATCATGTTTGTCACCGTAAAGGAGCGAACCAAGGAGATCGGTATCCGAAAGGCCGTTGGAGCCAACCGCAATGCCATTCTCGTACAATTCCTGATTGAAGCCGTGCTGGTATGCATGGTAGCGGGACTTATTGGCGTTGGTATTTCCCTCGGCGTCTCAGCCATTATCAACAGCTTTCTTCCGGCGTACCTGTCGCCCTTTACCGTGGGTCTGGCGTTTGCCATCTGCGTGGGCGTCGGCATCGTTTTTGGCATTGTTCCTTCCTGGAATGCCGCCGGCTTGCGTCCGATTGATGCGCTGCGATACGAATAGCTCGCACGGCCTGTGGTCAACCTTGAATACATAAGGCTTGCCTGGGAATCCGTGCGCAGCCACAAGGTGCGCGCGTCGCTCACGCTCCTGGGCATGGTAATCGGCGTTTTTGCCATTATCGTGGCCGTTACGGCGGTAAAGGTCATAGAGACGGATTTTTCCGACGCCATACGCTCGTTCGGGTCAACCACGTTTACCGTGGAGAGCGGCTCCGCCGTGCGCGTCGAAGGAGCAGGGCGCAGATACAGGCCCCGCGTGAATCTGACCTATGAGCAGATGGAACGCCTGGCCGAACGGGCGCAGCTGCCGGTAGCCATCAGCCCGGAAATGGTAGGGGGATTCGCGGAGGAGGCACGCTACGGCAGCATCAAGACCGACCCGGTTGTAATCAAGCTGGGCTCGAACGAATACTGGGCCGGCAATTCGAATTTTGATATAGCGCAAGGCAGATTCCTGACGGACCAGGATGTGCGTCTCGCGCGGCCTGTAGTCGTTATTGGGCACGATCTGGCTACCGAGTTATTTCCTACCGAGCAGCCACTGAACAAGGATATCATCGTGGATGGCTACCGCTATCAGGTGATCGGCGTGTTTGCACGCAAGGGCAACGATTTCGGCAGCAACGCGGACAAGCTGGCCCTCATACCCATCACGCGGATGATCAGCCAGTACAGCAGTGGTCTGCGGGACATCGAAATCAAGGTTCGGGCCGAATCCATCGAGATGCTTGATCCGACCATGGAAGAGGTAACGGGTCACCTACGCGTGATCCGCCGCAACCGCCCCGGCCAGGAAAGCGACTTTCAGATCGAGAGCAACGAGGCCATCGTCGAGGAGATGTCCAACTTTACGGGTCGCCTCGCCGCGGGCGGCGCAGCCATCGGGCTCATCACGCTTCTGGCCGCCGGCATCGGGATCATGAATATCATGCTCGTCTCGGTAACGGAGCGAACGCGAGAGATCGGCATTCGCAAGGCGGTCGGGGCGCGGCGCGATGACATTCTGCGCCAGTTTCTGTACGAGGCCGTCTTTCTTTGCCAGATCGGGGGCATACTGGGAATCCTTCTGGGGGCGGGTGCCGGAAACCTCGTGGGCATATTCTTTGACGCCGCCGTGGTGTTTCCCTGGTTCTGGGCTGCTCTCGCGGTGCTCGCCGTGGCAGGCATTGCCCTGGTATTCGGCGTCTATCCCGCGTTCAAGGCGGCTGGTCTGGATCCCATCGACGCACTGCGATACGAGTGAGCTAGCCTCTGCATGGACAGGGACGCTGCCAAGCAAGCTGCGGGAAAAGCCGTGGCCGACCTCGTGGAGGACGGGCAGCAGGTAGGACTCGGGTCCGGATCAACAGCCGCCTGCGCCATTGCCGCTCTGGGGAGCAGGATTCAAAGCGAGGGCCTGCGTGTAACGGGCGTGGCCGCGTCGAGCTCTGCGGAGCATCTTGCCCGGCTGCACGGTGTTCCCCTTGCGAGCCTGTCTGATCTGCGAACCCTTGACTTGGCTTTCGACGGTGCCGACGAAGTAGATCCTGCCCTGAACCTGATAAAGGGAAGGGGGGCAGCACATACGCGCGAGAAAGTCATAGCCCGGGCCGCTTCACGCTTCATCGTACTGGTGGACGAGTCGAAGCTGGTTCGCGTGCTGGGAACACGCATGCCCGTGCCTGTTGAATTGCTGCCCATGGCGGAATCCGGAGTCACGAAGGCGCTGGAGGATATGGGCGCACGTCCGGAATTGCGGATGGGGCTGCGCAAGGACGGTCCTGTTGTGACTGATCAGGGCTTCTGGGTCATTGACGCCCATTTTCCTGCCATTGCGGATCCGGCGTCCGTGGACAGGGAATTGCTCCACATACCCGGTGTCCTGGACCATGGCTTGTTTATCGGCCTGGCCACGGAAGTCCTGGTTGGCGTGCCGGGCGAGGGAGTCCGGACGTTGACCCGCCAGTAGAAGGGGGCGCGCTCACAGCTTGTCACGCAGCGCGTGACGTCGCAGTTGCCCCGTTTTTCTCTGCACGTGCCAGGAGCTGCTTTTGGAGCGCATGTCGCGGTAGGGCCCGTAACCTCAAAGCCGTGCGCCGTCTCCGGAAGACGCCCCCCGAGGCAGCATGGATACGTGCGGCCACGCATTTCCCCACGTTTTCTCCTGCTCCAGGGAATGCGACCGGGGCCGTAGCCGGAATCTCTCAGAATGTCGCTACGAGCCGGCGGCGCACAAACGCAACAGGGGCGCTCCGCGGCTGCGGGGCGCCCCTGTTGACCATCTAAAACTGGTCTGCTCCTACTTTAGCTTGAACGTGATAGGCAGCGACATGTGTACCTTCACCGGCTTGCCACGCTGTTTGCCGGGCGTAAACTTGGCCGTCCGGACGACGCGGAGGGCTTCCTGGTCACAACCGGCGCCAATGCCGCGTGTTACCGTAGCATCCGTGACGCTTCCCTGTTCATCCACCACAAAGGCGATGTAAACACGCCCTTCGACACCGGCCTTCCTCGCAATCTCCGGATACTTGATTTGCCGCTGCAGGTCGCCGATAGTACCAATCAGTTCCGGCATCTGCTCCACGACGATAAAGATCTCGGGCTCCGGCTCTTCCTCAGGCTCATCCGGCGGAGGAGGAGGCGGCAGCGCGGCCAGCGGCTCCTCTATGTCCAGCGAGGCGTCCAGATCCAGGTCGTCGTCCTCCAGAATCTCATCGTTCGGCACTTCCACCGGCACCGGCGGCCGCGGAGGCGGAGGCGGCTTGACCTCTTGCTTGGTCTGGACTATTTCCTCCATCTCGATCACTTCCTGCTCCATCTGCTCTATCTCCATCCCGTCGCCACGGTCGAGATGCATGCGGAACGCCGCGATCAGGATGACGAGCGCTGCGATCATGCCAATCTGGACCACGACTCCGTAAGTCCGGCGCAGATCAGCCTTGGGATTCTTCTTGATGGCCATGGTGCGGTGCTAGTTGATAGTGAGCGTAGGCTTGAAAAATATACCGTAGTACATGAGTTATTCAAGTCAAATGTTCCGGACTTGGTATCTCACTGCCCGAAAATGCAGCCAGCCCCGCCGTCAGTATCAGATTCCTTGTCGTGAACAAGCCCCGGGGAGGATCAAACGCGGCAGGTTCCCGGGATTCACTTCACAAGTTTGGCTGAATGCAATGGCCTGTATTCGGCAAGGCCCTGCTGCACCTTGTGACCCGCAGTGCTGAATGCAGGTCCCGGTTGACGAGCAGTTGCGCGTTATCGGAGCCGGAACACGATGCGCTGATTCATGTGCACCTTGACCGGCCTGCCCCGCTGCATGCCCGGCGTAAACTTTGCTTCGCGAATGACGCGCAGCGCTTCTTCGTCAAGCGCCGGATGGCCGCGCACGACCCTGGCATCCTGCACGTTGCCCTCTTCGTCAACCACGAAGACGATGTCAACATTTCCCTCAACCCCGGCTCTGCGGGCCGTTTCGGGATATCTGAGCTTGCTGTAGAGGCCTTCTCTTCCTCCAATCAGTTCCGGCATCTGCTCCACCACCACAAATATCTCCGGCTCCAGGTCTTCTTCCTCCTCTTCCTCCATTACAGGGGGCGGGCCGGCTGCTATCGGTTCGTCGATCTCCCAGGTTACGTCCAGGTCTATCTCATCGTCATCCAGTATCTCGTC
>CAZXEU010000092.1:0-3826 GCA_964639665.1 uncultured Rhodothermaceae bacterium | reverse complement strand
GGACACCATGACCACGTTCTTCATGTTTGGAAGCTATTCAAAGGAATCCCTGGAAGGGATCGATGCATTACGCACCGAGAAGGCAAAGAAACTGATTCAAGATGCCGGCGGGGAGACCGTCGGGATCTACACGCTGCTCGGGTCCACCGACCTGGTACTGATTGTTGAGCTGCCGGATATCGAAGCGGCCGCGAAGATTTCCCTGGGCCTGAGTCGCCTCACGGGCGCAAGGTTCCAGACTGCTCCCGCACTGGACATCGACACCTTCGATGCCCTCGCCGCGGAATAGCTAGGCCCATCCGCGTATCCGTGCCGGACAGTGGTGCGCCGGATTCTCCCATGCCCTTAGCGGGGCGCGGGTAACGAACCGTAGGTACGGCGGTACTCGCTGGACAATTGCCTGGCGCGCTCGCGCTCGCCCGGCGTGAGGATTTCGTCAATCATGGCCATGGCCTTCGTGGCTGCAGTATTCCCGCGTGCGGCTGCGATGCTAATCCAGGCATAGGCCTGCACGTGATCGCGGGGCACCCCCGTGCCGCGGATGTACATGGCGCCGAGCTTGGACTGGGCCGGGGCATCGCCCTGCTTGGCCGCTTTCATCCACCAGACCACAGCCTCGGCATCGTCCTTTTCCACCCCCATTCCCTTGTAGTACATCAGTCCGAGGTCGTGCTGGGCCAGTGGGTATTCCTGCTCGGCAGCAACTCGAAACCAGTGCACGGCCAGCACCTCATCCTTGTTCACGCCATGTCCGAACGCATGCACCACGCCCAGTGCATATTGGGCTGGGGCATATTCCTGCGCCGCGGCCTTGCGAAACCAGTACACTGCTGCACGGGCATCCCGGGCCACCGCTTCGCCTTCGGCATACATAAGACCTAGCCTGAACTGGGCCCAGGCATGTCCGGCTTCCGCCGCGTTGTGATAGCGGTCAACAGTGTACTGATCGGTATCACCGAGCGCCTCACCCAGACCGGACTCCACGCCTGAACCGAGGGGTGCAAGCACCCCGTCCAGTTCAACCGGAGCGCGATCCGCCTGCACTCCACCCAGGGCCAGGGCAGGCATCATGCACACCAACCAACCCGTGAGCACGAACCTGAACATGAAAGATGTATACCCCAAATTCAACCCTGGCAGAATTATACCCCGGAGATGCGCAGCCCTTCCCCCACACGGAACGTTTGAGCCGCTTGCGTCAGCAGAGCCTGGGTTTTTTCCGTGCAGATGACCCGAAGTGAGCGAAGGGCAGGTCGCAGCGGCTTTACTGGCAAGAGAAACTTACGGTCCGCTCAATCCTCGGCTGTGAGGTAAGAAGCGTGAGGTCGATATCACCATAATAGCCGCCCGCACACCGGAATGAGATGAAGATACTGTCCCCGAAAGGTTCTGTGCTGAATATGTTGCCTGCATCCAAGCCATCGGTCCAACTGAACCCATATCCCCCTAGGTAGGCATCGACCGGCACCGGTGTCAGAAGAAGGGATGTCCAGCGCCCACTCGAATTTTTTACCTCGAACTCCACGTCCGTGAGCTGGACCCGTTGCGGCGGTGGCGGTGAGACAGGGCTTACCGGCTGTTGTACCGGGGTTGACACAGGTGCGGGTGCTTCGGGCTGCGGGGCAGGGGTTGTGGGTGGTGTGATCACAATTTCGGAAGCCCGGTTTGTCGGCAGCGTGTTCGCGGGTGAAGGGTCCATGGTGTCGGGCGCAGATGAGCCTCCGCCACCTCCTCCACTACAGGCCGAGAGTCCCAGCAGGGCCGATGCGATGGCGAGTGCAATGCAAGCCCTGGATACACGTTGGCTCCGATACTCCAATTCAATGGCTCTTCCTGCATACATCTTGGGCTTTTGTCCAAGCATCTGCGCTACCGGTAACAGGCCGCTCACGTGACCAGGGACACCGTCGCGCCCAAGCTTCTGTTTTCCTGCTGGTCGTCGTTTCGCAACAGCTGAATGGAGACCCTGCCACTATTTGCCCCCTGTGAGATCACCATCTGCACGGGTTCATCTACAAAATCCACGCCGGGCACGGCGGGGTTGTCACCGCTTCCCGGCACCAGGCGGACCTCGAGCGTGGTGTCCGCCTCGGCCGCAGATGCCAGCACGACTTCCAGCTCGACCGTTTCACCGCTGGATGCCTCATCCTGCAGGAAATAGATCTCCACCTCGCCGCTAATCCCGGCGACGTCTGTCAGCGTCGCCACCCGGATGCGCCCGGTGCCCTCGACCGGGCGCCATAACTGTGATTCGTCCGTGGTAAACGTGTTCTCGGCTACTCCCAGCCCCTGCCAGCGCGGCGGCCTCGACAACTGGCCGAACGGAATCCGCAGCCCGGCATGCAGGGACAGCCCGCCTTCTCGCGGTCTCGCATGGTCATACTCACCGGTCAGGCTCAGCCACGGATGCGGTCGCAGTCCGAAGCCGAGACGCACTCCGTCGGTCCAGCGCCCGGAACCGTCCTCGGCCTGCCAGCGATAGCCGGTGGCCTGCATGCGCAAGGTCGTGGTGAGGTCCAGGCGGGTGCCGAACTCCGCGCCCTCTAGGGCACGCTCCTTTCGCCCCAAGCGGTTGGTGCGCCAGCCCGTGGTCGGACTGAAATACCTAAACGAACCGTTCCCGAAGCGGCCCTGGTAGTCGATCCCGGAGACCAGCACCTCGTGTTGCGACTCGGCATTGTGCTGTTGCAACAGGGAGACGCCGAGGATATCCGCACCCGCTTGTTCTCCCATGCGAAAGCGGTACACGAGCCCGTACCGAAAGTCGTTGTGTAACTGCCCTTTGCCGTCCCACCAGCGGGTGATGCCCTGCTGCACGAACAGCGCGGAGGTCGACGGTTCGGACAGTGCCGGGGACGTGCTGCCTGCAAACGGGATGACGACGTCCAGCTCCCCGCCGAGGCGCACACCGTCACCGAGTGCAGACACGTGCGGGTTCGCGACCACCTGGAAATGGGGACCGAAGGCCTGCATTCCATACTCGCGCACCCACTGCGCGCCTTCATCCAGAAGGTAGTTCAGGCTCTGGCCGATGAGGCATTCGGTCCCGTCGGACAGGGTCTCGCTGAACGCGGTATCGCATGCGCCCACCTGTGACGAGAATTCTTCAAGATGTGGCCCGATTGAATCGGCCAAGGCCAAGACCGGTGCGAGCACCAGCCCGGCGGCACACGCAAAAGCTGTAACGCGCCACGGGCGGCGGGTGAATGATGAGTGGAAATCAGAAGACGGATGCGGATCGTGCACACGTGCCGCGGGCACGCAGGCGTCCTTCACCCCGGGTATGATTTCGCAACGCTCCATGTGTCCGCGAATACGGCCTCCGATGCCGCGGAGTAGACATGCACACTTTGTTTCCCGTGACCGGATCGTGTATTTGAAGACAGCGCACTGCCATCGCCTACGTGCCGGGCCACCGGAAGGTTGTTCCAATCCGGGCAGGATTATACCCGTGCATGCGGTAGCGTCAATGTGCGCCCAGGGTGATGGACCTTTGAGCACTTTCTGCGGTCCCGAAGCCACATATCCCCTTTTGCGGTTAATGCTCGGTGCGAAACCGGGTTATAATTCCGGTCAGCTAACAAGAACGAGAACACCCTAAGGAGATTCCCGAATGAGAATTACTAGATTTATGATCCTCGGCGCGGTCCTGGCGCTGGCCTCCGCGGTTACCCAGGCGAGCACGCTGGAAGAGGTGAAAGCCCGCGGTGTGCTGAACTGTGTGGTGACCACCGGGCTGGCCGGTTTTGCGGCCCCGGATGAGAACGGCCGCTGGGAAGGCTTTGATGTCGAGTTCTGCCGGGCCGTGGCTGCCGCGGTGCTGGGC
>CAZXEU010000091.1:0-16751 GCA_964639665.1 uncultured Rhodothermaceae bacterium | reverse complement strand
GACGCTGAACAGGCCCGCATTCTCGAGGAAAAAGGGCCTTTTCTCCGGAAAGAACAGACTGAATCGGTCGAGATTGATTTGCTGCTCGTCCACCTCGACCTGTGCAAAGTCGGTGTTGTACGTGGCATCCAGCGTCATGCTCGGCGTGAGACTGTACTTGAGATCTACACCTACATCCTGGCCGAGATTGGTGTCCGTCTGGTCAGACTCCCCCAGCTGGCGGTCGGCCTGGCCGAGCGCGTAGGGCGTTATCTGCAGGTTCCGGGGCTGCGGCACGCCGAGCCCGCTCAATCTGCCGGCACGGGAAACGCGATAGAGGTCATACTGCCGCGGCATTCGGGTCCAGAAAGACCGCTCGTTGTGCCGCCTGATGTTGCGCTGGAAATTTGCACCCCATGTTTGCACGTCCGAGGTGGGGAACCGCAGCGTTCGGAACGGAATTTCGAACTCCGCGCTCCAGCCAATGTCCGTAACCTGCGTCCGAACGTCCCAGGAGCCGTCCCAGTTGATATTGAATCCGCCTCCGCTTCCCGCCTGCTGCCTGCCGAAGAATCCGCCCTGGCCTTCCTTGGTTACCTGCGCATCGAATTCGATGCCGGCAGGGTTTGTGCCAAATACAAACCCGTTCTGCCCGTCGAGGTATGTATCCAGTATGAAGGTAAAACTGTCGGTTTCATCGAGCGGAGCATCGCGCCTGCTGTCCGAGACGATAATGCGCTCCGGTTCCCGGTCATAGCAGATTACTCCCACGTACAATGCGCGGTCCGTATACACCACCCGCACTTCCGTTCGCTCGGAAGCTGCATCCCCGTGGTTCGGAGTTGTCTGCCAGAATTCGATTATGGGCTGGGAAGAGGAATAGGCGGGATCGTCTGCGACGTTACCGTCCAGGACCGGTGCCGTTTCCGTCTGCATGGCCCGGGTCTGCGGTACGACTACCTGGGACTCCTGCATGGTCAGCTGCCCGTATGCCGCTCCGGCAAGGCTGAGCATGCAAACGAAGGCCGGCGAAACGAGGCGCAGCATAATTCTACCCTTAAGGCCACACAGATACCTAGATTAAGGGATCCAGCCATCAATCGAAAGAGCCGACGGGGATACCGGCCGGCCCCGGCACGTATACTCGGCGAATCAGCCTGTTGCGCGAGATGAAACGATCCGGCCAATCTGTTCCCCGGAGCGCCCTGTGGGCGGGGCGATTCTCGGAGCGCACGGAGTCACGGGCAAGCCGGTTCAACGCCTCCATCGGCGTCGATCACCAGATGGCGCTAGAGGACATTGACGGATCGATAGCACATGCCACCATGCTGGCGGAACAGGGCATTCTGGAGGAAGAAGAAGCGCAGCGCATCGTGGAAGGGCTGAGGGAACTTCGCCGCGACGTACTGCAGGGCCGGTTCGAATGGAGCACAGAAGACGAAGACGTGCACATGAATCTGGAGCGGGCCCTTATCGACCGCATCGGCCCCGTAGGGGGCAAGCTGCATACGGCGCGCAGCCGCAACGACCAGGTCGCTACGGATCTCCGTTTGTGGCTGCGAAGCGCTACTCACGATATAGTAGAGAAGCTGCGCTCATTGCGAGGCGTGCTGGTGGACCTTGCCGAGCAGCATCTTGGAGTCATAATGCCGGGGTATACGCATCTCCAGGTAGCCCAACCATTGCTGCTTTCGCACCATTTCCTGGCCTACTTCGAAATGCTTACGCGGGACCAGGAGCGGTTCGAGGGTGCGCTTCCCCGGCTCGACGTATGCCCGCTGGGTGCGGGCGCACTTGCCGGCACGGGGTTTGCAATAGACAGACAGCGGACGGCCGAGCTTCTGGGCTTTCGGGAACCGGCCCGCAATTCGCTGGATGCGGTTTCCGATCGCGATTTTGCGCTCGAATTCCTGTTCAACACCAGCGTGACGGTCATGCATCTTTCCCGCCTGAGCGAGGAGCTGATTCTCTGGTCGAGCGCGGAATTCGGCTTTGTGACGCTGCCGGAGAGCCACACCACCGGCAGCAGCATCATGCCGCAGAAAAAGAACCCGGACGTATGCGAGCTGGTTCGGGCGAAGACGGGGCGCGTGTGCGGCCAGCTGCTTGGACTTCTCATGGTCATGAAGGGGTTGCCGCTGGCCTACAACAAGGACATGCAGGAGGACAAGGAAGGCGTCTTTGACGCAGCCGAAACGCTTTCCACGATCCTGGAGCTGTATGCCGACATGCTGCCGCGAATGGTCATCCACGAAAATCGCATGCGCCAGGCGGCGCAGGCGGCCTTTTTCAATGCCACCGACCTCGCGGACTACCTGACAGTCAAGGGTCTGCCGTTTCGCGAAGCGCACGCCGTGGTTGGTCGCCTGGTCGCCCGGTGTTCGAAAGAGGGCGTGGCGCTGGAGGACCTGCCGCTTGCCGAGCTGCAGGCAGCTTGCGAGCGGATAGAGAGCGATGTAAACGAGGCACTTTCTCTGGAGAGCGCCGTGCAGTCAAGGTCGAGCTACGGCGGCACGGCGCCCTCCGAAGTCGTACGGCAGATTGAAGAAGCCAGAGGGCGGCTAGTCGGCTGAGGCCACCACGCGGCGCTTCCTGGGCTGGCGCTGGGTAACCGATCCCATCAGTACGGCGACCGGTTTCAGGCCCTCGATATTCTCGCAAAAGATCTTGATGGTCGCCGTCAAAGGCACGGCGAGCACCATGCCGGCGATGCCCCAGAGCCAGCCCCAGAAAATCAGGGATACCAGAACCAGCAGCGGACTCAGATTGAGGCTGAACGCCATCAGCTTGGGATCCACCACGTTGCCCACGATGGTCTGCACGAGCTGCATGAGTATGAGGGCAACGATCGGAATGGTTAGCGTATCGAACTGGAGCAATGACAGAAAAAACGGCAGTATGATGGCTACAAACGAGCCGATATTGGGAATGAAATTCAAGAGGAAGGCCAGGAAGCCCCAGAAGACCGGGAAATCGACGCCCAGTATCCAGAGAATGAGAAAGATCAGGAAGCCGGTCAGGGCACTTACCACCGCCTTGGCTGCCAGGTACTGGCGCACCTGGGAACTGATGTTGTCCATGACGCCGACGATCCGTGCCGCCAGACTGGCCGGATAGGCCTTCTGCACCTTGGTTCCCAGTTCACCGCTGCCCGCCAGGATGAACAGCATGAATAGCAGCACCAGAAACATGTTGGATACGACCAGGACAAAGGAGCCGGCGCCGCTGGTAAGGATGGACTTCACGGCATCCGTCTGGACCAGCTCGCCAAGGTCCAGCACCTCGCTGTCAATCCCCAGGGGTTCGGCGATTCGCAGCAGACGGTCTTCCGCGTCCTCTGTTATGGTGTCGATGCGCGCGCCGTACCGGTCAAAGGCTTCCGCAAACGACCGCGCGCTGGAATACACGAGAATTCCGACCAGCGACACCATGACGGCAAGCGACAGCAGCACCACGATCAGGGAAACCGACGTCGGAATGCGCTTCGATTTCAGGTACAGGACAATGGGCTGAAAGACAAACGAAAAGAGCAGCGCGACCGAGAAGGGAATCAGAACCGTGCGAAGCTCCAGCAACACCACGCCGATCACGAATACGGCCAGTATGGCCAAGAGAATTACGGCCACCTTGCTGTTTCGCAGTGACGCCATGGCCTCCTTACCTTTCATCTCGATTCTCGGTATTCAGTGTCCTTTGCAGTCCGTCCGGCATTGCAGGCAATGCAGCCTGCGGCCTTTCAATATAGTACGATAATCACGCCGATTCGCGGCATGGCAGAGCTGCCGCCAGATTAACATGCTCTCCTCTCCGGCATGCCAATCCGGTGCCCCGCGTGACCCTCGGCAGTTCGCCGTTTCAAGTGCCTGCAACCGTTCGGAAGGGCCGCAAGCCAGTTGATGCCCGTAGCCGTCCCTTGCACCTTGATCATTACCACCTGTAGGCCAGAGTCAAAACGTGACCGGGTCCTTCGAATCCGCTGTCAAACGGGATATAGGCATAGTCAAAGGTCAATTCATCGAAGTCGATGCCGACGCCCGATGTCACCGTGCGAGGCGCGTCCCGGCTGATATAGCCAACGCGCAAGATGACCATCTCCATGACGGTTGCAGCCACGCCGAGGTGCAGCCGCGTGAGTGCGGAGGGTACCAGGTGGGATACCTCGGCACTGACCATCACGTCCAGTAGGCTGGTGCCGTCCGCGATTGAGAGTATGTGAAGCGGGTAGAATGCTGCTCCGGCGTGCAGCATGCGTGGCAGCCTGGTCGCCTCGCGCTCAAGTCTGGACATCTTGCCCACATTGCGAATGGCGGCGCCCAGAAGCACGGATTCTGCCGCGAGGCTGGCCTGAAGCCCGGCGTCGAAGGCGTAGCCGCTGGCATCTGCCTCAAAAAACCGTTCCTTGAGGAACTTGGCGGTAACTCCCGCCCTCAGTGCGCCGAGACTTCTGGCATAGGACAGCCCCGCACTAATGAACTGGGCGCGAAACGTGCCGAAGGGCTCCCCCGGCATGTCACGGGCTTCCAGGTCACCGCTGTCCGATGCCGTCACCAGAATGCCCACGCTGCTCCGGGCGCCCAAGGGCAGCCCGGATGTCAGGTCATACATCCGCAGGTTGCCTATCCAGACTCTGTGAGAAATCGCGGCAGTGCGGTCGCGACTGGCAGCAAGCCCGGCAGGGTTCCAGAAGGTGGCAAATGCGTCGCGGCTTGCCGCGACCTGTGCGTCACCCATGGCGCTGGCTGCAGCATTGGCGCCAATGCGCAGAAACGCCATGCCGCTTTCCTGTCCCTTGCAGGGGCTGGCGGCGATGAGGGCCACG
Source organism: uncultured Rhodothermaceae bacterium (assembly GCA_964639665.1). Taxonomy (GTDB): domain Bacteria; phylum Bacteroidota; class Rhodothermia; order Rhodothermales; family Bin80; genus CAZXEU01. The sequence continues at coordinate 11,953 of CAZXEU010000091.1, read as the reverse complement.
ATTATGAGTACGGGCTTGCGCATGGCGTCAGAGAGATACTTGGAGACTTACCACATGCATGGTTCCGAGGGCAAAAGGCTCAAGCAGGAAGGTATACTCCGCACGCGCAAGGAGTGCCCCAAGGCCCTGTTCCACCACAAATCCCGCGCTTGGCCTGGCAGTGGCAAAGCCGTCGTCAGCCAGTCCGTTCAGGCCGCCGCGTACGGCAAACGCGCCCGGCAGGCCAAGCTCGGCTCCAAGGCCCACCCGGGATTCGTGCAGCCTCAATTGCTCGGACCCGAATATCTCGCGCGGCACGTTACCCACCAGCTGGACGGACCTCCGCCTGAATTCGGCGTTTCGGATCCTGGATTCGTACTCGGCACTCACGAGCAAATCAAGAGATTCAACACGGTAGGATGCGCCCCACCGAAGCCGCAGCGGGAACAGATCGGACGTTGAGCCCCCGGCAATGTCGGATGTATCCCATGAATACCTGGCAAGGAGGTCGTCCGCCGCAGCGCCGAGACTGAGCTCATCCGTTATGCGCATGCTCACGCCCACGTCGAATCCGATGGTGCGCGCGGCGGGGACACCGTCGAAGAGGTCCGTTCTGAACAGCTGCAGGCCCACTCCGAGGGATGCACGCGAGAGAATCCTGATTCCAAATGCCAGGACAAACGCGTATTCGTCGGTCGAATAGTAGCCCGTGTGGTAGCCGCTGCCATCCCGACCGTCGATGTTGCGGACGCCGGCGTGTATGAGGCCGGCGGCAAGGCCGGCGCGAGGGCGCAGTGGCGTGGAGAGCTGCACGAACTGCATCTGACGATCGAGCGTCAGGGCGGCAGCCGACAGTTCCAGATTCTGGCTTGCAATGTAGGGAGCCAGGGCCGGATTGTAATAGGGACTGGCGTCGCCGTGAATATCCGCAATGACGGCGTTGCCCATCGCCAGTCCACGCGCGCCGAAGCCCATCCGGGCAAACGCACCTGCACTCTGCCCCATCGCACCATCTGCAGCGGGCAGAATGCCGACCAGGACCAGGCCAAAAAGGGGTCGAACGAGCATAATGAGCCTATTCCAGCACCAGTATTTTTCCCCACCGAGTCTTGCCCGCAGCCTGGACCGCGTAGAAGTAGGTGCCGTTTGCCACACGCGCTCCGCCGCCATCGGTGCCGTCCCAAGACACCTCGTGTTCGCCAGCGCGTTGCGCACTCCGCGCCATATCGCGTACCAGATTCATTCCAAAGTCGAAGATGCGGATAGTAACCGTCGCCTCGCGGTCCAGCCTGTAGCGCAGGCGGACAAGCCGGTCGCCTGACGGGGAAAACGGATTGGGGTACGCGTACGTGTCGACATCCGGCACGAGCTCCGGCGGGATGAGCGCTGGCAGGCCCTCCGGACTCAAGGGCACTTCCGTTCTGAAAATGCTCCACGTCGCACCGCCGTCGGTGCTTTTCAGCAGGCCGTCTTCCGTTCCCACCCAAAGTTCCGAGCCCGTGGTCGCCACGGCGAAGACTCTAGAATTCGGCCTCAGCGAGCGCTCCGGATCCGAGGAGTCGAAGAACTCCCGCACGGTGCGAAATGTGTAGCCGTCATCCGTGGATATGAACAGGCCGTTTTCTCCGGCCACGTACACGGTTGATCCGTCAAAAGCGAAATCGTAGACGCGCTCGCCATGCAGGACGCTGCGAAACGAAGCTCCTCCGTCCGCCGTGGCTACGGCGCCGAAGCGATGCGTGTCATCCCGGCCCGGCCAGGTCGTTGCCCATATGGTTGAGCGCTGGCCCGGTCTTGTCTGCTCTTCGATCGAGATCACCCATGCGCCTGGAAGACCGTCGGCTGCATCGAACCGGTGCCAGCTTCTGCCGCCGTCGTCCGAGCGGTTGAGCCCGGCTGGCGTCCCCGCCCAAACTGATCCGTCGGCGTCGGCCAGCACCGCAAATGCCTGGAAATTGAGACCATGAAACTGGTCTATGGGGATGCCCGTGGGCTGGGAATAGAATGGAAACTCGTACCCGAGCTCCGGTGCCAGGTACCTGGACGTGTCCGGCGGCAGCACGATGTGGTGCCAGGTCCTTCCCATGTCCGCGGACCTTCGCAGTCCCGCGAGCTCACTCGCCACCCATACGTAACCGCTCAGCGGATCGTAGTCCACGTCCCACGGTGGACTCAGTTCAGGCACGGTGACGGCAAGCGTCGGCAGCAGCGCACTTCCGTATGCGGTCAGCGTGTCCTCAGGGAGGTCGAGGATGCCCGTAGTTAGGTCGTCACTGTCGATGGGGGCCAGGTGGGTCCGGTACTGCCACGTCTGGCCCGCGTCCGTGGAGAAGATGAATCCGCGCGCCAGGTTCACGGTCTCTGTTTCGCCGCTTATTTCCTGTTCCCGCGAGACGCCCAGGCCCACCCAGATGACATCGCCATCCACGTCAAGCGAGTAGACGCGATTGCGAAATCCCGCAAGGGAATCGCTGTCTGCCACCTGCCATGTCTGTCCGCCATCGCGGGTGTGATTCAGAAAGGGACCGACCCACAGGGCTGTGCCTTCGGCGTGAAGATTGGTTACACTGTTGCGCAGGATGCCGGGCGAGGGCAACAGGCCAAGCCCCGACGGAGAGAGAGGCACCTGGGCCGAAGCGCCGGCCGCCAGGAAGGCAGCAATGCTCCAGACGCAGCCTGTATGAATCGCGGGCATTCCCATCATTCTACGATCACGACATCCGTGCTCATCTCTGCGCTCGTAAGCCCTGCCCGGTCGGTTGCCTGGAATACCAGGGTGTTTACCCCCGTTCTATTTGTGCTCTGGATAAAGACGCGGCGGGTAAAGACTCCGTCGCCCCTGGTCGCGTCTCCGCTTTCGGGGCTGCCCCCGCACGGCCTTGTTCCTCCGTCGTCGCAGAGGAGGATTCGCTGCGCAGGGGCCTCTGCATTCCAGAACTCGACATTCTCGATGTCCGACAGGCCGTCCGGGTCGCTGGCACGGGCGGCAAGCACCAGGCTCGCTGCCGGCTGGCCGGTTGCAGGGCGCTGCAGCGTATCCGGTACGATGAGCTCGTCCAGCGTTGGCGGGCTGCCCGGCTCGAACACGCGCACGTATTCGAGCGTGCCGCGAACTTCGCCGCCAAGGCGCGCCATATTGTCTATGGCATACACCAGGATCGTGTAGCTCGCGATGTCCAGCGCGGAAATGGTAAGGGTCGTAGCGACGCCGTACAGGCCTCTGCCTTCGGAGCGCAGCATGCCCTGGTGAATGACATCATCTCCCGACTGCACAAGGAAGTGCACCCCCTCAATGGGCGCATCGCCGCCGCGCGCCGCTACGCTGATGGAAAGCGGTACGTCCAGCGAATCTCCCCGGATCTGGTCCTCGGGAAGAAGTGCGTAAACAAGTCGCTGCGGCGCAAAGGAAAAGTCCTGCAGCACAGGTCCGCGAGCGCCGGTCAGTTCCGGGCCCGGAGCCTGATCGCACGCGGAATAAAGTACCGCGGCTAGGCTCGCTACAGTCAATACTGCCCATACGCGGCGCGTGGGGCAGGAACGATTACGCAAAATAGAGCGGCTTAATGCTGAAGCAGAGCACGAAAATGACGAAGCTGGCTATGCCCAGTATCATACGTCCGCGAGTTAGCGGCTCGACATACAATACCGGCGGGTGATCCACCTTGATGAAGAAAACCAGCAGAAAGCACCACAGGAGCCAGCCTGCGTAGCCAAACTGGGTCAGCTCGGGTCCGGCCGCTCGTGCAAGCGAGGCAATGAGTACAAGTCCGGCGGTCGCGGACAGCACAAGCCCGGGGGCCCCGGAATACATGCGCCTCAGCAGCAGTGCCATAAGCGCCCCGATGAACCCCCACAGGACAATCTCCGAGACCAGAGGTGCGTCCGCCAGGAAAGGGAAATAGTCGGATATCATCGAGGGTCCGTCCGCCGCAATTCCTATCGCGGTAGAGCAGAGCATGAGTAGCATGAAGCCCCGCGCCAGCCTTCCGTGCCAGGTCCTTCCTACCATGGCGTACAGGATGTGTCCACCGTCCAGCTGGCCAACGGGGAGCAGGTTCAGCGCCGTAAAGAAAAGCCCGAGCCACGCCGCAAAGAGCATCGGGTAGTGATACATTTCGTACATCGGCGGGACATTCGGGAAGAGTTGGGCAAGGGCCCAGTATAGCGGTGTGCTGCCAACGGTCATGCGAAGCCCCGCGGGGCCTGGCAAGGGCTCGGCCGGGAATTCGCCCGTTTGGGCAATGTATTGCTGCAGGGGCTCGTGGCCGGGGACACCGAACATGTACTCCGGAGCGGGAAGCGTGGCCAGCGCGAATACGAGGATGCCCAGCGCAACAACGAATCCGGCAATGGGACCCGCAGCACCGATGTCAAAGAGTTTGCGGCTGGTGGGTACCTGCTCCCGAATCCGGATTACCGCGCCGAGCGTGCCAATGCCGATCAGCGGGGACGGAATGTAGAAAGGCAGCGTCGTCCTGACACCGTGTATGCGCGCGGCGACATAATGCCCGAATTCGTGCACGGTCAAGAAGCCCAGCAGACTCAGCGCGAATACGAGACCGTCCCTGACGAAGCTGGCAGAGAGGATGCCTAGGAGCATTTGGCTCTCATTCCATGCGTCCGCCCGACCAATAAACACCACAGCTCCCGTGTAGGCCGTGGAAACTAGCGTGACCACAAAAAGGAGTATGTGAAGCCAGTAGCGGTCTTTCACTGGTGCGATATTCTGGAGACTATTGGAGTGCTAGGGCTTTCAGGCCGCGTGGCGGGAGTAAGCGCACCGAAGTCCCTCATTCTGGCACATGGAACGGGCCGCCCTTTTCGACGATGTACGGCGCGAAACAGCACACCCGAGTGGCGACCATATTCGTCGCCGGAGTCCGGTACGGAAAGACTAATCACAGGCAACCAGGATCCAAGGGCGATAGGCAGGCAGCCGTCAACACGCAAGCGGCGCAATGGGTTCATACGGTGGACGTTTCTCCCGCCGTGGCTCCGCAGGCTCCTGTCGCCATGAAATGACTAGTCAAGGTCCGTGCACTCAACGTCTGGATGCGCATGGACTCGGAGCGCGCAGCCTGTCTGGGATGGCGGCAGGGAGCAGCTGGACGTGCCTTTGTGGGCACCTTTTGCCTCGACAGAGTGTAACCCAACTACAACAGCCGACAAGGCGATGTACAGGACACCGATACATTCGGGGATAGCCGTGGCCCTGATCTTGGTGACAGCGTGTTCATCAACGTCACCCGGTGAGGCGGACGGTACCGTCCTGTTCACTGCAGACACGCTGGCTACCTACCAGCTCCAGGGACAGGCTCTGGGGGCCGATTCGCTTGGCCTGCCCTGGGCAATGGTCGTGGGACCGAATTACGTACTCGTCGGAGATGCCGGGGGAGGATCTCCCCTGATTGTCTATGATCGGCGCCAAGGGGCGGTGGTGGCGTCCGGAGGCAAGTTTGGACAGGCGCCTGGCGAACTCGGAGGCCTGAGAGACCTTGTCCCCATTCCTGGCCGGGACGCCGCCTGGGTCTTTGACTTTGCGGGACGGTCCATACAGTATTTGAACATAGACTTGTTTGTGTCGGCCGGGACATTGCCCGACCGCCGCGTGTCCTTGAGTGCGGGACCAGGTGATCCTTACAGCCCCGTGTGGGCCGGCGACAGCACGATCATATCCTCCGGCACTTACGGCGCCGCTCGCTTTGCGGTATTTGCAGCCGACGGCACGCTCTTGCGAACAGCAGGTCCGAGTCCACCGGGCGACGACGAAACTTCACTGCAGGTACGTCACATGGTCTACAGTGCCGTGCTCCGATCAAGACCGGGCGGCGAGTTGATAGCCGCAGCGTTTGACCGTACGGACAGGCTCGAAATCTACCAGGGAACAGAGCTCAGGCATGTCGTGCGGGGCCCCGACTTCTTCGAGCCGGCATTCGTGGCACGCACGTATGCCGATGGCGTGCAGCGGCCTGACTATTCTGACGAGTATCGCTACGGGTATGAGGATATTACTGTTACGGACCGGACAATCTTTGCCCTGTATTCCGGCAAGACCCTGGCCGAGTCCCCCACAGGCGAGGATGCGGGCAGCTTCATCGTAGCCTTTGGCTGGGACGGTCAGCCGCTGGCGGTACTGCGCGTCGGGGAGGCGCCGCAGCGCATCGCTGTATCAGAAGATGGCCGCGACCTGTATGTGGCATTCTGGCTGCCGGGTCCGCTTATCGTGCGGTACACTCTCCCGGACGCTCTTCATTAGCGCTACGTCTTGCATTCACCACGTCGGGGAAGTGGATGCCTGAGTATTCAAAGGCCGCGTTCACGGGGTTGTCCGCTCGGCACTCTACGCGCGTGTGAAGCGAGGGCAACATATGTCGCCTGTCCCGAGCCTCCCGGATGTCTTCGCGCGCATCCGGCATTACAAACCCTTTTATCTCGAAGCCAGCTCTACCGTTCTCTTTGCATGCTGGTCACGTCTTGCCATTGCTATGAAGCGTAGCATCCACTCCGCGTGGCAGGCGGCCTCGCAAATCCTGGGCGTTTTGGTGACCGCCGGGCTGCTTGGCACGAGTTTCGAGGAGCGGTCTGTGCTCAACGGATTTGTCGGAGCCCCGCTAAAGTCCATCGGCGAAAGGCGGCCGATCCTCATATATTGAGGCACCTTAAACCCAGTAAATAAGGGCATTCAACGATGAGAATATACCTGACCGGTGTTTTCGTGGACGACCAACAGAAGGCACTTCGTTTTTACACGGAAACGCTTGGTTTCCGTGTAAAGCACAACATCCCATTGGGAGAGCATGCCTGGATCACGGTCGTATCCGAGGATGCTCCAGACGGGACGGAGTTGCTGCTGGAGCCCGACGACCACCCCGCGGTCCGTCCGTTCATCGCTGCGCTTGTAAAGGACGGGATCCCCAGTAACTCCTTCGCCGTCAACGATATCACGGCCGAGTACGAGCGGCTTCTGGCAAAAGGTGTGCGATTCGTCCAGCCGCCTACAGACCTCGGAAGTGTTATTGCTGCGAAGTTCGATGATACGTGCGGCAACTTGATCCAGATCACAGAGGAGAAGCGCGAGCCGTGACGATCGCAAGAGGGCTCGTTCCCGGATCCGGCGCTGAAACCGGGGTCCTGCGACCATAGCGGAATAGGCTGAGACAGGCACGGAGGATGGTACGGCAACGGGCAGCCGGCCTGTGAGAATCTGGCCAAGTTCGCAAGAGACGTAGTCCGGTACGTAGTGTGATTCCTTAGCGACCACCGCACCCCGAACCCGCCAGCAGCCTGATGTCCGACCAGCCTTTGCTTAACCGGGTGGCCGTCGTGGCCGGCGCTACCCGCGGCGCCGGCAGAGGTATCGCCCGGATGCTGGGGGAGGCCGGCGCCACCGTTTACTGCACGGGGCGCAGCGTGCGCGGCCGCCCCGCCACCGCCGGGCGGCCTGAGACGATCGAGGAAACGGCGGTGATGGTAACCGCGGCGGGAGGCTGCGGCATCGCCGTTCGCACTGACCATACCGTCGAGGCGGAGGTCGAGCGGCTCCTTGCCCGCATCCGCTCTGAGCAGGGACGGCTCGACGTGCTCGTCAACGATATCTGGGGCGGCGACGCATTGACCGAGTGGGGAGTGCCGTTCTGGGAGCTTTCCACCGTTCAGGGGCTCAAACTGCTGGAGCGCGCCGTCCACAGTCACATCATCACGAGTCGGCTTGCCGTTCCCCTGATGGTCGAGCGTAACGCAGGCCTCGTCGTAGAGGTTACGGATGGCGACACGCTCGGGTATCGCGGCAACCTCTTCTACGATCTGGCCAAGAACGCAGTCATTCGGCTGGCATACGCGATGGCGGCAGACCTGCATGCGCACCACGTTACGGCGGTGGCGCTCACGCCGGGGATGATGCGATCGGAGGCGGTGCTCGACCATTTTGGAGTCACCGAGGCTAATTGGCGGGACGCTATCGACATGGATCCGTATTTCGCCGAATCCGAGACGCCTTGCTATGTTGGGCGGGCGGTTGCGGCGCTGGCGGCCGACCCGGACGTTGGGGCCAGAAGCGCCGGCCTGTTCTCAAGCTGGGGGCTGGCGAAGGAGTACGGCTTCACCGACGTTGACGGCCGCCAGCCGGACTGGGGCAGTTTCTTTGTTCGGAAGGTGGAAGAGATTATCGAGAGGGGCACGCCGCCGAGCAAGGAAGACATGGACCTGTTCGTCGTTCGCACCCGTCTGTACCAGGTGAAAGACGATCCCGCTGCGGCCGATGAAGCTGCGCGGCTGCGCGCCTACCTTGAACTCCATCGCTGAACCTGCCTGTGGAGTGTTGCGGCCTGACTGCTATGACAATTGTTGCTACGGGCGGGAGGAAATGACCGTGACGGTCCGGACAATTCTTGCCTTAGACTCTGGCTAGATCCTCGCCAAATTCCCCACCGGCAAGGATGCGGGCACCTCAGTACAATTGTATAATACCATCGGTGGAAAACGGACGGAATCCAGCTTTGCCAGGCGCCCTTGACGTTGTCACCCAAGAGCGTGATTTTCTTGTCGGCGTGCTATTCGTTTGCCCGGTACGATTCCGGTTCTACGAGATGCGATTGACTGTAACCGGGCGCCACTCCCTCCGGGCCTGACCACAAAGCAGGAGGCGGTTAACCATGCTGAAATTCGCGTCTTCATTGCGCACTCCCCTGGCCGTCGCCCTCGTGGTAGCGGCCGCTGCCGGCTGTATTCCGAACGGAGCCGACGGGCAAGGGGTCACGGCGCTCTTGCCTTTCGCATCGAGTGCCGCTCCATACAGTGAGTCCGTCGACATTGCAGTCGTGTCCGATGAGGTATCGTGTATAATCGACTCCTTCGAGTCACGTATTCACTGCGTGGATAGGCGTGATGGAAGCATCACTACAATCGGGCGCGAAGGCGGGGGGCCGGGGGAATTCGTCGGGCTATCCGGCATTTGGCGCAGCAGTGATGGCCAGTTGGTGGCAACGGACGTAGCGGAAGAACGACTGACCTTCTTCGGGCCGGACGGCGCCGTGGCGTCGGAGACGCGGTTGCCGGACGGTTTTCAGCCACGGCAATTGCGTGGAGATCGCCTTTTCGGATTCAAGATGGAATTTCTTGACTTCACGCCCAACTATGTCCCCATGGCAGCCGACGCCTACTCCGGGGAAATACTGTGGCAGCGCTCGGACCTGGTCGATGCCGTGGAGCGCGAGTGTCTTAATGCAGCGGTAGGCGCCTCAATGCCAGACGGAGGCCTTGTCTTCCAGGTCTGCGGAAACGAGCTGGCGTTCTTAGCTCACAGGGATGCCCCGACCGCAGACGTCGTCGCTTCGCCCAGCTACGTAGAGGCGCTTCCCAACGAGCGTGACGTAAGCGCCCATGTGGATCTACTCAGCAGTTTCAGCCGTCTCCCGGGAGGAATGTCAGCCGCGGAATTAGAGGCTGCTACGGCGGAGTTTCGTGAAAAGCCCAAAGAATGGCTCCTTAAGCCAATTACTTTCGGCTTCGATGACCGGGATCGCCTTTGGGTGGCAACCACCCGGGATCGCGACGCCTTCTCCTATTTCGACATCTGGGACGGTACGCAGTACGCTGGCAGCGTGCGCGTCCAGGACCGGCTCATGGGTTTTGACGTCTTCGGTTCGACTCTCGTGACCCTTGTGGAGCGAGCGCCCGGCGAGAGGGCAATCGACTGGTACGACCTCAGCCAGGTCGAGTGAGTCCAAGATTCACGGGATGGCTCGGGTGATCCGGCGCTCCGCGTGCTTCGAACTGAAGCCGCAGAAGGAGGCCCGGGTATACCCTGGTTTGCGGCTATGCCGTACGCGCTCGCGTGCGTGCCGATTGGCAAATCGGGCGCCGGAGTCGCAGGCGCGGCGCCTCGGGTTCGTATGGGTTGCTGCCTGCCCGGTTTGTAGGCGGCCAACGGCATACGCGCGGCGGCCGCCCCACATTCCGCAGCCGGATGCAGGGGACGCGAGCAGGCCACATTGCACCCGAATTCAATCAGGATTCGCTAATCTCGTAGACAACCAGGCTGAAGCCGTCCACGGTCGCGTATGCGCGATCCGCTTTTACTGCATGAATTATAGTGGAAGCAGGGAGGGTCAGGTCTCCGACCACCCGGCTTTCGGCATTCAGGACCAGCCACCTCGAAGTTTCTGATCCCTGCTCTGTGGATGTGAGCTGTAACCAAACCCGGCCCGTGTCATCTACATGATATGTGGAATACGCGGGCCTGGTCTCGTACCGCATGGCCCTTCGAATCTGATCTGGCAAATCGCCCCAATAGTTTTTTACGTAATCGTCAACGTCACCAAGGGTCACGGGCGCGCCCCTATACGGATGGGTAATGGATCCGCGGGAAACCCCACTGGCTGCCGCGATTGCTACGTCTATTGCGCCGCTCGAACCTGCGTATATCTGATCTGCAGGTCCCAGGCGGAAAAACGAATAGCGTCCAAAGGGCATGTGCATACCCATCGGCCTTACACCACCTGTCAGATTTATCCACTCTATCGCGGGCAAGCTCAGCCCGGGGTCCTGAACAACGCTGCCGCTCCAGCCAATAATCTTGGCGTGGACCGATCGAGATGAATCCGTTCCCGGCTCCTCGAATTCCATCAGAAAGCCGCCATCCATTGCACCGGAGAAGCCTATGGGAGAGTTGCCCATCGCGTCATTGGATACCGTGACCGTATAGGCCAGCTCGAAAGAGCCAGGTGCAAACGCAGAAATCCTTCTGAGGAGACCGTCGAATGTATACAACGTATCGCCCGGCCCGGCGTGAATGGCCTGTAGCGACCTGAATTCGCCAGGAGCCTCACCTTCCAGCCCGATTTCGCTGATCAGATTGCCTTCATTGGTGAAGGCATAGATCTTCGGACTCTGCCTTTCGCCTGCGAAAATGCGGCCGGCACCGTCGACGGCAACCAGGCTCCCGATATTTCCGAAAAAGACTTCATCCTGCCCTGTTTCGCCGCCGATAGTAAATAGCGGGCGCAGTTCGATTTCGGCGACGGGGCGGACCGGGGACCGTGTTTCTGTGATAGTCAGGGACGAAGCGGCGAACAGGCATCCCGCGAGGACGGTGACTACCCCTCTCATTAGAGCTTCCGGACGGATCGGGATGCGCGACTAACTAAACGTAGCCGCATAGGCAGTACAATTGACGTGCGGTCCAGCTTGATTCCGGCCAGCTGACGGAGCCTGCGAGAATCTGCCAGGCCACTTTTGTCGAAGGAATCCTGGTGGGCGCATGGGCTGCAACCGAAACTTGATCCAGCTCTGATCGGGCCGCCCGGCGCTCAATTGCGCTCTGGAATTCTCGAAGCCTTGACCTTGTCCCGCACCGCCCTGATGTAATCCGCTGTCTGATTCAGGGGGCGTTCGTACTCATCCGGAGAATCGGCACGCCTCTGGTCGCTGGGCTCCTCTACCTCCTCGGTCTGGATTTCAATCAGGGCGTTGTAGACCATAACGCGCGTATTTGCCGCTTGCGACTCGCCGGAATGCAACGGCTCATATGTGAGCTCGAAATCGCCCACAAAGGTGACCGTGGCATCTTCTCCCAGCAGTCCGCCAACGCTGGGTGAATTAAGATCATTGACCGCAAATCCCTCACCGGGCAACGCCTCAATGGTCACATAGGGACCCGCCAGAATGACTGTATGCGTTTCGTCGCCTTCCTGCCGCTTCACCTCAACTCCGCGATCTCCCAGCAGCGTGATTTTCGCTACTTGCCGAGTTTCGGATAAGTCAGGCGCGCCGGGCACCGGATCAGGACTCTGACCGAATGCCAGGGAACACATGCACAAAAGCAGTAGGAGAGCTGCTGATCAACGTCAATATAGATTGAGGCCGACGACAATTAAAATTGGATTAAGAGAGGCCGAGCTTCGAGGCGGAGCAGCGAGCTGCGGAGCCTCGAAGCTCGAGGCCGAAGGAATTTTTTCCGGGCCCTTTCCACAGTGCG
>CAZXEU010000090.1:0-26954 GCA_964639665.1 uncultured Rhodothermaceae bacterium | reverse complement strand
GGGGGGGATTATGCAGCTCATTGGCTTGCCGCTTGCATCGTGCAGTAGGCCGACAATCGACGCAAGCTGCAGCTCGCCGGTACCATTGGCCGAGCGCGGACTACGGCAGGCCAACCAGGAATATGGGCAGCGCTTGGCCAGCGGTGGGCATTGAATCCGGAACACCGCGAGGCCGATTGCAGCATTGTACACATTCAGTTGTCAGGTCCGGGACGCTATTATACCAGGAGCGGACGCCAGCTGAAACGGCCCGGGCGGTGCAGGGACCTTGCATACCCGGGAGCGTGGACGGGTACGTGCGCAATTATCGGCGAACGGTCTCAGACACAACCTGCACGGTCCGGATTCCGCTAGAGGTCCGCCCAGGTGCGGCCGGCAGGCAAGCGGGCCAAATCGTTTGATCGCCTCGCCAAGGCCGGAGGTTGCAAAGCCGCTGGATCTGTCAACCCGGCAGATTGACGAATACCGCCAAAGAAAACCTCGCGGCCTCCGATGCGCCCTGTGTGCCGGTCTTGGCCGCGCATTGTCCTGCCGTCGGCATCGGGATGCTGGCTTCGGGCGGCCGATCAGCGGCTGTTCGCTCTCCCGCCGAGATGCCCGGTACACCATGCATAAACTCTACCCAGGAAACAGCTTCGTGGCCACCTGCGTTACCTTTCAATATTGCTGTATCTAGAGCAAGAAAACGCTTGGGCTGCGTCTTTGAATGTGCGGCCGTCCTGTCCTGAAGGGAGGGGCCTTGCCCGCACTGTTAGTTGTCCCTACTTGATAGGATTGCGGGTCGGGAGAGAGCTTGATGCCGATGCCGCCTCCGGGCGTTTCTTACCCAACCAATTCATTGTTGCGCACTCCTTTTTGCGGGTTCCTGCAGCCGTTGCGGGAAGAAGCGGCGGATACCTGTCGCGATCCGCTCCCCGCCTAGCTGCTGTTTTCGGGCGATGATATCCGATTGGAGTGTGTTCGCCGGTGGTTCACATGTCGAAGGAAATAGTTATCAACGTCGAAAAAGAGCAGACTCGTATCGCAATTGTCGAGAACGGTGCCCTTTCAGAACTGTATTTCGAAGATCCGGAAAATACCCGGACGCTGGGTGACATCTATCTTGGCAAGGTCAAGAAGCTACGGCCCAGCATCAAGGCGGCGTTCGTCGACATAGGGCAGAAACAGGATGCCTTCTTGCACTATTCAGACTTGACCGAGAATCTGGAAGCATTCTTGGCCTTCGTGAAGGAGAAAGCTCCGCAGGTTACACGGTTCTGGCAAGCCAATTCGGGCCCCGATGGAGAGACCACCCTGGTCAACCGACACGGACGCGGTACAAGGAGTCCACGTCGAAGGGCGTCTCCGGATGTCCTGAAGCGCGGGCAGCGTGTACTCGTCAGGATTGTCAAGGAGCCTATCTCAACCAAGGGAAGCCGGGTATCAACAGACATTTCTCTGGCAGGGCGGTTTCTGGTCCTGGTGCCCCTTGCCGACTATACGGCAGTATCCAAGAAAATCCATTCCCACAAGGAGCGCCGCCGACTTAAGGAACTTGCGCGCATGCTCAAGCCAGACGGTTTTGGGGTCATTGTGCGAACGGTAGCTCAGGGCAAGGACGCTCGTGCGATTGACACCGATATGCGGCTGCTCCTGGAGAAGTGGCACAAGATTGAACGCCGTTTGGCGGGCCGCCCCGAGGGGCCAATACAGGTGCACGAAGATGTCAGTATGGCCTCGTCCATTATCCGGGATCTGTTTTCGAGCGAATTTGATCGAATTCTAATAGATCATGCACGCTTTCAGCGCAATGTCAGAAGCTATGTCCAAGCGGTCGCACCACAAATGGCGTCCGTGGTTCAACTCTACAAGGGCAAAAGACACATCTTTGAGGCCTGCAACCTGGATCGCGACATCGGCCAGGTTTTCGAAAGCAGTGTCAATCTGCCGTCAGGCGGCTACATCATTATTGAACGCACCGAGGCCATGCACGTCGTGGACGTCAATTCGGGTCGCAGCGGCCGCGGCCTTGGCCATGAGGAGAGTGCGCTGAAGGTAAATATGGAGGCCGCCCGCGTGCTTGCGCGCCAGGTGAGACTGCGCGATTTGGGCGGAATCATTGTGGTGGACTTTATCGATCTGCAGGAGGGAAGCAACAGAAAGAAGGTACTCGATGAATTGACAAATCAGTTCCGGGGTGACCGCGCCGTTACCAAAGTTCTGCCAATGAGTGAATTCGGCTTGATCCAAATCACGCGTCAACGGCTAAGGCCCAGCATTACGGCTACTTTCGAAGGAAACGGAGGGTTTTCCCCCGACGGGGATACGGGCCGGACCGAGGATGCCGCTATTACGGAAATGATCCTGGAGATAGAAAGCAGCATATCATTCTCTGTAAGGCAAAACGGGCGAAATGCCGGGGTGCGAGTGCTGGTTCATCCATTCACAGCGGCCTACTTGCACAGGGGGCTACCGGGCCTGGTCATGCGATGGCGGATGAAGTATCGAACCAGAATCGTGCTTGAATCTGATTCCGGAATGGACCCAATGGAATTTCGGTGCCTGACTTCGAAATCTCTCCGTGAAGAATCGGGTTCCGATGACGCTGCCGTGGACCTGGGGGAAGGCGAGCCCGCCGTGGTGCCCGGAAGTCAGGAGGACTCGAGCGCTTCCTCGGACGGACCAAAGGCGCGGCGGCGCGGGGCTCGCAGGGGGCGCCCACCAGGCCAGCGACGCTCCGGCTCACAAGGGGCTCGGCGGACAGCGGGAAAGAGGCAGGCGCGAAAAGCTGATCCCGACCACCAGGTTTCGGGTAATGGAAGGAAGATCGGGTGATGCATGGTGGGACCGGCAAGGGCGTACAAGACAGCCTTGATCCTGACCGTTGCCACAGTGCTATGCAGCGGAGCTGCAATGGCACAAGTATCACAAGTATTTGGTGCTGGTCGGCAGGCTATCTCGATGGCCGTTGGTGCCTTGACATTCCGGTACGACGGCACGGGCATTGCCGGACCTGGTAGCGGAGGGCTGCCGAGTTTCGAATACTCCGGTTTCGTGTATGGGCTAACGTATGCTAACGCAGCAGCGCGCGGCGGGCTGGCGGCTGGCTTGCAGCCGGCAGAGGGTGCAGACACAAACCTCAGGCTGATTGATGCATGGCTGATCTCGAGCGGCTACCAATTGCGAGGACGCTATCAGCAAGGGAAAACCCACCTTCGAATTCCGTTGGTGCTTGCGGCGACGTACCGCCATGCGAAGCTTCTAGACGTGCCGGGATCATTGACTTTCAGTACTTCCAGTGTGGGCTTGGGTCTGGGGGCCACCCTAAATGGCCAAACAGGTGACCGCTTGCATTGGAGGCTGGATGTGCATCCGGCAGCGGGGCTGGTTACTTCTTCTCAGACGGATGCGGTCGGGCTAGGTTACCTGGCGCACGCAGAGGCGACCGCAAAGCTGGCAAACATCAAGGGGCGTTTCGGATTTGCGGTGGGCTACACGCTGCGATATCAAGTATGGAATAACCGAGGTTCGCGCCGGTTGGGGGAAATTCCGGACGAGTTGTACGATTACCGAGGCCTGATGCACGCTCTAAGTGCAGGCCTGACTTTCTAGAAGCGCACTGTTACTCCAAGACGGACGGGCAACGTCTGCCATGCACTCTAAGCCTCCCGGCCAAATCCGAGCCCGGCCCATGAGACCGGTCGTCCTGAGGGCTGCCATGGAGGATGTTGCACAGCGGTTGGGCCTGTCGGTAAGGTGGGAGGCCGGTCACTTTCGAGGTGGGCGATGTACCGTCAACGGAGAGGATATCATCATCCTGAATCGCAATCATGCCGTGGACACGCATCTCGTGGTTCTTGCCAGGTGCCTGAAGGAAGGTCCGCTTGATACGGTGTACATCCGCCCATCTGTACGGGAGGCCATTGATACGCTCGCAGCCGGGAAGGACCGGATTCATCTGGATGACACGTAGAGGCCGGCAGATGCGGGTGACACTTCTCGGGACCGGAACCTCCACAGGCGTGCCAGTCATTGGTTGCCGGTGCCGCGTCTGCAGTTCAACTGATCCCCGGGATGCCAGGACGCGGTGTGCATGTTACGTGTGGGCCAATGGCATGGGCATCGTGATAGACACGGGCCCGGACTTCCGTTACCAGATGCTCAGGGAAGGAATCAATCGGATCGACGCGGTGCTGTATACGCACCACCACTTCGACCACGTAGTGGGGGTCGATGACTTGCGACCGTACTTCTTTCAAAATGCGGCGCCCATGGAATGTTACGCCTACACGCGAACGGCGCGTGAGCTCAGGCGGATGTTTCCGTATATATTTGATGGTGGCGTTACGTATGGGGCCGCCCCGCGGCTGCGCCTGCAGGAGGTCGAGGATTCCTTCACCGTTCGTAGCCGCTACAGCCGGGACGGCTCGCTGGATGTCGTTCCGCTGGAGTTGCTCCATGGCACGTTGCACGTTTTTGGCTACCGCATTGGCAGATTCGCTTACATTACCGATGCAAATCACATTCCGGTCGCGACATACGATCGGTTGCAACGCGTGGATGTACTCGTCATTGACGCACTTCGACATGCGCCGCATCCGCGACACTTTACCATTGACGAGGCGCTGGCGGTAGCCGAGCGCATTGGGGCGCGCCAGACCTACCTGGTTCACATCACGCACAACGTGCTACACGCCGAAGAGGAGGAGCGACTACCAGAAGGCGTCGCACTGGGATATGATGGACTGACCTTTGAAGTAAGCCCAGACTAGGCTGAAGCCATGACCGTTCTGGTACTCAATGGACCAAACCTGAATCGCCTGGGTCGGCGCCAAACGGAAATCTACGGACATGCCACTCTTGCCGATCTTGAATCGGGCCTCCGGTCCAGTTTTCCGGACGTGGGATTTGATTTCTTTCAGAGCAACCATGAGGGTGAACTGATCGATCGCATCCACGCGGCGCAGGATACCGGTGCAGCCGGGATAGTGTTCAATCCGGGAGCGCTAACGCATACGTCTGTGAGCTTGCGCGACGCAATAGCCTCGGTGGACATCCCGGTCGTGGAAGTGCATGTCTCGAACGTCTATCGAAGGGAGCCATTCCGGCATCGTTCCATGTTGGCGCCGGTGTGTGTAGGCCAGATTGCCGGGCTGGGGGTGCTGGGATATGAGCTGGCGGTTCGCTTCCTGACAAAGGATTCCTGAGCAATCCATGCGCCGCTGCTGATGGCGGGGTTTCGAGCACATCTTGCCGGGGCTGGTGCTTTTGGCCTCGTGTATCTGGGAGCTCTGGTTGCCGTCTATGCGGTAGATTCTGCCTACGACCGCTTTTCGCTGCTGGAGTTGGCGACATATCCGGCGCTCTTATTCATGATTTGCCTGTTGTTTGCTCTATGGCCGGATGTGGATACAGCCTCGCTCAGCCAGAAGATCTTTTATTCGCTGTTTCTGATCGTCGACGTAACGCTTGTGGCCACCCGTCACTTCCAGGAAGCCGCCTATTTGGGACTGTTTGCCCTCGTTCCGGTAGTCAGCCGGCATCGCGGCTGGACGCACTCCTGGTGGGCTATGGTACTGGTACCGGCGCCGCTATTCGTCCTGCCACTTCTGATGCTGCCGGAACGTCCCTTCTCTGGACTACCGTTCTACGGCGCGGCCGTGACGGGATACTTCAGTCATCTTTTTCTTGATGGGCTTGCACCCGGAAGAAGGCGCTCCCGCCGGTAGGAACAAGCACGGCCTGCAATTCGGGCAAGCTCAGGTTCGCCGCATGACAAGCGGTAGCCGTCGGCCCGCTCCGAAGGCCTTGGATGTCACGCGAATGCTCGGAGGCGCCTGCCACCGCTTGTATTCATTGCGGTCAACACGCTGCAGGATTTCGTCAACGAGCGCTTCGTCATAGCCGGTAGCGTGGATTATCTGCGGCGCCGACTGCCTTTTCTCCACGTAGCGTCGCAAAATGTCGTCCAGGACAGGATACGGCGGCAGCGAGTCCTGATCAGTTTGGTCGGGCCTCAATTCGGCTGAGGGCGGCTTGGAAATGGTACTCATGGGAATCGGAGCCGCGCCGCTGGCCTTGGCATTGATGAAGCGCCCCAGGGCATATACCTGCGTCTTCAGGACATCGCCCAGCACAGCGAGCCCACCGTTCATGTCACCGTACAGGGTGGCGTAGCCTACGGCCGACTCGCTCTTGTTGCCGGTGGACAACAGCAGGTAATTGAATTTGTTTGAGAGTGCCATCAAGAGTGTGCCACGTGTGCGGGCCTGGATATTCTCTTCCGCGACTCCCGGCGCCGCGTCTTTGAAGTAAGGTCCGAGCGTCTCGCCGAATGCGGCCACAACGGAGGCAATTGAACACCGGTGGAATTCAATTCCCAGGCTGTTTGCCAATAGGGCCGAGTCTTCGACGGAGCCTTTGGAAGAGATGGCTGACGGAATGGTTACGCCCACAACCTTGTCAGGTCCAAGCGCCGCTACTGCGAGACAGCACGTGACCGCGGAATCGATGCCGCCGGAGAGTCCGACGAGCGCCTTGCTGAAGGCGCCTGTCTTGTAGTAGTAGTCCCGTATTCCGAGAACGAGCGCGTCATTAAGGTCCTGAACCGGAGCCCTCTCAATCTCTGATTCGGAAGAAGTACTACCGGTATCCCACACGGCCAGCCGCTCCTGGAAGGCCGGTGCCCGAAGGACAACAGCGCCGCCCGCTGAACAGGCAATGCTGTTTCCGTCAAATACCAACTCGGTGTTAGCGCCGACCTGGTTGACCAGTATGTACGGAATACCATGGTTGCGGCTACAATTCAAGGCCAGGGTTTCACGCTCCTGGCGTTTGTTCATCGCGAATGGGGATGCGCAAATATTGACGAAGAGCTGGGCATGCTGCGCCGCAAGTTCGGCTAGCGGGTCAGTGGCGTACGTGTCGTGGGACGCATGATACCACAGGTCCTCGCAGACGTGAACGCCTAGCCTGGTTCCTCGCCAGCATATAACGGAGCGTTGGTGCGCCGGCTCAAAATAGCGACGTTCATCAAAGACATCGTACGTTGGAAGAAGTGACTTGTGAATCTGAGCCAGCTTACGCCCACCCTCGTACAAGTAAGCCGCATTGAAGAGCGGTTTGCCCCGTCGCCGCTGATTTCGTGCAATGCCACCCAGAATCATGCCCATATCCGGCGGCACCTCCCTGGCGGCCCACTGCCTTGAATGAATGGCGTCCGCAACGAAGGCTTCGCTCTCAAGCAAGTCCTGGGGAGGATAGCCTTCGAGGCTGAGCTCGGGAAAGATGACAAGATCAGCGCCCATGGATCGTGCGCGCACTGCGAATTCGACCAATTTGCGGGCGTTGCCACGCAAGTCGCCCACGCGTGGATTGGTTTGGGCAAGGGCAATCTTCATACGGGATCCAGCAGGCAATAAGAACGGTTACTTTGAACCGAGGTCATTGGTTGCCCTCGCAGACGCCTTCGGGAGCAGCCGTGCCAACGATGTAACGTCCACACACTCCTTGCCGGCCATGAAAACTGCATTTGTCCTCCTGATTGCCGCGGCGTCGATTGGCGCCTCCGCAAATGCTCAAGAGGTCGCTTTCACCGATGCGACCGTAATCCCCATGGAATCCGAAGCCGTTCTGGAAAACCATACGGTACTTGTTCGAGATGACAGAATAGTCGCGATTGGGCCTGCCTCCGAAGTCCCTCTCTCCGATAGTGTAACCCGCATTGATGCGACCGGAAAGTACCTCATTCCGGGACTCGCCGAGATGCACGGTCATATCCCGCGTCCGGATCAGCAACCTTCGTATACGGAGGATGTCCTGTTTCTTTACGTAGCCAATGGGATTACTACTGTGCGCGGCATGCAGGGCGCCGCAGGTCAGCTTGAATTGCGCGACCGCGCGCACAGCGGAGAGCTTGTCTCGCCAAACCTGTACTTGGCGGGCCCTGCCTTCAGCGGGGGGTCCATCGACTCTCCCGATCAGGCGGAGGAGCGTGTCCGGCTGCAAAAGGAGGAGGGTTGGGCGTTGCTGAAGGTGCTTCCCGGGCTTTCCCTGGACGAATACGATGCGATGGCCCGCACGGCAAGAGAGCTGGATATACGCTTTGCAGGACACGTTCCGGCTGACGTGGGCATACTGCATGCTATCGAGCAGGGCCAGGATTCGTTCGACCATATCGACGGGTATGTGGAGTACCTGTGGTCTGTCAACAGTGAAGGCGTGGATGCAGAAGCTTTAGCTGAGCTGGTCCAGCGGACAAAAGAGGCGGACGCGTGGGTAGTCCCGACCATGGCATTTTGGGAAGTGCTCCACGGGACGATTGATTTGGAGGAGCTGCAGACCTACGACGAGACGCGCTACATGCCGCCGCAAATCGTTGACAGCTGGATCGCACGCGCGGAGCGGCAGATAGAGAACCCGAATTTCGACAGGGCTGCGGCAGAGCGCCTGATTGACACGCGCATGCACGTGCTCCGGGCACTGCACGAGAATGAAGTAGGGATCCTGTTCGGTACGGACGCCCCGCAAGTATTCAGCGTGCCGGGCTTTTCATTGCATCGTGAGCTTGAGCGCATGGTCAATGCGGGCATGTCTCCCTTCGCCATACTTGTCTCCGGGACCCGGAACGTCGGGGAGTATTTTGCCAACGAGGATCAATTCGGAACGATTACGGTGGGAAGCCGAGCGGATCTGCTTCTTGTGGATGAGGATCCGCTGGAGGACATTGGCAATGTCCGACATCTCTCGGGTGTCATGGTACGTGGTCAGTGGATCACAAGGGAGAGCATAGACACGCGCCTGGCATCCATTGCATCGTCAAATGCTCGAGGCAATTAGCCGAATTGCACTGCTGCTTCAGCTGCGATCCCGGTACCGGACAAAGAGGGCGCAACGATGGGAAGCCGCGCTGCTGGCCAAGCCGGGCGTTGCCATAATCTGCCAAGTGCGAGCCTGGCGGGACACCGCGTCGAAACGAATGCGCTCGCGAGATTCCGGAGTAGTAGCGTTCTGAGCTGTGCCGAAAGGCGACCGTAGCGGAACGGCCCCGTTACGCGCGTGTCGAATCCAGGCCAAGAGAGCACCACTATGCGAAGCCCCACCTGCATTCATCCTTCCGGGGATTGTCCGCCTGCGCAGATAGATAACGGGCTTCAGACGCTAGTTCGGGAGGCTTATGCCGATTTACGGCGTGATCCGGACCTGCGCGCATTTATCCGAGACTACGGGACTCTGCAGGTGGCAGTCGGGGCATGTGTTTCCGGAACGGTCGGAGGGCCTCGCGTCCCGCTGGTGCTCAGGAATCGGCGCGCTGCCTCATCCGTCCAATCGACGAATTCGGTACAACTCCCTGGGTATTCTCCCTCCAGGGTCCGGGAGGGAGTGTGCGCTTGATCGCGGCCGTCGGCATTCGGAACGGGTAACGCATGATCGTACGGAACACAATGGTGCGCCTGGGCGCGCAGGCTCTCCTGGTTTGGGCCTGCCACTGGAGTGCTGCGGCACAGCCCGGGACTGATACGGCGGCGCAGCTGCTTAACAGGGGGGCCTACGCCGACGCAAGAGCCCGCTACGCGGCGGAGCTGGAGTCCGGCGAGGATGTGGAGGGGTACGTTGAAACGTATCTGCAAACGGCCGAATTCGCTCAGGGATTGAATCGTGTTACAGAATTGCTGCGACGATGGCCAGAGAGTCCGTACGTGCACTATGTACACGGGCGACTGCTGGTTGAAACCGGAAGCCTCGCGGCAGCGGAGACTGCATTCCAGGAGGCCATCAGGCGAAAGAGGGACTACTGGGCTGCGGGCCTGGCATTGGCGGACCTCTACGGCAAAACCGGGCGCGAAAGGCAAGCTCGTGGCTTGTACGAGGTGCTGCGCCGCCGCTACAAGCAGGGCCTGTTTACGTCGCCTGATAACCTCGGCATAGCCGGCCGCGCGGCAACCCAACTGGGGGAGATGCACGACGCCAACGAAGCGCTACGACTTGCGCTCGAAATGGACGAAGCGCATGTCCAGAATCTACTCTGGCGAGCACAATTGTTTGAAAGAACGCACGACGACGCCTTTTCCAGAGAATTGTACGAGAAGGCCATCAACGTTAATCCGCAGAGAGCGGACCTGTTTGTGGGTCTTGCGCAGGTTACCGAAGGATTCGCCGCCCGCGAAGCACTGGCTCGCCAAGCACTTGAACGGGCGCCCGACCATCCGGGTGCGCTCGCGGAGCTGGCCCGGCTTGCGATTCTGGATGGGGCATACGACGAAGCTTCCCGCCTCATGGAGGGTGCATTGGCAACGAATCCCGCATCCGTGCCGTGCCTGGCCCGCTTGGCTACAGTCCGGTATTTGCAGGGAGATTCGGCAGCATATATGGCCCTGGAAGCCCGGGCCACGGAGATTAATGCCAGTAGCGCCCTCTTCCATCGCACGGTCAGCGATGACCTGACGTTGCGGTTCAGGTATCCGGCCGCTGCGGAGCTTGCAGGCGAAGCGGTACGCCGGGATCCGCTCGATGCGTCGGCAAACGCCGCGCTCGGAACTGGATTGCTCCGGCTTGGCCGCAGGAGTGAAGCGCGCCCGTACCTTGAACGAAGCTACGAGCGGGATGCATTCAATCTGTATGTGGCCAACACCGTGAGTTTGTTGGACGCCTACGAGGAATTCGAAGAACTGGAGAGCCCGAATTTCATTTTGCTTATCCATCAGGAAGAAAGTGCGGTTCTGGGTCCAGCCATCCTGCGGGAGGCGGAAAGGGCCTTGGCCTCCTTTCTGGAACGCTATCCGTATCCCAGATCCGGCAAGATCCGGATAGAGGTGTACAACGATTCGGATGACTTCGCCGTACGGGTCGCGGGCATACCGCACATAGGGCTGCTCGGCGTCAGCTTCGGCGACGTAATCGCCCTAAACACGCCCCGGGCGCAGCAGGGCCGGCCCTATAATTGGGCCCGTACCCTGTGGCACGAAATTGCCCATACCATGGCCATAGGTGTGTCCAGGTATCATGTTCCGCGCTGGCTGACCGAGGGGCTATCTGTATACGAAGAGGCAAGAGAGAACGCGGCGTGGAACCGCAAACTTGAGCCGGCCTTGCTTCGTGCCTTCGAAAGGGGCAGGCTCCTCGCGCTCGATAGCATGGATCGTGGCTTTACCCGCCCGTCTTTTCCGGGACAGGTGCTCCTAAGCTATTTCCATGCCTCGGAAATCGTGGCATTCCTGGTCGATCGCCATGGGTTCGGAGCGGTGACGGAGCTATTGCACGCTCTGGCGCAAGGCCTGGGCGAAGAAGAGGCTGTGCAACGCGCGTTTGGACAATCGCGCCGGGCAATTGACCAGCAGTTCCGCGAATTACTGCGTGCACGGCTTGCAGCGCTGGAATCCGTTCTGCAGCTGCTGCCGGATCCGCTGGCTGAGGAGTTAATGGGCCAGACCGAGAGCCCGTTCATGCGCGAACTGGACCGGGGAAACGAGGCCTTGGCTTCCGGTCGTCTGCCGGAGGCCGAGGAAGCCTTTGCACGTGCGCTGGCAATGTACCCGGCCTATGTAGGTGCCAATGATGCCTACCGCGGACTCGCCGCAGTCTTCCGCCAACGAGGCGACACTACCGCATTGACGGACATACTCGCGCAGTACTTGTCGGTTACGGAATACGGCGCGCCGGAGGCAAGGGAACTTGCGGAAATTCTCGCAGAGCAAGGCGACGGAGCAAGAGCGATAGAGTTGCTGGTGCAATCCAGGATGACCGAGCCATACCACATCCCGACTTTGGTGCGGCTGGCAGAACTGTACGAAGAGAATGGCGTGCTCGACAGCAGTGCAGACGCGCGCCGGGCGGTTATAGCGTTGAAGCCGGTGGACCTGGCAGATGCCTACTACAAGCTGGCGGCAATCTTGTACGAGGCAGCGGACTGTCCGGGCGCCAGGCAGGCCGTGCTGCGCTCCCTCGAATTGGCGCCGGGCTACCGTGATGCGCAGAAGCTCTTGCTCGCCTGTGTCGACCGTAATTCCTGATGCTGAAGCCACGCCATGCATTCCTGCTGGGACTCTGTGTTGCCGCACTTGCAGTGGTGCCCGAGACGCGTGCGCAGGCCGATTTCGGCATGCGATTTGTTCGGGTCCGATATCAGGATTCTACGCCGTGGCGGCGCTCTTTTGGGGGAGCTCCCTGGGCGCATGACTATCCGACCGCGGAAGAGAACTTCTATATCGCTCTAAAGCGGACGACAGCCATTCATGTCGAAGAACCCTACGTGGTTCTAGAGCTGGAGGACCCTCGCATCTACGAGTATCCCATCATATACCTCTGTGAGCCCGGATACTGGCACCCAAGTGAGGAGGCCATAGAGAGCCTGCGTAAGTACCTTGATCGGGGAGGATTCGTTCTATTTGACGATTTCAGGGGTGAGTACGAATGGATGAATCTCTATGAACAAATGCAGCGCGTTTTTCCGGGCAGGGAGCCCCGCGAGCTGGACCCGGAGCATCCGGTCTGGAAGATCTATTTTGACATTGATCCGGTTGCTGCCCCATCCCTTGTTCGGGGCTTTCAGGGCTCACGGGAAGCGGATCGGTATTTCGGATATTTTGACAACGCCGGCCGCATGATGGCGCTCGCCAATTACAACCAGGATATTGGAGACGGCTGGGAATACCCCAACATGAATTTTGACAATGCCTCAACGGTCAGTTTCCAGATGGGCATTAACTTTGTCATTTACGCGCTGACACATTGAGATACCGGTGCGCTCCCGCACCAGATTACACGAGACGGTGCTAGACGTGGAAGAGCTTCCTGAAAACGTAAATGGCGAGGGTCATATCGTCGAGAACCTTCGTGACGGCAAGCGCCGGATCATGGAGCAGGTCCGGCGCCGCATAATTGGTCAGGACGCGGTCCTGGAACAGGTCTTGATGGCCCTGTTCGCCGGCGGGCACTGTCTGCTTACAGGTGTGCCGGGTCTGGCGAAGACGCTTCTGATCAAGTCGCTGGGCGAAATCCTGGACCTCAAGTACAAGCGCATCCAGTTTACGCCGGACCTAATGCCGGCCGATATAACGGGCATCGACATGCTTGAAGAGGATCGGGCAACCGGTAGGCGTGAGATCACATTTGTGAAAGGCCCGATCTTTGCCAACATCATACTGGCGGACGAGATCAACCGCACGCCCCCGAAGACGCAGGCGGCGCTGCTCGAGGCCATGCAGGAATACCAGGTTACCGCCGCTGGTGATCTTTACGCCCTGGACAAGCCCTTCTTTGTACTGGCAACGCAGAATCCGATTGAGCTGGAGGGGACGTACCCGCTACCCGAAGCACAGCTGGATCGCTTCATGTTCAATATTGTGCTGGATTACCTGTCGGCGACGGATGAATTGGCCGTGGCCATGGAGACGACATCCCATGACCACGCCCCCCTGGAAACCGTGTTGGCAGGCGAAGACATTTTGGCCTATCAACAGCTGGTCAAACGGGTGTTTGTGCCCCAAAATGTGGCCAAGTATGCTGTTGACCTCGTACGCAGTACGCGCCCGACGGACAGACAGGCTCCGGAGTTTGTGCGCAACTGGGTTCGATGGGGGGCGGGGCTTCGAGCAACTCAATATCTGCTTCTCGGCGGGAAGGCACGGGCAGTGTTCCGGGGCCGTTTCAATGTTTCCATCGAAGATATTCGCGCACTCGCGCATCCGGTACTTCGCCATCGAGTGTTGACCAACTTCTATGCCGAATCGGAAGGCATCACGGTGCAGGCCGTAGTGGACCGGCTCCTGGCCGAAGTTCGGGAGCCCGTGTCGGGACTGGCCTGACCGAGCCACTGGCTGCAGCATCAGAACTGGGAGCCCCGGCGCAAAGGCTGGGCCGGGGCCCGCCCACCAACCTGCTGTAAGTCGGTACCAGAAACTGTATACAAGCTCAGCCGAAATCCCGGCCGCACGCTCATTTCAGCCGACCGACCTCTACCGATCCGGACTGCAGCGAACAGTTTGGCCGGGCATGGCGGGCGCGAAGCCCTTTTCCAGATTGGCAAATCCAACTGGATCCCATGCATTGGCTGGGGCCATTGCGCAGAGTTCTGCTACAGCATCCGTGCAGGCCTTCACCGCGCTTCAGCTATTGTGGCTCGACGATGGCATTCAGTGTGTCTTCAGCTGTCTCAAACATGTCTTTGAGTACTTGTTGCCTGCAGGCCGTCAGGCGTTCGGCAATCTTCCATAGAACGGCTTGCAGCTCTCCGATCGCCTCATTCCTTATGCGTTCATCTAGGGTGACTTCCTCGCGGTACTCGTATTTCTCGATCGTGTAATTCGCAATGTCGATAATATTGTCCTTTACGATGCCGAAGTCGATCTCGTCCTTGATTTCAGGCGCGCGAAACTCCGCGCTTGAAGCATCGCGTGCTCCCGGGTCGTGTTCAACTCCGGTTATGGCTGCGATAGCCGCAGACTGCGACCCGTAAATGGCGATAATCTGGTCAAATCCGCTTATTCTCATTACTTCGCGGACGGGCTCCGGCAGAGAGCAAATACCGAAGGACATGCCAGGATTATTGAATCTCTTGGCGGTAAGCAGGCAGATCCTGAGTCCCGAACTGCTCATGAAGGTCACCTTGTTCAGGTCGAAGACCAGATTGACATCAGCATCCTGAACCTGGTCCCGGATTTCCAGCTCGAAGTCGAAGGCGCTGTTGCTGTCTACGCGACCCTGTACTTCCGCAAATAGGACGCCGGCATTGCGCAGCCAGTTTAAGGTGAGGCTCATGTTAGCTTGGCAGGTCTGCCGAAAATTGAATGCACGGTTGAGGATCTGCGGGTGACCATACGAATCAAGCCAGATCCTTGGTAATTGTCAAGGAGGCGGCAAGAGGTAGAAAGATCCTGGCAGCGCGTGAACGGCAGTGGCAGCAGAATCGAGGACAAGGCACCTGTAGCTTTAGCCCGCGAGCCTACTACAGTTCGAGAGGCTCGCAAGATTGTGGCAGAAGTATTTCGGATTGCAAGCCCGCGGCCATCAGATTCTCCGCCATCCAGTTTCTGGCAAGCGCTTCACCGTGTACGAGCAGCGTTGTCTGTGGCTGAAGGGCCGTAGCGAGCTTAATTAGATCACGCCGATTGCTGTGGCCGCTGAAGCGGTATCGCTGCACTTCGCAGCACAGGGGCTGCATTCCGGCCCTCTTGTCAAGAACGACGCCCTCGCTACCGTTCGATGATGCCTCAAGAAGCTTTCCGCCAGGGGAATCCTCCTTGCAATAGCCGACAAAAAGGATGGCGTGCCGCTCGTGCTCGAGGAGTTGCTGGGCGATCCAATTGGAGAGCGTATTCTCGAACATCATCCCGCTGGTTACCACATGGATGCTGGGCTCTGCAAGCGCCTTCCGCTTTGCGGTCTCTCCGCGGGGCATCCTTCGCTGCTCGACGCCAAATACCTGAAAGCCCGGATCCACGCGCGGCGTCCAGTCGCTAGTGGCATCGTAAATGCTGGAAATTGCCCGCAGCCCTCCGGCCGTATACAGGGGTATGTCTGCGCTGAGTTGTCCATTGTTTTGGAAGCGGTACAGCAGCGCCAGAATCTCCTGTGCACGGCCTAGGGCAAACACCGGAATCAATACTGTTCCGCCACGGTCGAGCACCCGCAGTATGTCCGCCAGAAACCGCTGTTCTTCCTGCTGACGTGTCGTAAGCTCCGCCTCGTAGTCAGCGCCGAGCGTACACTCCATAACCAGGACATCCACAGGCGGATCAGGATATTCCGCACCGGGAATAATAGTTTGGGCATGCAGACAAGTGTCACTCGTATAGAACAGCCTCCACGTGCTGCCGTGGCGCCTTTTTTCCACAAGGACGCCGGCAGCACCTAGCACGTGTCCCGAGTAGAGAAAAGTGGCGGTGGCTGGAGTCCCGGACGCCGACAAGGCAAACGGTTCCCCATATCCGTGGGCACGGTAGAGATGGGAAGTATCCAATAGCTGTTCGACCGTGAACAGCGGTGGATTAGGGGATGTCCCTTCGTAGAACTTGCGCCGTTGAAGACGCGCGGACGCGGGCAGAACATGGTCCGCCAAAGCCCTGGTTGCGTGCGTCAAATGGACCTGAACATGGGGGAAAACCTCCACCAAGGATGGCAGGCTACCAATGTGGTCATGGTGCGCATGCGTTACAAGGACATGGTCAATCCCCTCTAAGGCTGCAGCACCGAAGTCAGGCAGACTTTCCAGTCCCTCGCAGTTCGGATCCGCACCTGCGTCGAGCGCAATGCCGGTATCACCTATGCGCAGAACATGGCAACTGGCGCCAATGTCACGCGAATTCCCGAGCGTCACAAATCGCATGCACGTCTCAGCTACACATCGGCATCGGAGCGGCGGTGCCGATGCGGAATCCGGTTACTTGGCTTCCCCTGACTTGAAGACGGACCAGTCGGCAAGAAATTTCTCGAGACCCGCATCCGTTAGCGGGTGCTTGAGGAGCTTCTTTATGACTCCGAGCGGCATTGTGGCTACATCGGCACCCATCAACGCCGCTTCCAGCACATGCATCGGATGCCGAATCGATGCCGCCAGTACTTCCGTGCCATAATCGTAGTGAGCATATATATCGACCACATCTCGCAGCAGCTTCATCCCGTCGGCTGCTATGTCATCCAGCCGACCAAGAAAAGGGCTAATGTAGGCAGCGCCTGCCTTGGCTGCCAAGAGAGCTTGCACCGGTGAAAAGCACAACGTGCAATTCACCCTTATTCCTTCCTCGCGAAGAGCTCGAATCGCCTTGATGCCTTCAAGGATCAGGGGCACCTTCACGACGACATTTGGGTGAATGGCAGCCAGCGATCGTGCTTCTGTCATGATGCCCTCGAAAGTCACAGCCGTTACTTCAGCTGAAACATCTCCCGCTACCATCTCGCAAATGCGCAGAATGTGCTCCTTAAAGTCGACGGCCTTACCGGCCTTCCGGGCGACCTGATTCATCAGTGACGGGTTGGTCGTTACGCCATCGAGTACACCCATTTCATTGGCTTCCCGGATTTCATCAATGTCTGCTGTATCTACGAAAATCTTCATGTTATTGCGTGTGCTGCAGGTCAGCTTGAAGGGAGTCGGAAAACGAGAGACGGCAGTGTGCTAGCCAGGTGCGGCTGCTACCTTTACTATCACCATGGTTCGGTCATCGCTAAGGACATCGACTGGTCCGGTGAATGATTCTATACTGGTCTGGACGTGTTCCAGGATTTCCTTGGCTGTCCGGTATCTTACCGAGACAACCTGTTGTTCCAGGCGGGCATCCGTGTATTCCTCCATGGCGGCGCCCATGGCCTCCGTGATTCCGTCGGTAAATAGCACCAGTACGTCTTCTTCGTCAAGCTGGATGCTGCCTCGCATGTAAGATACGGACGGAAGCACGCCCAGGAGAATGCCCCCGGTGCCAAGCCGTATTACGTCCCCGCCTTTTCGGATCACAAAGGGCCGCTCGTGTCCGGCATTTACGTATTGCAGTTGGCGCGTTGACGGATGATACAGACCGCAAAAGGCAGTGATGAACTTGTCCGGAGCCGTATTTCGATGAATGACCCGGTTAAGACTGGCGACCTTTTGCTCGATTGGCTCTGCATTGGCAGCCGTCACATGGATACATGCCTGCAGGTTCGCCATCAGTAGTGCTGCGGGCAGGCTTTTGCCGGTCACGTCCGCAATGACAAACAGAATGCGGCCGTCCTCAAGCGGAACGACATCCAGGTAATCGCCACCAACCTCGCGACTGGGTACAGCAAGCGTTGCGACCTGCAGGCCGGCAAAGTCGGGAATGCTCTGCGGAAGCAGCCGAAGCTGGATATCCCGGGCCATGCTCACTTCTTCCTCCAGGCGCTCTTTTTCAATCCTCTGCTCGACTAAGTCGGCGTTCTGCAGGGAGACTACGGCCAGGTGTCCGAGAGAGTAGAGGAATTCAATATCGTCTGGTTGGTAGGGGGCTCCATTGCCTTTCGGGCCCAGGCACAAGACGCCCGTAACGTCGTGGTGGTGCAGCAGGGGCAGGACCAGCGCAAGTCCACGCCCGCGAAGGGACGCCAGTTCTGGCGAATTCGAGGAAGTGCCATCCAGCACCAGCAGGTTCTTTCGTGCGCCCAATCCGGCGATTTCCTCTTCCATGAAATCGGCTTCGGCTAGCCCCTGGGCCGAAACCAGCCTGAGTTTTTCGGTACCGTCAGCTCCTTCACGGGATTTGAGGAAAAATGCGTGTCTGCTGACGAGCATCTGCCCCATAAGGGCAAACGAAAACAGGCGGCCAAGCCGGCTTCGCTCCACGGTGGCATTGAATTCGCGGGAAAGCTCGAACAGCGTGTTCAGCTGCTGGATTTTTCCGTCCAGGTCTCGATTGGCCTGTTGCAACTCGTCCACTATAAGGCAATTGTGTACAGCTCCCGCTGACATATTCACCAGAGACTGCACGAACTCCAGTTCTACCTCGCCAAACGGCTGGCCTGTTGCTTTCGCGCCTAGCCCGATAAGGCCCAGATTCCTGTGGGCAAATCGTACCGAGAGCATGAGTCGAATGCCCAGTCGGAATAACGATTGAGGCACGCTGCTGCCGATACGCGTGGTGCCAACCGCGCTCTCTGGCACGCGCACCAAGTCTCCGGTTTCCAACGCACCAATGCCCTTTACAGATACACTTCGGTAGGCTTCCTCCACTGGATCATGCATCAACGCCAGACCGCGCGTTACCAAGAGCTTGCTCATGGCAGACAGCAGCAGGTTGCTGAGCACAAAATTGAGGTCAAGCGAACTGCTCAGAACCCGGCTTGTCTCAAACAGAGAGCGCAGATCGTAGCGCTGCGCGTGTTCCGTGCGATGCGGATTCCTGTTACCCAACGGATTCCGGAGATTTGTCGAGCGATACGATGTCAACGGCAATGGCCTTCGCGCCTTCCGTATGCAGTCGCACGCACGTCTTTTCCCGGTGCAGTCCCTGACGTCCCGCTGCGCCCGGATTGATGAACAGCATGTTATCCAGTGCGGGCACCCGCTCTATCCTGAGAATATGACTGTGTCCGCACACAAAGACGTCCGGAGGATCTGCCTTCAGCGTGGCGCCCATGCCGCGTTGCCACCGCGCAGGATGCCCAGCGATATGCGTCATTCGGACCTTGAGTCCGTCTACATCCAGGCGCACGCGCTCGCTGGATCGCGAGCGAACCTGTGAGCCGTCTATGTTGCCCCATACGGCCTTAACCGGGGCGTGCATCGCGAGCCGGTCCAGAATCTGCGGATCCCCCACATCGCCTGCGTGCAATATCAGGTCCGCGCCGGCAAGCACCTCATCCAGGACCGGGTGGTAGTATCCGTGAGTATCGGAAAGTATGCCGACCAGCATCTGAAGATGACCTACAGCCCCAACGCATGTCGTAGAGGAGTGCCGTCGGGTGCGTGGATGTCGTTACGCTGCTATAGGGACAGCGTTTCACCGGGATCCACAACCCTGGCAGCGAATCCGGCCTTTAGCATGCGGGCGGCCCAGTCGGCCGTATCAACCTGGATCAGCGGGAAGGTATTGTAGTGCAGGGGTACGGTGAGCCGGGGTCTGATCATTCCTGCCGCCCGAACTGCATCTTCCGGCCCCATCGTGAAACAGTCACCAATTGGAAGCAGGGCAAGGTCCACGGAATTGTCCTCCCCAATCCACGCCATCTCCGCAAACGGGCAGGTATCTCCGGCATTGTAGATGCACCGCCCGGCAATGTGCAGCAGATAACCGTTGGGATTGCCTCCATAGGTGCCGTCGGGAAAGGAAGACGAATGTCTTGCATACGTCTGCTTCACCAGGCCCCAGTCAAACTGCCAGGCACCGCCAGTGTTGAGCGGGTGAACATTGGTATGGCCGTGCCGCTCAGCGTAGCTTGTAATTTCAAAATTTGCCACCAAGAGTGCGCCCGTCCTCCGCAGAATTTCCAGTGTATCTCCCCAATGGTCTCCATGTGCGTGCGTAAGCAGAACGACGTCCGGTTGCAAATCGGATGCAGCCACAATTGTCTCGGCAAGGGGATTGCCGGTAATGAATGGATCAAAGAGCAGCGTCGAGCTTCCGGTTTCTATCTGGAGCGCTGAATGGCCGAAATACGTGATCTTCATCGGGCAGGACTAGAATTGGAAATGGGCGCGTTGGACCTCTCTGAAAAGGCGGCCGGTCTATTTCATAAGCACCATCTTGTGCGACTGTAGCGATCCCTCCATACTCTGCAGCCGAATGAAGTATGTGCCACTAGGCAGGTCCTCGCCGTCAAAGGGCACGGTATACGTGCCTTCCTGCTGTTCCGTGTCCACCAGCACGCTGATGCGGTGCCCAGACAGGTCCCAAACGGTCAACCGTATATGCTGGGGTTTTAGCACTTCATATGTTATGGTGGTGGACGGATTGAACGGATTGGGGAAGTTGCCGACAAGGATTGTTTCCGGTTCCTCGGGCAGCCGGAGCCCGAGCTTGATGGTTCCAGCTACCCTTTCTGTCACACCGGTGAATTGTTGTCGCAGGCGGTAGTAGACTACCTGTGCACCCACTTCCGTATCCACGAATGAGAAACGGCTGGTCTCGACACTTCTGCTGTCCGTCGATCCCGCAGGGCCGGGGATTTCCGCCAGCATCACATAGTCGTGACCACTAAAGCTGCGCTCGACAATGAATGCAACCGTGTGCGGGTCCGCCGACTCCCAGCCCAGGTGTATGCCGTCTGAGTTAACAGTCCCCTCAAATCCTTGCGCAAGCGTCTGAAACGCTAGCGTAGATTCGCGCCTATTGACCTCGTCGGGAAGCTGCGGTGCATTATGGGGAGAAAACGGCTCATCGAACGAGAGTATCAGCACTCCATCCCCATTCGCGGGGAGCGTTTGGCGCATAGTACGCTGTATCTGGGCCGGCGTGCGCGCTCTTGACCACACGCGAAGCTCGTCAATAAGTCCCACGAATCTTGCTAGCCCCTTGTTGTGCTCAGCACTTGCATCCAGTCGATGACCGATTGCCAGGCCGGTGTCGCCCCAGCTCTGGTCCGGCGACAGACTGTAGAGGGAATCCGCGACCGTCCCGTCCAGGTAGAGCCGCGACCAGTTGGACCTCGTATCATGCGCAACGGCAAAGTGGTGCCACGCACCATCGGCGACAGGCGCTCTAGATGCCATGGATACGTGCCGTCCCCGTTCACTCCGATAGTACCGCAAGCGTCCGCTCGCATCCACAATTAATTCGGCGGGATACACCGAATCGTGCAGGCCGTCCCATGTTGACAGGATAACCCTGTCGAGCGTTGTCGTCCGGACCCAGCCTTCGACGGTGAAACCCGCCTGCAGGCTCATCTCCTGAAGGTCCTCTTGGGACAATTCATAGCCTGGGCCGTCACCACGGAATTCGAGCGCTTGGTTATCGCCAGGTTCGATCTGGTCGCGCATGCGGACGTCGTGGACAAGCCGAAGCCCCTCTTCCGGGACAAATTGAACAAGGCCGTCATTTCTGGTCCGTCTCTC
Organism: uncultured Rhodothermaceae bacterium; assembly: GCA_964639665.1. Lineage (GTDB taxonomy): Bacteria > Bacteroidota > Rhodothermia > Rhodothermales > Bin80 > CAZXEU01. The sequence continues at coordinate 5,479 of CAZXEU010000090.1, read as the reverse complement.
GGGGGTGATGGACCAGCTGGAGAGGCCGGGGAAGCCATCAGCGGTCACGCGAAGAATAATCTCGTGCATGCCCCGCAGCGCCTTGGAAGCCTCAACTCTAAAAAGATTGGTCGCCGGATCAACGGATTCGGCGCTGACGGGCACTGGCATGAATCCCTGTCGCAACGCGGTCGCAGACTGAAGCTGCCAGCTAACGGGCAATCTCACGGAGAAGCCTTCTACCGGGGCATCGCCTTCCCACTGGATGAAGATGTTTGCCGTTTGCCCCGCCTCCAGTTCTGGCGCTACCCATGCACGGCCGAATTGGGCCTCTGCCTCAACGGTACAGAACCCTGCAATTAACAACGCTACTACGTATCTGTAGCGCATGACCAACAGAGTATGGTGCCCAGGATTGCTGCCCGGCAGATCTGGAATCCCGCAGACTTCGCTCCGCCGAAACAAGGCGAAAAGCAAACTTACGGCATTTGCCGCTAAGCTGCCAAGTGGCTGCGGCGGCGCCGCGGGGCTGAAATTGGTCTCACGGCGCCGTGCAAGGGCTGCCGGCACCGCTTGAACGGAAGCTCTGCCGACAGCATCCCGTCACTAATTCCTATTCCGGAGAGAAGCGCAATCCGGACAGTGCTACCCCAGGATCTTGCATGCCGGACCGTTCGGTTCAGAGGAAAGTGCCGACGCCGGTCGAGCAAGGCAGACGCAATTCTGGTCGCGAATGGCCGGCTGGCTGCGCGGCTATTCCCAGCTTGCAGCGTTGAGCTGCGTTACATCCGGCGTTTCTGAGCCTATCTGGTCCTCCGAATCAGGGTCCTTGAGCAGATAGATCGCCACACGCCCCGTATCATTGACAGAATACTCGAATTCCCGGCCCGTGCGAGGCGAATAGATCAGGGAGTCGAGGACCAAGCCCGTTGTTTCGAAGACACTGTCAGGATTCGAAAGAATGATTGAATCCTGTCTGACCCACAATAGAAGCGAGTCCAGCGTACCCGGGAAAAAATCTTCCACTCGCTCGTGACGAACCAGGGCAACCCTAACATGGCTCATGCGGTCCCGGGTCAAGTCCGTTATGGCTCTTTCCCTTTCTACAGCTTGCCAAGGACCCGTGATGGAGCCGTACAGCCAGTACCCCAAGGCGATGATGACCAGCGTCAGCACGACCTGAATGGCAATTCTAGTACCCTGATTGCTCATGGATTCGTTCTCCTATTCTGATGCTGCTATGGTGTATTCAATCTGGGACTTCCACGCAACTCCCAAGTACCCGCAAGGTTTGATAGATTAAAGATCAGGGTTCCCAAAAGCAAGGAAACTCCGGGCGCCAGCCGGCATCCACGGCCTGCGCATGATTGAGATTGCTGGGGCCTTGTGCAGTCGCAAGCGGCACTAACATGACGGATCTGCTCATAAACATAGACCATGTAGCTACGCTGCGCAATGCGCGCCGCGAACGCTTCCCGGACCCGGTAGCTGCCGCAATCCAGTGCGAAACCGCCGGGGCTGCCGGAATCGTTTTTCACCTGCGAGAGGACCGCAGGCACATCAACGAACGCGATGTGGCACGGCTGAAGGAGTGCGTGCGCGGGAAGCTGGATTTTGAACTGTCCGTAGATCCAGAAATCGTTAGCATTTGCTGCGAGACCCGTCCCCACCTCGCCACACTTGTGCCGGAGAAACGCGACGAAGTGACGACCGAGGGCGGACTTGACGTAGCCGCCAACAGCGACATGCTGCGATCCGTGACCTCTCGACTTCTTGACGCCGGCATCGAAGAGGTTGCCCTTTTTGTGGATCCGGAACCTGCGCAAGTGGAAGCTGCGCTGCATACAGGCGCCAATGCCGTGGAATTGCACACGGGCGACTACGCCACGGCCGCAAGCCGCAAGGCGCGGTTGAATCAATTGGATAGGCTCTCACTGGCGGCAGATGCCGCTTCTCAGTTGGGACTTGGCGTGCATGCAGGGCACGGTTTGGATTATCAGAATTGCCGCCTCTTTCTGGATAACGTGCCTCACGTTCGCGAGGTCTCCATCGGATTTGCGATTGTGGCTCGAAGCATTCTCGTTGGACTTCCGGAGGCTGTTCTCCAGATGCGAAGACTGGTTTCAGGCATTTGACGATACTCAGGCATGACTGCAGAGCAGGTCGCTTCAGGGCAGGAATCGTGCTTCCGGAGCGGATTTGTAGCACTCCTGGGGAAGCCCAACGTGGGCAAGAGTACGCTGCTGAATGCGTTTCTTGGTCGCAAGATTTCCATCGTTACGCGCAAGGCGCAGACGACCCGTAACCGCATTCTCGGTATCCTGAACGGTGCTTCATCTCAGATCGTATTCGTGGATACCCCCGGTCTACTGAAGCCGCGCTACAGGCTGCATGAATCCATGCTGCGGGAAGTAACCCGTGCGGCCGCAGATGCTGACGTGGTGGTGCTGGTGACCGCGGCTACCTCGAAAGAGCCGGATACGACAAGCCTGGAGCTAACCCGCGGTCGGTGCGCCATACTGGCAGTCAACAAGATAGATCTGGTCGATCAGCGCAAGGTGCTGCCACTGGTTGCCAGGTACATGGAGTTGCAGGCTTTCGAAGCCGTTGTCCCGCTTTCGGCCAAGAGCGGTCAGAATGTCGAGGTCCTCAAGCAGGAAATCGCGGCACGGTTGCCGCAAGGTCCCAGGTATTTTGACGAGGACGTGGTCAGCGACCACCCCGAGAGGTTTTTCGTGGCGGAGATCATTCGAGAGAAGCTGTTCGAACGATTTCGTGACGAAGTACCGTATGCGACCGCCGTCCAGGTGTGCCGATACGAAGAACGTGATGGCTCCAAGGATCTGATAGAGGCAGAAATTGTCGTCGAAAGGCCCACGCAGAAGGGCATCCTGATCGGCGCAGGGGGGCAGGCCCTGAAGGCAGTGGCCGTCGCGGCGCGGCAGGACGTAGAGGCTTTCCTTGGCAGGCCTGTCTTCCTAAAGTTGTTTGTTAAGGTGCGCAGCGACTGGCGCAACCGTGAAGGCCTGCTGCGATCCTACGGCCACTAGGAGTTCAGCGAAGAGCAACGCGGAGGCCTTTCTCGACAGCCGGAAACAGTCCGGCGGGAACGTGCTCCCTGTTCATGCAATGAAGGTGAAACGCCCTACGCGCGGGATACGAGTGCCGCATGGCCGCATAGTAGTCGGCCTGGCAGTCGGCGGGCAGCGCGGCCAACCTGCGCATCCGCTTATCATCGGCGGCCAGGTCGTACATCTGCCTCACGACGCCGTGCAGCCAGGCCGTTTCACTGCCAGCCCGCGGCGGCCGCACTTGCAGATCCTCAGCCGCAGCCGCTGCCAGGCCCATTTGGTAATTCAGGCTTGCCTGCGATCCCAGGTGTCGAAGGATGGCTTGGTACAGCATGATCGTGCCGGCCATTTTTCCGTCGAATGAATGCCCGGCAATGTGCGGTGTCGCCAGCGTACACGCCCCGAGCAGCGCGACGTCGGGCGTCGGCTCTCTCTCCCAGACATCCAGAACAGCGACGTCCAGCTGCCCACCAATGAGGCCGGCAAGCAGCGCGCGTCCGTCGACTACGGGACCGCGAGACGTGTTGATAAGCCACGCATGCTTGCCCAGCATTCGGAGCCCGGCGGCATCCAGCATGTGGAGCGTGGGATGTGGTCCTCTGCGGGTAAGCGGCACATGGACCGAAACGATGTCCGAATCGCCCAGCAGCGACTCCAGCGAAACATATTCCGATGCCGCGCCGGTGTTCAGGAACGGGTCGCACTTCAGCACCCGCAATCCCAGCGCCGGAGCGCGTTCTGCAAGCCTGCTCCCAACATTGCCGCAACCGACTATTCCGAGCGTCTTCCCGGCCAGCGCCTCTCGCCGCCGGCTGGCCACCAGGAGCATTGCGGCGATCACGTATTCCACCACCGATTCGGCATTCGATCCGGGGGCATGGTCGAATGCGATGCCGAGCCGCCTGAGTGCTGCGGTGTCGATGTGGTCGGTACCCGAGGTGGCGGACCCCACGAATCGGACTCTGCTACCCGTTACCACGTCCTCGTCAACGCGCGTAATGCTGCGCACAAGGAGCACGTCCGCTGCCGCCAGGTCCCCAGCGGGGATGTGCGGGCCGGTGAAGGTCGAGACGGTACCCAGATCCGAAAAGACCGACCTGACGTGCGGAATATTCGCGTCCGCCAGAATGGAGAGATGCACGCGTGCTTTCGGCCTCTCTCAGAAAGCTACCGCTACTCGCAGCATGGCGCTGTTCAGTGTCTGGCCTTCATTCGCTGACAATGTCACAGATCCGATGACGAGCTCCCTGTCGATGAAGTCGGTAATGCCCCACGTATAGGCGATCTCGGGAAGTATGCGGAGCCCGCCCACGGAGATCTCCAGGCCGACGCCCGCTTCACCGGCCAATGACGGAGATTTTATTTCGTCCACCAATTCGGAATCTACCAATGCCTTGAATCGCGCCACCGGGCCCGCAAAGACGGTTGGCTGCACGGCGGACACTCCGATCGCATAGCGCAACAAGACGGGGATTTCCAGCAGGCTGACGTCAAAGTTGTCGCGCAGGCTGGATGTGTGTTCAGACAGACCGGAAAACAGCATGCCGGCGTCCGTGTAGCGCGCGCCCGCGCGCAAGCCGAGCGGGCCCATCGGGAATTCGATCCACAGCTCAGCGTGCCAGCCCGTAGTGCTGCTGAAAGTAGCTTCCCGGTCGTTGAACTGGATGTCTGTCAGCCGGTCAAAATTGGCTCCAACGCTTGCGCCGATAGACTGCGCAGCACCGCCGTAGGCCAGCAGCAGGCCCGTCACGACCGAGCATGTCACTCCCAGCGCGCGCTTCACGTCTGTCATTGCCTGAAGGCCGGACAAGATCGAGTCAGTGCCAAGACGGTTCCTGTTGGGGAATTACATACATCGCTATGCATGCGATCCTGTGTTGTAGTTGCGCTTGGATCCGGGAGTAACCCCGTCTCCAGAGGCGCAGCGTTCAGGGCCATAGCCCCATCCTTCCAACACACAGGGCCTCCCGCCCTGCCGGAGCCGTAGGCCCGCAAAAGGATATTCCGCCCCGCATTGACGTCCCTGTCCAATGACAGTCCGCAGCGGCAACGATATTGCCGGTCTGCCAACGTCAGTGGCGTCTCCGGGAGAGCACCGCAGCTACTGCATAGCTGACTCGTGTAATGCGGATCTACAAGGATCAACCCGCCTCCGGCGCCTGCCGCCTTGTAAGCGAGTTGCTGTTTCAATAACCCAAGGGACTGACCAAGCATGGCACGGTTAAGGTGCCGCTTGCCATACCCCTGCCGGGTCATCTTCTGAATGTTCAAGTCCTCTGCCACAATGCTGGCAGAGTGGTTCTTGACAATGTGAGTCGTCAGACGATGCGCTGCATTGCGCCGCGCAATCTTCTGGCGACGCGCCGCCTTGGCCAGTGTCCGCTTCTTCTTGCGACGGCTCTTGCTCTGCCGCTCTGCCCTGCTGACGG
>CAZXEU010000089.1:0-58874 GCA_964639665.1 uncultured Rhodothermaceae bacterium | reverse complement strand
GCTCAAGGGTTCGGAAAGTCCGTAGCCATCGGCCAGATGCTCGCCTGCAGATGGCCGGAAAGGATCGGCAAGCGCCGTTGCGGTTTTCAGAATGTTCGGGAGTTGCCGGTTTGCCGAGCTGAATTTACTTTCGTTTTCCGGCCCTTCCCAACAATCTGTTCCACTGTCGGCCAGCCGAGCGGTTCGCTCACCCACGCACTCCGAGATACGCCATACATGCGAACAACTTGGTTGCCGAAACGGCAATCCCAGGTACCCAACACCACCAGGTCTTCATCCGGGAGCTTTCCCCATTCACTCGGCCGAGACAAGCTCACGACGCTCAAGTGACGGCAAGAGTTCGTACTTGACCCAGCCGAACTCCGGATCGATGTCCAATGCCGATTCAAGCGCTCTGCGCGCTTCAGGTAATTCATCCCTGTCCATGTAGGCAATGCCAAGCCATGCATAAACCTCGCTATGTCCCCAAGAGGGCTGGAGCGGATCCGTTATGGATTCTTCCTCAAATAGCCGCGCCGCACGGTGAAATCCACTCAAAGCCTGCGCCTTGCTGCCTCCCCAGATCCTGGGCGTGTTATAGTCACTAATAGCCGCAAGCATCGCAACCCTTGGATTCTCCGGCTCAAGTTGGACCGACATCTGCTGGGCCCGGCTTGATTTCGGTCCAAGCCGCATGCCCAAGAGCGGCCTTAGGCCAATCTTCCTCCCATACGCGCTGGCCAGTAGTGCCCAGGCTTCGGCAAATGACGGGTCACGTTCGGTCGCCTTTTCCAGGTGCAGGATGGCATAATCGAGATATGCGAGCAAATCCGACCTGGAGGCGCTGGTCTCATCACTCGTCAGCAGGCCTACAAGCAGTTGTGCGGAATACCCTGCGTAGTAATGTGCGAGCGTGGCCAGATTCTCGTCGGCAAGCGCCCGCTCAATCATTGTGCGGGCTAGCAGAATATGGTCGACGCTGCCATCATGCGTGGCTTGCTGCAGCTTCTGCTTTGCAAGCACCAGAAGTGAATCAGCTGGCTGGGCGATGACCAGCGAGGAGGAAAAAAGGACTGCCAGCAAACTGGCCGAGCATCGAATTCGGCCGGGCTTCCGCCATTCGGCCATTGGTTTCCGGATCTGCTGGTATCCGGTTTCTTCTTCAAGGCCGCGCTGTGGTAGACACGCTTGGTCTGTCTGCATTGCCACGGGTGCTAAGGTGAGAGATTTATTACCGCTCCGAAATAGAGGAATCGACGGTACTGCGTGGACCGTTTGCTGCGCGTGGAATAGTCCAGGGCATAGTCGTAGTCCAGTACATTGGGTCTGTTAAGCGCATTGCCTACGGAGAAGTAGACGGTGGCATTGTGCGCTCCCAACGGCAGGAAGTAACTTGCTGACACGTCCAGTCTGCGGAAATCGGGCAGACGCTCTGACCCCGGTGGTCCCTCGACGGGCAAATAGTAATTCCCCTCTTCTCCAGCAATGGCGTCCAGCACGGGCGTAATCGGACGTCCAGTGGCATGCCTGAGCGTAACGCTGCCGTACAGATACCAGGCAACTCTTACCTTGCCGACGATCGCCAGGTTGTGGGTGATGTCAAAAGGAGAGGGTCCCTGCTCAATCAACTGCGAGCGACCGAGATAACGAGTCTGCAGCCGCTTGGAGTCAAGCAGCGAGTAAGCAATCCAGCCGTTCAGGCGGGTCTCCAGATAGGCGCTGTACTTCAGAAAGAAATCCAGACCTCGCGCGCTGCCCTCGCTTGAACTCGTAAAGGTCGATCCGCTTGTGGCAAGCGTCAGATCGCGGTACTGTTTGTCATAGGCCTCCAGCCGAAGCATCCATGGTCCGTGCTCCGTATGCCAACCCAATATGAAATGGCGTGCCATCTGGGGCTTGAGGGCCGACAAGGAGGAGGTCGCATTGTACTGGTAAGGCGACGCGTATTGATGAAACAGACCCCAGGCCAGCCGGATACGCGATGCTTCTGAAACCAGGTATCGAACGGAGAAACGCGGATCAATCGTGGCGCGATCCGACATCGAGTGGAAATCTGCCCGAATGCCGGCCACCAGCACAAGCCGTCTGGCCAGCCCGAATTCCCCTTCTCCATAAACGCCGACGCGCGTTGCAGAGTCGGTCTCATCCAAGACCAGCTTCTGCGCGCGGGGATCAAGAACTCTATCATGAGTCGGTACACTACCCACAAAGTGGCTTAGCGTGCGTTCGGCCTCGGCGCCGACGCGCAGGCCAAGGCGCCGATTGTACTCGTGCTCGGCATCGATTCTAAGCTTGTACATGTCATCGCCCGGCTCAAGGTCAAGACCTCCTAGCTGCTGTCGGGCTGCATAGCGACTCAGTGAGGCGCTGGCTTGCACAAACCAATCCCCGACGACGTCCGTCCACTGAATATTGTGGAGCCAGCTGGTAGTCTCGCCACGGTAAGTGCCATCGAATGAAGGCTCCGGTACATACACTCCCACCGATTCATCAGTTACGAAATTGAACAGCTTCACGCGACCGGCGGGTGAATACTGGTAAATGACGCTGAGATTGCCGTCGAGACTCCTCGGGGTAGTCACGAACCGGTCCTTCTGGCCGTTGAGCCGGAACATTGCGCCCGTAGAGCTGCGGTTACCCGTAAAGCGCAAGCCCAATCTTCGGGCAACCAGCGGGACGTGAGCCGCCACTGATGCGGCAGCGATCCCAAGACCCAGAGTGTATTGCTGAGCCGGAGGCATATCCTGGCTGTCCATAGCCAGAATTGCTGAGAGCGCGTTCCCGTACTTGGCGGAGAAACCACCGGCCGAGAACACCGTGCCTCGAACCAGAAAAGGGGATATGGTCCCGAAGACGCCACCGGTGGGAGTCTCGAACTTGTACGGATGAGTCACGGTCGCCTGGTCCAGAAGGACGACCGTTTCACTCACGTCGCCGCCGCGAACGAAGAGCCCTGCGCCTTCGTCTACCATTGCAAGGCCCGGAAACGTCTTTATTGCCTGGAATATATCGGCAGCCGCGCCAGCGGTCGTAACCACTTCCAACGTCTTTAGCGTAGCAGCCTCAGCATCACCTGTAGTGTAGGCGTCCGCTTCGACGATGGTCTCGTTCAGTCTGACGAGAGCTTTTCGAAGAACGATAATAACGGTGACGGTGTCGCCCGACGTAAGGAATACCGGCTCCAGGTGTTCTTCGAATCCGATCATCGTGGCCCGGATTCGCTGCTCTCCTGTATGGCGCGTCCGGAATTCAAACCAGCCGTCCGTCGTCGTAGCCGCTCCGTCCGTGGAACCGGCAATCTGCACGTTCACGAACTCCAGCGGCATGCCATCGCCATCGGCAATGCTACCGCGAACAAGCGGCCAGAAAACCGTCTGGCTGGCAGCATCAAAAGGAAGCGCGACTGCCAGCGTTATTACGCTGAGCATTCCCGCCAGAGCCGGGAGCAGACCAGGTCCGCTTGGTGCAGCGACTAGTCCGCAGCGAGCGGGCTCAATTTGCATGCGCCGCGAGCTACCGGCCAGCACCGGATCAGATTGCGCTCGCAGTTCAGGATTCCGGGGCTTGGTAGTCATTTCGGCCCGCGTGGATCATCAGCCGGCGTGTCAGGGCCGCGAAGGAGATGCGGCCACGCAGCTCACTACACTCGGCTCTCCCGGACGATTGAAGCAAAGCATGCAGCCAAACCACAGTTCAGACTAGCCCATATGTATACGATACGGGTGGCTTTGAGGGCAGTTGCGCCAAGGGCCCAGGAGGCCGGACGATAGACCCCAAGGACCCGGCCGTGCAGTACGCCTTCGAAACACCTACGTGCAGAACCCTGGTGGTTGTTGGTGGAGCTATACGTTCACCGGGTGCACGAGTCCTGGCTACAGACGCTTGCGCTGACGTGCTCCCCTGTTTCTGACTGGAATTCGATTGGTGACGCCCGTGAAGCTCAGTGACATGCGTACGCCGCATCTGCCAAGCATTCGAAATTCGAATTATGCGATCGGCCAATGTCCCGTTTTCTGAGGATATGTCTGCACCGGCAAGGCGACGAGCCGTCCGCCGAATCCAACAAACGACCTACACCGGTAATCCTCGGTGAACATGCTTGTGATTCCGCCCGATACGAGCGGCGCTTTGCCCCGATGATGCGGTTGCTGGAGCAAAGTGGGAAGCGTCGCAGTGCCAGGCACGCACCCTCCAATTACAGGATCAGAGTGCCCTGACCTGCAGCCACCCGGCGTCGTTTGCAGGTGGCATTGCGCCGCTGCTATGTGATGATGCAGAAGCAGGTACCGGCCGCTGCAACGAGCCATGGCAAGAATTCTGCCTGCTCGGTTTCACAGAGCGCAGCAGGCCGTGCTTCTCTTGAGTCATGCGCTGAATATCGGAGTGCGCGCAGTGCCTCCCAAGTTGCGTGACCGATTGGCATCAACGGCCGAGAAGACAAGTGCACTCCTTGCCCACTTCTCGGAAGTGCCAATAGGCGATTCAATGCGGCTACCAGGGGCGCCCGGACCACCTACGGCCAAGGCAGCGCTCCACTTGCAACGTTCTGTTGGTATTTCGTGGCAAGCAATTAATGCACGGCGGAAGCCCGCACCCTTATTGCCTAGCCGGCCATTCGCCGCGAAATCGCCGATACTTGCCGAACATGAGAAACCTGTTCCCGCAGACTTTCGTGGAACTTCTGACCTAGCCGGGGCCAGCGCTAACGATGTCCGAGTCGGCGGGCCAGCGCCTTTGCCCCGCCATCCATGCGGGAGTACGAATTCCGAGTACTCCAAACTCCAAACCCAACCTGGGAGGATCCATGCGACGCACTGTAATTCTCGTATGCCTAGTCGCTCTGTTCACATTAGGCGCATCGATGCTGGCAAACCAGCGGGGGCCGCAGTGGGATGACCCGCTACCGAAGCCGTTTACCGGACCGATAGAAGTCTCGGTCCAGGACATGGAACGGACGTGCCACGCGATCAGGTATCGGAATAGTATTTCCGTGATGCAGTCCCGAGCGACGGCCTGTCTAGCCTATATCGAGGCGCTGCGATACAACCGCGAAATACTTGCCGAAAGCTGACCAAGATCGGCGCCCGGCATACCCGGGACATGCCAGGCGGGAATAGGCATTTTCACCGGCAGATTCGCCGTCGCGACAGCTTGGGTCGAGCGCTAGCGCAGACGCCGCGAGACCTAAGGCCCCGGATTGGAGGCTCGTTCCAAGCTAGCGAGGCCGGAATTCGGTCCAGGCCAATTCTCCGCTGCCAAGGCCGTAGGCTGCCACGAACGGCTCGCCGGACTGCGTCATGCCGCTGCCGTAGGCGCGACCGTCACTGATGACTCTCAGCTCGATGCTTCCCGGCAGAACAGCACTCGCAACAACGACGCTTTCCTCATTTAGGACTATCCATGTAGCATCAGTTTCCTTCGCTTCCCGCGCCATCTTGATCCAGATCCGATCCCGGTCGTCGACCACAAAAGTGTCGTAGGCCGGTTTGGTCTTGGGCAGGTCGTACGATCTGATGAGTTGTCTGATCTGTCGCGACCTTCCATTCAGATAGGCGTTCACGTCCCTGTCGGTTACGGACGCGGCCCGAGTCACGTTCTTGACCGTGTCTTGCACCTCCCCGGTGGTCGTACCTATTGCGATGGCAATGGTCTCGTTCCAACCGAATAGAAGGCGACCGCTCGTACTCCAGCGAAAAAAGTTGCCCCGCCCGAACGGTAGCGGAATGACGCTGGTGGCATCGTCGGACGTATGCACGATTACTTCGGAGGCGGGCAGGGTCGCCACGGGGTCACCCACAATCGCCCCGTTCCGGTCTACAAGCTTCACTACAGAAACACGCCCGGCATCAGGCGAAAGACCCGTGCCGGATCCAGGTGCCCAATACGGCGGCGTGAAGCGAATCAGAAAGCCCGCATCCGTCACGCCGATAAGGGCATTTGGATTGCTGAAATCATTCGCATCTACAGTTACGCTGTAGATAAAGGTGTGACTGTTAGGTTCAAAGGCGGACAGCCGATCATTCTGGCCATCCCAAACGAATACCGTATCATCACGGCCAATTGCTATACCAGATGCCCGTTCAAATTCACCCGGCCCCTCGCCGCGGCTACCGACAAGTCCGATAAGTCCACCCGCACTGGAGAATACATGTACAGATTCTGAATTCCAGTCTGCGACGAAGAGATGGCCGGCAGAATTTACGGCCATGCCCAAGATTGGGCCGAAGAGCACGGGGTCTCCACTAGCCTCCTCGCCGATTCGGAATACCTCCGACAATATCAAGCGCGCACCTTCCGCCGGGTCGTCTCCCTCTGTGGTCGTGACATTCCCGGAACAGCCGACAAGAAATAAGGAGGCGAGTCCTGGAATAAGAACACGGGCGGCGAATTTGGGGGATTGAGCAGAGTACATGGGGCCGGACATCGGACTTGGCAGAGACGCTTGTGCCAGCGACCAAACGCGGACGCAACGCCGAGCAATAATAGCCTGCCATGCAGTGTCGAGCGCCTATCCGCAGAATCTCGGCCCAACGTTAGGGTAACTGGCGGGTTTCCCCTGCGGCCGCTCCCTACCTCGAGCTACGCTGTCCGGGATTTGATCGCCTGCTCCTAAAGTCTACGGGGCGCCTGAACGAAAGATACACGCAAGGCCACGGTCCAAAGAATGAGGGATTCCAGGTGGCTTGCTGGACCGGCGTTACGCCTGGAGCACTTCGGACTCCCTGGCTCGACCGAAATCGCCGCGAGAGTTTAAATGCGCCGACCATTGCATTCTGTCTCCCTGCCGGACAACGGCGCCGTGAGCCGCGCTGCCACTGGCAGCTCCAGATGCTCGTACTTCGAGGCCGAGGCGCGGTATCCGCTATACCCCCGAACTACTCACTGACGGCACTTGCATTCATCCGCTCGTGCCTTTTGTGCGCCTATTGTGATCGGCCAAATAAGTCTTCCTGGACCGTCCATCGCACCCACTGCGAAGGCATGTACAGCACTGAGCATGCAACCCATTTCGTCTGAATCAAGAGTAGTCGGGCTGCAAATGCTATCAACCCGTGTCTCCCTTGCGCCGAATGGTCAGCGAAACATAGCAAATGACCCAATGTTTGCGCATTCGGATCGGTCGCTGCAGATATGTTCATCCTGATCACACTTGCCGTCTGCCTTGTTCTCTATCCGTTCATCCGCCCCCGGATGCGGGCAATGTCGACACGCTCTCGCCTCGCCATCTTTTTCCCTGCGGCAATCGCGCTAATTGCCATGCAGGTAGCCTACACCGAGCCCAGCTGGAGATGGGGAGTTTGGGGGGGCCTTATCCTCTACGGGTATTACGATGCAATGCGGGGCCGAAAAGGATTCTTGCAAGAAAAGGGGACCGGTCTCCGGGCGTAATCGTTTCCCCGAATTCTTTCGATCCGGGTGCCGTTCGGCAAGCACGCCGGCAGTTGCTACCTGACCCAAGAATCAAGTGCGTGGATTGCGTGGGAGCCACAAGGAGCCCGGCATAACGGGGCCTCTCTGCGGCAAGAGTGGGATCCGGGCAGCGCCTTTCAGTCCGTAGGAGCTTCCCGATGCGCGGCAGAACCCTCGCGGAGAGAGAATCTGCGACTAGTGTCCGCCGGCAGCGGAAGAATTTACTGTAGTCTCTCCATTTGTGCGCAACGCCTGTATTCGCAATCGCATTTCGCGGTTGTATCGCTCGGCTCCCGGGAAGCCCGAAGAAGCGTACTGAATGCGCCCCCCGGGGCCCAGGATATAGTGGGCGGGTATGCCATTGACGCCAAAGTCCGTGGCGCTTCCTTCATCGTAGAGGACAGTAAAGTCATAGCCGTTCTCCGCGAGGAATTGGCGCGTCTCGCTGTGATCAACATCGGTTGAGATGGCAAGAAACACCACATCTTCGGCAGCCTCATATGAGTTGACCAGGTCCCGGTAGTGCGGAAACTCGGAGCGGCACGGCCCACACCAGGTGGCCCAGTAGTTAAGCACCACAACCTTCCCGCGAAGCTGCGACAATTGCCACTCGGTTCCCTTGGTATCAAACAGGCTGAAATCCGGGGCCTCCCGGTCGAGACGGTCGTCAACCAATCGCCGTACGGCTGCTTCGGCAACCTCCAGGCGCGCTACCTCAAGGTCGGCGTCGAGTAGCGCGGCGTCCGCAGCCGCATCGCCGTCCCCCAGGCGCGCCGCCACCCCAACTGCCGTTGCGCGAACGCTGTCGGCTTCATTGCCGAGCCGCTCGTCTTCGGTGTCGCGTGCCAACGCCTCCACCAGCATCGCGTACGCCTCTTCGTCCCTGCCCTGCCTCGCGAGGAGTCTGCCAAGTGCCGCAAGGCGGTCGCTGCGTGGCGCGTTGTCTATTGCCCAGAGGAATGACTGCTCGGCTTCCGCGTCGCGCTCCAGGGCCACGAACGCCCGCCCCTTGTGGTTTTCATAGACGGCAATCCAGTTCCCGATCGAGCGCTCCATGGCGTCCGGACGGACGCCGGGATAGATGAGGCCGGGATGCCTTTGCTGAAGCGCGTAAATTGCCTCGTCCGCGAGCTCAAGTGCCTCCTCCAGCCTTGCATCATGATCCAGGAGCGTCTGGATCATGCGAGAATACTGCCCTGCCCCGCGCCAGGTATCCAGGCGCACCAGGTCCCGGCTCGTGTCCATGACTCGATCCAGCAATTCCGGGCTCGCCCTTCCTGCCTCGTCCCGCTGACGCCCGGCTTCCTGACTCAGTACCGACAGCTCCTCTGAAAGCGCAACTCTGTATTTGCCGACATCACCACTGTCCCAGGTTGGCTGGAAGCGCCGCTTCCAGCGCCCGGTGACTCTCAGCCGCTCTTCAAAGGACGAATCGCGCGCTGCGTAATGGGCCATGAAATGCACGTCAAAATGGACCATACTCCCGCCCATGCGCCGGCCCTCCGGCGTTTCATCGAGGCGGTTCAGCCATGTGCGCTGCCGTTCGGATTCTCCCAGAATGTCGTACCCGACGGCCAGAAAGTACTGGCGCCCCGGGTCGGCGTCCGCTCCGCTCGCAGCCGCACTAGCAGCTTCCAGCTCCTGGCGCAATGCGTCCTCGATTGCCGCTGCCGCTTCCTCGTCGGCGCCCGAGCGCGCCGCCGTCAGTCGCGCCTGCACACGGTGAATGCGAAAGACCGGCGATGCATCGATGCGCACGGAGTGCGTACCTCCCGCATCGGTCGCCAACGAGTCCAGAATCTCAAGCCATCTCTTCGACTGGTTCAGTTCGCCAACGGCATCCTCAACGCTTTCATAAGGGCCTACGCGATGCGGAAAGGCTTGAATGGTCCCGCTGCCAAGTTCGATAGCACGATCAAGCCAGTCGCGCCGACCGCGAAGCCTTCCGCCCCAGACCAGCGTGCTTAAGTACTCTTCGTGCACGCGCGGATCATCGGCGGAAAGCTTCAACGCCTTTTCGAATGCCGCAACAGCATCCTCGTACTGGTTGAGTTCGCCAAGAACGCGGGCGTAGCCGTAGGCTGCCTCGGAGTATTCAGGGTCCCTTTCCAGGGCCTGCGCGAAGCCGTCGCGCGCAGCCAGGAAACTGAAGGCTTCAAATTCCTCGCGCGCCCGCTGCAAGCGCTCTTCCGCGCTCGGCCCGGATTCCGAACAAGAGACAAGGGCAATCGCCGCGAGCGCCAGCGCGAGCACTGCGGCGTATGGCACAAGTGGCGTCGCGCTTCGCATGGAGGGCACCGTCGCCTGTAGCTGAAGCGTGTAAGAACGCTTCAAATACCGAATTCCTATTGCTGCGGAAGGATGTCCCAGGCGCCAGCCATCGGCGCCCCGGTTGCCTGATCAGTCAAGGTACCATACGCGCGGCCGCCACGAATGACCCATAGCCGCATATTCTCAGACAGATGAGCTCTGGAGACTACAAGACCCTCCTCGTCCACAGTCACCCACGTTATTGTGTCCTCACCCACTCTCTGGTTCAGTTCAATCCACAGACGGCCCGCGTCGTCCGGCACAAGCCTGCTGAATGCCGGCTTGACGGTCGGAAGATGTTCTCTCAGCAGTTCATGGAAGTTTTCGGGAGCTTCCGCGATTGTCTGCGCCCGCTCCGCTGGAGTGATTGGCACGGGCGTATGCGGCACGGTGAATTCTTCCTGTGTGGCATCCATCAGTGACAAGCTTGCAATTCGGACGGCGTCGCTTGAGCCGTAGTACAATACCTGGGTGGAGCCGATGGCGAAGTGGGGACTGACGGCAAAAGGCAGTCCGTAAGCAGTAACGGAAGTGCTTGTTGCAATTGCCAGGCCTTCCCTGCTGGGCAGTTCCGCAACGGATTCCTCCAAAACAACGCCATTCCAGTCTACGAGCTTGACCCGATCTCGCCTGCTGCTGAGCTCGTCGGAGCCCGCTGAGAAAAAGGGCCGGTACTGGAAGAAGAAGCCTCGGCTCGTCGCGGCAAGTACTTCAGAGGGGTAGAGGCGATCACTTTCGGATAAGCCCACATCCAATCTTGAAACAAACGAATGATCAGTTGGCGCAAAAATGGACAGCTGACCCGCGTAGGAATCCCATGCGTACAGGGAATCACCTGGCCCTACCTGCACCGAGGGTGTTTGCGCAAATTCTCCGGGGCCACTACCCTCCCGTCCGATTCGGCCAATCAGTGCCCCGTCAGACGAATACACACGAACGCCCCCGAATCCGCTGTCCGTGACATATAACTGCCCTCTGGAATCAACGGCCATGCCGCGAACACTGCCCAGGAGCACCGAATCCCCAGCGGCCTCATCGCCAATCCGGTAAGCTTCTGCCAGTGCAAAGACGCCTGCCTGACGATTGTGGCGCTGGTCCGCAGCACGCTGGCATGCGCCGGCGGCCAGAACAGCTGGCAACAAGACCGCCGCGGCCAACCTGATTTGACTTTCCATACGGGTTGGTCCCGGTCTGAATCCCGGATCGACATTCGCTTGCAGCAAGATCAACACTCGACTGCCATGACAACTTACGGCATAGCCCATCCTGTAACGTAGCGACGCCCCGCATTATTTCGCGGCCGCTCCATCCGAATGCATGCGGGGAAAGTGCCCTGCATAAAAGCGTGCGCGCGCCACCTCGCGAATCACGCCCGACCGTCCAGCCGGCCTAACCCCGGACGGCAGCCCGGCACTTGACTGGCCGCATCGAGAGTCTTGCAACCCGGGAGCCTGTTGACTGCTGCAGCCAGGGACGCTCTATCGTGACGCTCGCCGCTCCATGCGCCGGGGCGACATCGTATATTCACTGCGTCCTTGCTTTTGCCTGGATTGTATCACCAAGCCCGGAGTTTGCCACGCCACCATCCCGCGCAGTCGCAAGCTGGACGCTTGCACTCACGGTCGCCTTTTGCGGCACCGGCTGTCAACCGGGCAACTTCGGTGCCGACGCAGGCTGGACCGGCACAATTGACATGCTTGCTTCCGGAGAGCTCCTAGTCCGGAATACCGCCGAGCCGCTGTGGGATCAGGCAGATGCGTGGCAGTTCGTGGAGGAAGTAAGGCTTGGAACAGATACCAACGGCGAGGCGCCGATCTTTGGAAGCATCATGTCCTTTGATGTAGACAGGCAGGGACGGATCTACGTTCTGGATTTTCAGGCCCAGGAAATCAGCGTATTCGATCCGGACGGGACATTCGTGCGCACGTTTGGAAGCAAGGGGGCCGGGCCAGCAGAATTCGAACAGGCCCTTGCAGTGGACATCAGTCAGAACGGCGATGCCCTGGTCATGCAGATGATCAAGGCGCAGCTGTCCGTTTTCGATCCGGAAGGTCGATACCTCAGGACCGAGTCGATAGGCAACCCGGGAGTAGGCCTGAACCCGTACAGGGGCGGATTCGACTTCCAGGGGCGCTACAACGCCATTGTTCCATTCTTTACTGATTTCGATATCACCTATGTAGTGGCCCGGTTTGATCAGCAGCTGAGTCCGCTTGACACCATCCCGGTTCCCGAGACTACCGTCGAAAGGGAAGCCTTCACGCATGTCACTGACGATGGGCTCTCGTCCATTGCCGAGCGGATTCCCTTTAAGGGATCCTTCGACTGGCGGTTCTCGCCGACCGGCAACCTTTGGACGCTGACCACCAAGGACTATGAGCTTGTCGAACTGACTCCGGCTGGAGAGACGCTCCGACGGGTCTCCAGAGATCATGAAGCGATCGCCGTAACGCAGGAAGAAATGGATGAGGTGCGCGAGGGATTCCAGTGGTTCATCAATATGGGCGGGACAGTCGACTGGTCAAGGATTCCGAGAACGAAGCCCGCAGTGGTCTCATTTTTCTGCGACGATGAAGGCAATCTCTGGGTGAAGCGGCAAGCTGTGACGCCCGGGGAGGAACACCGCCTATTCGATCTCTTTGATCCAGAAGGACGATATCTGTCGGAACTGCGCCTTCCGTTCCCGTTGCATTCTGATCCTGAACCAATTGTACGCAACGGCATGCTCTACGGCGTCACTACAGATGAAATCGGTGCCCCTAACGTTGTCAGAGCGCGGATTGTAAAGCGCTAATGTCCGGATGCGAGAACTCTTGCACCGGAGGCGCAACGCCGAATGGGGATTCCGCTCAAACAGCGCAATGTGCTTCCGCTCGCTTCGGACCGCGATCAAGCGCGCAGCTGCGGAATGCCGCATTCTGATCCGGACGGGCTCCGGCGACAGCCATGAAATGGCCCGGAGGCGGACGCCCGAACCGCCACCTGGCTCTGACACGGCACGAATGGAGCAATCCTGACCGGGACGCAACATGGAGGCTGCCTGCCGCGCCCGCATAGCCCGGGCCATTGCCGGTCGCAAGCCGTCGTGGCTCTGGATTCGCCGGCCGCCATTCGTTCATACCTTTGCCCGGCGCGTACTATTCCCTATTTTGGCCTGCCTACGGCCTCGCATGTCATTAAATCTGGAATCAAGATGTCACGCCCACTCATTCTGCTCGCGCTTCTATTGGCTTTCGGCTGCAGCGGTCCAGGAGTCGAAGCACCCCTTACGGTCTCACGACTGTTTTCTGACGGCGCCGTGCTGCAGCGCAATACGACTGTTCCGGTTTGGGGCACCGCCACGGCCGGAGAAACCGTCACGGTAGCGCTGGACGATGCAGTGCAGGAAGTGCGAGCGGGGCGCGATGGGACGTGGCGCGCAGAGATTCAGGCACACGAAGCAGGAGGGCCGCACCGGCTTGCTGTTTCCACTACCGACGAGGAATTGGAATTTGGCGACATCTGGTTCGGCGATGTATGGATCGCTTCAGGGCAGTCTAATATGGAGTGGCCTGTAATAGTGTCGCAGAATGCGGAGCAGGAGATTCGAGAGGCCAATGATCCGATGATCCGGCACCTGAAGGTCCCGCACTCCTGGGCATACACCCCGCAATCCACGCTGGCAGGCGGCGAATGGCATCCGGCAGACTCGGCGCACGTGGGCGCATTTACGGCCGTCGGATACTTCTTTGCGCAGTCGCTGCGCGAGAGCATGGACATCCCCGTTGGCATCCTCAACACGTCCTGGGGGGGCAGCCGCGTCGAAGCCTGGATGAACCCCGACATGTTGGAGGTACATCCCGACTCGGTCGCAGCCCGTCTGGAGGCAGACAGTCTCGCCTACGAAGAGCTCCTGCAAACCTACACGGTCGAGCACGGCGCATCCGACTCCGAGGACCCGGGCTTTGCGGACAGTATTGCCGTGTGGGCCGACCCCGCCCTGGATCTGGCGCAATGGAGCGACATTGCCGTGCCCGGAAGCTGGGAGTCCGCAGGCTACGAAGGGCTTGACGGAATCGGCTGGTACAGGACCACGATCGAGCTAAGCGGGGATCAGCTTCCCGGTGCCACGCTGCACCTGGGGCAGCTGGACGACCGCGACATGACGTGGGTTAACGGCGTATTGGTCGGGCAGACCCAGGGCGTCCAAAACCTGCGCGTCTACGAATTGCCGGAGGGAGTCCTTCAAGCCGGCACCAATACCATCGCCGTTCGCATTCAGGACTTTGGCGGCAATGGGGGCATGCTGGGCATGGAGGATGATCTCAGAATCGAATCCGGCGGCGGCACGACTCTCCTGGGCGAGACGTGGAAATTCCGAATCGGCATGTTTTCCGTAAACCGGAACGCAGGGAAGAACCACGTGCCCACGGTACTCTACAACAAGATGATTCATCCCATCCTATCGTTTCCCGCGACCGGTTTTATTTGGTACCAGGGGGAGTCGAATGCCGGCAACGCGGAAGATGCGGCGGCATACGCGAGCTTGTTCCAGTCCATGATTTCCGGCTGGCGAGATCTCTGGAACCATGACGATGCGCCCTTCCTTTTCGTTTCGCTCGCCAATTTCCGCGCGGCCGAGCCCGAGCCGGGGGACAGCCACTGGGCCATTCTACGCGAGTCGCAGGCATCCGCCCTCTCTCTTGATAACGTCGGTCAGGCCATAACCATCGATATAGGCGACGCGCTGGATATTCACCCGCGCAACAAACAGGATGTAGGAAGCCGCCTTGCCCTGGCCGCGCGGCACATCGCCTATGGCGAAGAGCTTGTGTACTCGGGTCCGGTCTACCGTGCGCACCGTATCGACGGGAACGAGGTCACCCTGTACTTTGACCATGTTGGCTCCGGACTCACTACGCGTGGCGGGGAACCTGGGGGCTTTGCGGTCGCCGGTGCGGACGGACCGTTCGTGTGGGCCGACGCGCGTTTGGAAGGAAACTCGGTCGTGGTATCAAGCGAAGCCATTGCGGACCCCGTGGCAGTGCGATACGCATGGGCGGACAACCCCGACCGGGCCAATCTCTATAACAGCGAAGGATTGCCGGCCGCGCCGTTTCGGACGGATCGGTAGCAGGCTGGGCTGGCCACGGGTATGCATGGCGCCGGTCTGTGGCGTCCAAGAGAGGCTTGCGGGTGCCCGTGGCAAGAATGTGCAATGCGCAAACGGCACGCGCTCTTCGGCTCCGCCTATCCGGACACATGCGCGGGATCAGGGCCAGGGCAATCGGGAGCTTGACAACCCTCCGGCCAGGCCGCACGCACCTGCAGTGCCATTCGCCACCACGGGCTTGCTGAGCTGTTTGACCAATACACGGACTTGCCGTTGAGCGAGCCCGACTGCACACATCTGGTGCACCCTTGTGCCGCAGGTCCTCCCGGCCATTACGAGGCCATGGCCAATGATGACGTCGCGGCGACGGCTGAGCCCGCATCGCCGGGTGAACCGCCAACAAGGCTTCGCCAGGCCCACAGGCGGTTGATGGTGCGCCCGGGAGGCACTATGTTTTGTCTTCGAACCAGATGACATCCACCATGCTAATGCGACTCTTCTGGCTGCCACTGCTCCTTGGAATCGGCTGCTCGGGGCCGGAACAGACGGCGCAAAGGCCGAACATCATTTACATCCTTGCGGACGATCTCGGCTATGGTGAGCTGGGCTCGTACGGACAGTCCCTGATACGCACGCCCCATCTGGACCAGCTCGCAGCGGATGGCATGCGGTTTACACAGCATTATAGCGGCAGCCCCGTTTGCGCACCTTCCCGCTGCACACTCCTGACAGGTAAGCACACAGGCAACTGCTATGTCCGGGACAACTTCGAACTGGGAGGATTCCTGGATTCGGAGGAGCGAGGGCAGCTTCCGCTTGAGCCCGGCACGTTTACGCTGGGACGCATGCTGCAAGATGCCGGATACGCTACCGCCGTAGTCGGAAAATGGGGACTTGGCGGCCCGGCTTCAACCGGCGTGCCCAATCTGCAGGGATTCGATTTCTTCTATGGTTACCTGGACCAGAAGCAGGCGCACAACTACTATCCTAGCCACCTATGGCGCAACACCGAGTGGGACACGCTGCGCAACGAGTACTTTCACCCGCATCAGCGATTCGAAGGCGAAGACCCCCAAGATCCGGCAGAATATGCCCGGTACAAGGGTGTCGATTATGCTCCGGATCTGATGACGCAGGAAGCCGAGCAGTTCATTCGAAGCCACGCGGACGGTCCCTTTTTCCTTTACATGCCGCACATCGTTCCCCACCTTGCACTGCAAGTGCCGGATGAAGACCTGGCCCAATACGACGGCATGTTTGAGGAGGAGCCGGACCTGGGAGAGCACGGCTACTTGCCGCATATCCGCCCGAAGTCGGCATACGCGGCCATGATTACGAGAATGGACACGCACGTCGGGCAAATCCTTGCCGTGCTGGACGAACTCGGCCTGCGCGACAACACGCTGGTCATGTTCTCGAGCGATAACGGCCCGACGTTCTTGCAGAGCGTGGACGCCGAATTTTTTCGAAGCAGCGGTCCGCTGCGGGGCCGCAAGGGAGAAGTCTACGAAGGGGGCATACGGGTTCCCATGATAGTCCGGTGGCCCGGCCACACGCCGGCCGGGACCACCAGTGACCGGGTGACCGCGTTCTGGGACGTCATTCCCACCATTGCCGAGCTTATGGAGCTCGAAACACCCGGGGACCTAGACGGGATTTCCTTTCTGGCCACGATCCGGGGCTCCGATCCGGCCTCGCCTCCGTCGGAAATGTACTGGGAGTACCACGCCCGGCGCTGGGGAGGCGCGCAGGCCGCGCGCATCGGCGACTGGAAGGGGGTCCGGCTCGGAGGACATGAGGATCCCGAAGCGCCGGTTCAGCTCTACGACCTGTCCATGGATATCGGCGAGCAGCACGACATCGCAGCCCAGCATCCCGACATCGTGGCGCAGATTCTTGAAGTCATGGACAATAGGAGCCCCTCGCACATCGAGCGCTGGAGCTTTGCCACCCGTGCCCAGTAGCGCGGCGCGAGCGTAGGCTACGGTTTAGGTTTCCTGAAGCCATGCAGGTTCTGCGAGATGAACGTCGTCGGAAAGCGCTCCGAGCCTGGGAATCCGAGCTTGATGTCGCGTCCATCATGCGGGATGACCGCCGTTCCAAAGAGGTAGTCCCATAGACTGAGGCTTAGCCCGAAATTGATTCCGTGCGGATGCCCTTCGGGCCAGTCTGCCGCATGGTGCCAAATATGCATCTGCGGATTGTTGAGGAGATAGCGCAACGGACCCAGCGGCACGGTGATGTTCGAATGATTGAAGTGCCCGATGGCCAGCGCCGCCATGTAGGCCACGAAGTAGTCATCGATGCCGAAACCGATCATAGCCAGCGGAACGTACTGCAGCGCCTGGTACACCACGTTCTCCATCCAGTGGAATCGCAGATGAGCAGCAAAGCCCAGCTCCTCTACCGAATGATGGACCTTGTGAAACTCCCACAGGAAGGGAATCCTGTGCAGCAGCCTGTGCACGTTCCAGTGAATGAAGTCCCGCAGAACGAATAGCAGGAGCAGCTGCACCCATACCGGCCAGGACGATACCTCGATGGAAACCAGGTTTGTGATGCCGACGCTTGCCAACAGGTTGTTGAAGAGCGTCACGACCACATCCGAGGCAGCATTGTAAATGACGAGCGAGAAAAGGAAGAAGTTGAAAAACACGTAGAAGAGATCCAGCCAGAAGTCCTTGCGAAATTTCTTCTGGTCCTTCCGCCACGGCGCGAAGATCTCAATCAGAAAGAAGAGCAGGGAAATCCCGATTAGCCAGTACAGGTAGTTTTGCCAGTGGGGTCGCGTTATTTCGTCCCACAGATAGCGTGCATACGACGTGTAGCCGGATACGAATATGTCCAGGTATTCCTTCATGAAGCGTCAACCGATGCGAAAGAACGAACCTTCGCCCTTGCTGTAGTGATCCAGGTAGTAACGCCTGAGGCCGGCATGTTCCGGAGCTCGAAGGGTCCCGTCGCGCCGTACAAGGTCCGTCGCAGCTCTCCGTGCCGCCTGCAGGATCTCCTGGTCCTCAACAATATCAGCAATCTTGAACTCGGGAAGTCCGCTCTGCCGCGTGCCGACAATGTCCCCCGCTCCCCGCAGCTTCATGTCCCTTTCACTGATTTCGAATCCGTCCGTCGTCTGGAGCATGGCCGTCAGGCGCTGTTCGGCTTCTCTGGTGCGTCTGTAGTCCGCCATGAGTACGCAGTACGACTGGTCCGGGCCTCTGCCGACGCGCCCGCGCATCTGGTGCAATTGGGATAGCCCGAAGCGCTCGGCATGTTCGATAACCATCACCGTTGCCAGAGGAATATCTACGCCAACCTCGATCACCGTGGTCGCCACCAGGACAGCGATCTGGCCAAGTTTGAAACGCTCCATGACGGCCTCTTTCTCGGCGCGTCGCATTCTGCCGTGGACCAGTTCCACCGCAAAGTCCGGCAATTCCTTGCGCAGGGATTCCAATCCGCTTTCGGCGTCCTTCAGATCCAGCTTGCCGCTCTCCTCGACCAGCGGATACACGACGTACGCCTGGTGACCGGCCTCCAGCTCGCGCCTTAGAAGGGCCATCATGTCCGGTCGCTGCCGCTCGTTACAGAGCCTGGTGCGGACGGTCCTGCGACCAGCCGGAATATCCCGTATCGCCGTCACATCCAGATCGCCGTAAACGGTCAAGGCCAGCGACCTTGGAATGGGTGTTGCCGTCATCAGGAGCATATGCGTCCGGCTTCCCTTGGCATAGAGCCCGGCCCTCTGCAAGACGCCGAATCGGTGCTGCTCGTCCACGACCGCCATGGCCAGGTTACTGAATGCTACCCCTTCCTGTATCACGGCATGCGTGCCTACAACTACTTGCGCCCGGCCCCCTGCAATATCCGCGAGAATTGCTTGCCGCTGCTTTTTTCGCTGCTTGCCGACGAGTAGCCGCATCTCTACCGACAGAGGCTCGAAGTACCTCCGCAGGTTGCTGTAGTGCTGCTCCGCCAGTATTTCGGTCGGGGCCATGAAGGCTCCCTGGTAGCCGTTGTCAACGGCCAGAAGCAGCGCGGCAACGGCCACGACCGTCTTGCCGCAGCCTACATCTCCCTGGATCAGGCGATTCATCTGCAAACCGGAACCGGTATCGGCAATCACGGCCGCAAGCGCTTCTTCCTGCCCCCTGGTCAAGGAAAACGGCAGCACTTCCTCAAGGAACCTTCTATAGGTCTCTCCCGGACCGCTGAGAAGCGTGCCCTCTCGCTTGCGCAACCGCTGCCGGTTTATTGCCAGCATCAGTTGCAGGAAGAAGAACTCCTCGAATTTCAGGCGATGCCGCGCCCGGCCGAGTTCCTCATGGCTTTTCGGGAAGTGAATGGCTCGAAGCGCCACGCGCCCGTCCATCAGTTTATGGTCCTCGCGAATCCATGCCGGCAGGTTGTCCGACAGTTCCTTGCCCCTGCTTCTGAACAGCTCGTAAATGGTTCGGCGCAGGGTGCGGCTCGTTATGCCAGCGCGCTGAAGCTTCGTACTGCCCCTGTACAGCGATAGAATGCGTCCCGTGTCGAGGGCTGGACCGTCGGCATCGAGGTTGTCAAAGTCTGGATGCGTCATGCTTTTCATGCCACCGTAGCGCTGAACCTTCGCATAAAACGCCACGCGGTCTCCTATGCGCAGTGCCTTGGCAATCCAGTCCAACCCGTGAAACCAGACGCCTTTGAGGCGCTCTCCATCCGCATCCTCGATAATGACTTCGAGGCGGGGTCTTCGGCCATGGCGTACAATATCCCTTACCCTGACGGTACCGATTACGGTTGCCGCCTCCGCGTTTGCCCGTACCCCGCGAATGGTTGCGACGGTAGTGCGGTCCAGATACCGGCGCGGGAAGTAGTGCAGCAGGTCGAGGCACGTCTTGATGTCGTGCTCGGCGAGTACGGCACTCTTGCGCGGCCCGATGCCCTTTATATATGTGACATCGCTATCCAGCATCACGGTTGCAAACGAATCGGCACGCGCGCGGTCCCCCACGCGGGCAGGGAGGCAGAAGGTACGCTTCCGGGGACGCATTCGTGTGGAGGACTTGCCACCGGTCGTTGCAACGACAGACTCCCGGCACGCGGACCCTGAGGGCAGGTCTGACCCGGATTCGCTTCGGCGTCGTGCTGCGTGCCCGCTCGGCAGCACCAGGTCACTTGCCAGTTGGCAGTGCGGCACCGTGCAAGCCGCGACCGGCAGATCGCTGAGTGGAAGGAGCAGAAGACGGATATCATGAAGAAACGCAAAGGCATCCGCTCATCCGCATGGCTCCGCGCGACTAAATCTCGTAGCTTGATGCCATATACTCAATGGAGGAAAATGAAGCCATGCCCAACCTGATTGCTCTCTGGCTGCCCGTCCTGGTTGCTTCGCTTGTTGTCTTCGGAGCCGGATTCATCCTGTACATGGTGCTTCCCTACCACCGAACGGATTTCCGGGGCATACCGCAGGAGGACAAGTTTCGCGCCGTGGTCCGCGAATTGAACCTGGCACGCGGACAATACGCGTTTCCCGAAATGGACGAAGGTGGTCCAAAAGCCTACGAGGCCAAACTGGCGGCAGGACCCGCAGGATTCTTGCTGGTGGGCAAGAGTTCCCCGGACATGACGCGCCGTCTAGGGCTGCATTTTGTACACATCCTAGTGCTGACGGTTTTCGTTGCGTACTTGGCCAGCTCCGCTCTTCCCGCTGGCGCGGATTACCTGACGGTGTTTCGGGTGGTCGGCACCTCGGCGCTTTTGGCCTACGCGGGCGCGCTGGCGACTTTCAGCATCTGGTACGGCTTTTCCTGGGCGTTTGCGCTGAAATTCGCGGTAGACGGGTTTGTGTATGCGTTGCTGACGGCCGGCGTATTCGGCTGGCTTTGGCCGTAAGCCCGGACACGCGGGACAATAGGCACAAAACAAACGCCGCACGTCCAGCTGCCTCCTGCAGGTAGGCCGCCTGCGGCGCCGCAGGCCGGTGATCGGCAGGCAAGAGCCGGAGATCTGCTACCAAGAGGTTTGGCAACCGCACCCGGGGTCAATCCGGACGCGCGGCAGCAAGAGTGCCTGCACTATGATGGACAAGCCACCAAGCCTGCCCGGGATTGAACCCGGCATCAGTCGCGTCGTGGTAACGGGCGCAGAGTCCACCGGCAAGACAACGCTGGCGCGACGGCTCGCCCGGCACTATGCCACGGTGTGGGCGCCGGAATACCTACGCGTCTTCGTGGACCAGAAGAAGGCGGCTCCAGAGGAAGGCGACGCATGGAGCATCGCCAGAGGACATCTGGCCCAGGAGCGGAAGCTTGCCCGCAAGGCGAGTCGGGTCCTGTTCCTGGACACCGATCTTATTCTCACGTGCATCTACCAGGCGTTCTATTTCGGGTCCTGCCCCGAATGGCTGAGCAAGGCATCAGCTGAGCGCGCAGCGGATTTGTACCTGGTAGCAAACACGGACATACCGTGGGTGGAAGATCCCGGACAGCGCGATGGACCCCACGTTCGGTCAGCCGTGCATACCAGGCTTATCGCGGACCTGCACCGGCGCAAGCTTCCGTACCATCTGGTTTCCGGGACCATTGAGCAACGCCTGCAGCAAGCCGCGCGCGCCGTCGACGGACTCCTGGATCGCTGATTCTGTGTGGATCTGGGCCGGCAATTTACGGGCCGGGACGTTACGCCGCGCCTGGGCGCTAGTCAATGTCCCTAACGCACCGGAATCCCACGTGGAAGAGTGAGGTTTCGGGCGTGGAGTGGCTGCGTCCGGACACGCGGTATCCGTGGCACCACCCGGGTTCACACAGGAAACTGCCGCCACGCTGAGCCTTTTCGCTCTGCGGCGTTGCCACATAGGGACGATCCTGCTCCGCATAGGGCCGGTACCAATCTGCGGTCCATTCCCAGACGTTGCCACCCATGTCCACGAGGCCAAGGGATGTCGCCCCGTATTCACCTACCGGAGAGGTGTACATATAGCCGTCTTCGCCGGAGTTGGCAACCGGAAAGACACCATTCCACACATTGGCCCTGTAGGCACCGCCGTCCACCAGATTGTCTCCCCAGGCGTACGGCCAGGCAGACCCGCTGGCTCCCCGTGCGGCGTGCTCCCATTCGACTTCCGTCGGCAGGCGCTTGCCGGCCCATTCTGCGTAGGCAACCGCGTCATTCCAGGACACCTGTGTTACAGGATGATCTCCCGCAGCAGCTTCCGCATCTGGTCCAAGCGGGCGCCGCCAGGTTGCCTCGTCTATCAACCGCCACTGCCGGGTTTCGTAGTCCAGAATGCCGGCATTGCCAAAGCGTTCTGCTTCCGTCACAAATCCCGTAGCCTCAACAAAAGCGGCAAACTGGGCCACCGTCACGGGATGGATATCCATGAAAAAAGGTTCCACTCTCGCCTTGAATGGTGGACGCTCATGCGGCGGTCCGTCGTCTGAGCCGATTACCGATCGCCCCCCGGGAACCAGGACCATTCCCTCCGGGACCTCCGCGGAGCCGATGTCGGTGCGACTGCCTGGCATTTGGCACCCCGAAAGATTCAGGTAGAGCAGTCCGAGAGCCGTCAGCCAGCGCCAGGATAACCGCATGATTCGAGGTGTCTCGTGCATCCGTGGCGCCGCTCCTTTATCTGCAGGCAAATGGGGCGGAGCGGCCCGGGGTCGGAGTACAGGCCGCGCCGGCATAATCACTGCCATTCCGGAATATCCAGTTGCGTAGGCGCCCGAACAAGTGCCGCTTCATGCTCCGCAACCGCATCCAGTATGTCCAGAATCACGTAGGGATTCTGCGCTGCTACGTTGAATCGCTCGGAAGGATCGTGGTCCAGATGATAGAGCGCCGGGGGGTCATGTACCACTGGAGAGTCCCCGACATAGGCGGACTGGGTTACAAAGTGCAGCTTCCAGGCGCCCTTCCTGACGGCGAACAGGCGCTCGCCCCGATAGAAAAACACCGTTTCACGGACATCGGCCTCGGGATTCCTGAATACCGGCAACAGATCAACTCCGTCAACCACGCGATCCGCGGGGACTTCCGCACCCGCCATGGATAGGGCTGTAGCATACAGATCCATGGTCGTGGCCAATGCATCGGTAGTCCTGCCGGCTTCGATCACGTCCGGCCACCATGCAACCATGGGCACGCGCATGCCTCCTTCCCATGTTGTGCCCTTGCCGTCATGCAACAATCCGGCGGAGCCGCCTTCAAGGCCTTCCGTCAGCCAGGGACCGTTGTCGCTGGTAAAAACGACCAGTGTATTCCGGTCCAGATTCAGTTCACGAAGCTCCTGAAGGATTTGCCCCGTGCTCCAGTCCAGTTCCTCGATTACATCTCCATACAGGCCCCGCGCGCTCTTGCCTTCGAACATGTCGGAAGCAAAGATCGGTACATGCGGGAAGGTGTGGGGCAGGTAGATGAAAAAGGGACGATCCCGGTTTTCGCGCACGAAGCGCAGGGCTTCCAGGGTATACTGCCGGGTCAGCAGGCGCTGGTCAGGATCGGTTTCGATAATCTCCTCGCCCCGCATGAGAGGAAGCGGCGGATATTCGCTTCTCCTGCCCCGGTAGCCTGGCGCCGGAAACATGTCGTTGGAGTATGGAATGCCGAAGTAATAATCAAATCCGTGACGCGTGGGCAGATGCTCCGGCAAGTGGCCCAAATGCCACTTGCCAATTATCGCCGTCGCGTATCCGCGCGCCCGCAAGGCTTCCGCCATGGTTAGCTCGGCCTGCGGAAGTCCGCCCTTGGAAGGCGGGAAAATGACGCGAATTGCATTGTTCGCCATGCCGGACCGAACGGGAAGCCTGCCGGTAAGCAGCGCGGCCCGGCTCGGTGTGCACACCGCTGCACCCGTATAGAACTGCGTAAACTTGAGCCCCTGCGCCGCCATCGCGTCGATGTGTGGCGTGCTGATGGTAGGATGTCCGAAAGTTCCGAGATCACCATACCCGAGGTCATCTGCAAAAATGACTATCACGTTGGGCGGCGGATCCGTGCCGCAGGCCGCCAGGCACAAGAGCAGCATCGCGGCCGCAGGCAGATTTACGGACCTGAACATGCTTTCATTGAATTATGGTGCGCCCACAGGGTACGATTTAGGGGGACTGTTATCAAGTGTGAGGCTTGCCCTTGCGCGTATAGCCGCGGCCCGAACTACCGCCGCCGTATCGGGCAGCTACTTCGAGCCCGCGTATTCCTGCGCCACCGAATTGCCGTGCTGGAGTTCGCTCCCCTACTTACAATCAGTATGCATTCGACTTGCATGGCTCGGGCATATCCCAGCACGTGTAAGGCGGCGTGGACTACGGCTTGGCGAGCCTTTTCTGCCTGGCATGAAGCTGGCGTATCATTTCTTCGCCGACGTGCGAGATTCCGCCCGCAACGGCAATGTCCCGCACACGCAGTCGCTTGACGCATCCACAGGTGGCGTCAAGCGTCTCTCCATTCCCGTGGGCATCAAGTAGGCGCTGGGGAATTAGTGCTGTTACCCGAACGCCGCGACATCTTGCGGCGAGTCGAGGCTAGTGCGTTCTTTCCACGCAGCCATGCAGGTTGCCCTGATCTGGCTTGGAGTGAACGGGCAACCCTTCTGACGCCCGGCGAGACTGCGTGCCCGCCGGAACCAGCCCACACTTGCCGAAGGATTCGCCAAACGGCGGGCGTACCGGTGCCGGTTTCCTGGCTGCATTCCTTTGGCCAAGTCCGGGGTCATGCGACTCGAACATAAGCGTTGGCGGCAGCCGCGAAAGCAGGCGCGAGTAGCGGCAAGTTCTACTCCTGCCAGATGCTTCTCCTGCGCCCGCGCGTCGGCCGGGCGACCGCAGGGGCGGGCTCCGGACTAAAGTCCTCTCCAGGATTCATGAAGATGTTCCGCTCATAGTTGTACTGTCTGTCATGCAACTCCTTGTACCGGCCTCCGAGGGACATCAGCTCGTCGTGGGTACCGCGTTCAACAATGCGGCCTTCCTCCAGGACCAGGATCTGGTCTGCGCTCCGGATCGTCGACAACCGGTGTGCGATGACAAATGTCGTGCGGCCCCGCCTGAGGTTGCGAAGCCCCTCCTGGATCAGCGCCTCGCTTTCGCTGTCGAGACTCGATGTAGCCTCGTCCAGGATCAGTAGCCGGGGGTCGGCCAGTATGGCCCGGGCTATGGCAATGCGCTGCCGTTGCCCTCCCGAAAGCTTTACGCCCCGCTCACCCACCACCGTCTCATATCCGTCGGGAAAGCCGGAAATGAATACGTGTGCATTGGCGATGCGGGCAGCTCGCTCGACCTCATCCGCGCCGGCATCCGGACGAGCATATCGGATGTTGTCTGCCACGGTCGTGGCGAACAGAAAGTTCTCCTGCAGCACTACCCCGAGGTGGGATCTCAGGTCGGCCAGGCGCACTTCTGTGCTGTCGTGTCCATCCAGTAGCACTCGCCCTGCCGTTGGGTGATTGAACCCGAGTAGAAGACTGACCAGTGTCGATTTACCCGACCCGCTGGGTCCCACCAGGGCCGTGGTAGTCCCTGCGCGGGCTTTCAGGGATACGCCCCTGAGAACAGGCACGTTTTCGTCGTACTCGAAGTGCACATCCTCGAACACCACGTCCCCGCGCAACGACGGCAGCGGACGGCCCGTGTCCTCGCTCCTGGACTCTCTGGCTTCTCGCAGCAATTCGCGGATGCGATCAAGGCCTGCAAAGGCGTCCGTGACCTGTGTGCCGATACTGGCCAACTGCGCAATCGGCATGACCAGCACGCCGACCAGGAATATGTACATCACCAGATCGCCCAGCGTCATCTGCCCGCTGGTGATGGCAGAAGTACCCATGAGGAGCAGCACGACCCCGGTGGCTCCCACCGCGACCGTGGCGAGCGCCGTCGTTGCGGATATACCCCGTATGCCGGCGGCAATCATATCAAAGAGGCGCTCCACGCCACCGGCGAAGATGCGCTCCTCCCGACTCTCCGAGTGGTATACTTTTACTATTCGAATGCCGGACAGGGCCTCTCCCAGCCGGCCCGATACTTCGGCCTGAACCGCCTGCCTCTGCCTGAATACAGGCCGCAGCTTGCGAAAGGCATAGACGAGCACCGCGCTGAAGCTGCCCACAATGGCCATTGTGACCAGCGTTATCTGCCAGCTCAGGTAGATGAGCACACCGAATGCAAGCACCGCCGTAATCAGGCTTCCGGCGAGCATTACCACGCCGGTACCTACCAGATTCCGGATCCCCTCGGGATCCGACATGATACGGGAGATGAGCGTTCCCGACCTGTTTCGATCGAAGTAACGGACAGGCAGATGTAGCACGTGAGCGTGTATGCTCTTGCGCATCTCCATGATGGCTCGTTGCGCCGCGACACCAATCAGTTGCGAGAGTGCATACGAAGTCAGGGCCTGTACCAGTGCCGCGACAGCCACGGCGATGGCAAGCGGCATGACAAGATCGAAGCGACCGTTCCCGATCACCTCATCGATCAGCCACTTCGAGCTGCCCGGAAGGACAAAGCCGCAAAGCCTGCCAATAACAAGAAGCACGAGGCCGAGAACCATCTTCCGGCGGTGAGCCCAAAGAAGATGCCTGGCCTGGCGCCAGGTAGATCCTAGCAGTACGGAAGCCCTCTCCATGCCGTTCGCCCTATGCCGATGCCAGGCCCACAACCAGCAAGCTCCCGCGCGGATCCTCCGCGATCGGACGCCCCGTCATCACCATCACACAGGTCTCTACAAGAGCCCTCGAACCAGCGTTCCGATGGCGAAGCCCGCGTAGTTCCCGGCGGCATACCCAAGCAGCCCCGCCGCTACGCCCGGCAAGACCTTGTCCATGTAGCCTCGCGCCGTCGCCAGCGCCATGGCCGATGGCGGACCGCCCACGTTGGCCTGCGAAGCTACCAGAAGCGTGGGCAGGTCCACGCGGAGCGCTAACCCGAGCCCGAATATAAACACGCCGTGCAGCACGACCGTCCCCACTGCGAAGTACACCACGCTGGGGCCGACAACAACGATGTTGGCCAGCACGGACTGCGCGCCGTTGGTCGACAGAAACATCAGGAGCAGATAGTAACCCCACATGGCTCCCCCGGAAAGCCTCTTTACCGCAGGCAGCTGCGCCAATGCCAAGACGAGAGTGGTCAGCCAGAGCACGTCCGGAATTACCGGGACCAGTGTCCCCAGGCGCTCCGAAACCCAGACCGAGCCCACGGAAATGACGACCAGCGCGCCGGCATCGGCGAGCTTCATGGACCGTCCACTGCTGTAAAGCGCCTGGGCCAGCTGTGAGGCTTCGGCAGTCGCGGGCCTGGCGCGTTCGGCCTTCCGGCCGAGCAGCAGCGGCGCGGACAAACACAGCATCATCCAGACTGCCGTGATGAGAACGTCCGCCGCAATGGCGGCCGAGAATAGCTCGCTGCTGGTGTCAAAGGCTCGACCCAGCGCAGCAAAGTTGACGCCTCCACCTGTATACGTACCGGTAAACTGCCCGGCAAGCTTCCATGTCTCCGGACCGACCAGAGGGGCCAGAACCATGGCAGATACAAAGGCTCCCAGAGCCGTGCCCACCGCGCCCAGACCGAATGCCGCGAGCATGCGCGGCCCGGCCTGCACCACCGTCCGGGCATCCACACTCAGCAGTATAAGGGCAATGCCTATGCCGACGCCGGGATCAATGAGGTAGTCATACGCCAGCGAGTCGCCCGGAATAATGCCGGCATTGGATAGCACCATCGCGATGAATATTCCGACAAGGGCAGCGCTCAGCGACCGAAACAGGCGAAAGCGCGCCTCAAGCACAATGGACGCATACACGACCACGGCCAGGACGAGAAAGACGGCTACGGGATTTGAAATCATCCTGCAACAGGGAAAGAGTCGGCTCGCGCCGGGAATAAAACTGCCCGGCTCCGTGTCGAGCGACCAAAGAAGATACAATCCGACCTAGTAACGCAGCGCGGGGAAGGCCGGCACAGCAGTCATCCGCGCTACAGCGGACTCTCGGCTGCCACCGGGTCTGACCGGAGCGATCCGCAGCGCAAGGCGCTGCTTCACGCCCAGCACCAGCAGACGCAGACCACGACTAGCCAACACCGTGAAACCCGCCCCCCGAGACGCGGTCCAATGGCGACCCTGCTCTGAAAAACGGCATGAAAAAGCGAATTCCCGCCGCCCTTCCGCTGCTATTGCTACTCGGTGGCTGTAACGCGGCGTCGAGCAGCGCGCAGCAGCGGCTTTCCGTCGAAGTAGCTTTCCCTGGCGTAAGGTTTACGCGGCCGGTTGACCTTCAGCACGCTGGCGACGGCACGGACCGCATATTCGTTGTCGAGCAGGCCGGAGTCGTCAAGGTGCTCGGACCGGACCGGACTTCTGCTGCAGTATTTCTGGACATTCGGGACCGCGTGCGGGATCGTGGTAACGAGGAAGGCCTTCTTGGCCTGGCCTTCCATCCCCGCTTTGCCGAAAACGGTTTCTTCTTCCTCAACTATACCGCCTCGGACCCCAGGCGTTCAGTGATCGCGCGATACAGGGTGCTCGGCTCGGGTCTGGCGGACCCGGGCAGCGAGGAAGTGATACTCAGCACGCCCCAGCCCGCCGGCAACCACAACGGGGGCCAGATCACCTTCGGGCCCGATGGCTACTTGTATATCGGCCTCGGAGACGGGGGAGGAGCTGGCGACAGGTTCCGAAACGGGCAGGACCGCTCTACGCTTCTGGGTACCATTCTGCGCATAGACGTCTCTACCAGTTCCGGTTACGGTATTCCCCCCGACAATCCGTTCGCCGGCAACACAACCGGCTTGCGCGAGGAGATTTTTGCCTACGGATTGCGCAACCCTTGGCGCTTCAGCTTCGACGCCGAAACGGGACTCCTGTACGCCGCCGATGTGGGGCAAAACGCCTATGAAGAAATTGATCTCATCGAGTCCGGCGCCAACTACGGCTGGAATGTCATGGAGGGCGCGCATTGCTACAGCCCGGCCACAGGTTGCAATCGCAGCGGCTTGGCACTACCCATCCACGAATACGCGCACAATGGCCAGGCCAAGTCCGTCACCGGTGGCTTCGTGTATCGCGGAACGGCCGTCCCGGAACTTGCCGGCAAGTACGTTTTCGCAGACTACGTGGACGGGCGCATCTGGGGTCTGGATGTCGACAGCGAAGCCGGCTACCAGAATACGGAGCTTCTGGATACGAGCCTGAGCATTGCCTCTTTCGGAGTCGACGAGGCGAATGAACTGTACATGTGCGCCTTCGACGGACAGATCTACCGTTTCACGCCGACCAATACCTCGATAGAGGATCGGCCGGCGGAAAGCACCCAATTCGGGGCTGCGTATCCCAATCCCTTCCGCGACGCCACGAACCTCACGTACGTGCTGCGTGAGCCGGCACATGTTGACTTGGCCGTCTATTCGATCCAGGGGCAGCGCCTGCGGTCACTGGTCGGCGGCGACTTGCCCGCGGGGACGCATGCGATGCTGTGGAACGGGCGCGACGGCATGCAAGCCCGGCTTGCAGCCGGTGTATACGTGGTTCGCCTGATGCTTGACGGCCAGGTCGTTGGAAG
Source organism: uncultured Rhodothermaceae bacterium (assembly GCA_964639665.1). Taxonomy (GTDB): domain Bacteria; phylum Bacteroidota; class Rhodothermia; order Rhodothermales; family Bin80; genus CAZXEU01. The sequence goes on along the minus strand of CAZXEU010000089.1, from coordinate 29,550 downwards.
CCAGCGCGTGGTCCTCGCTCGGTAAAGACGGCGAAGTCGAGGCGTCCCGGTCCTGCCTGGCGGTTACCGAACTTCCAGCTGCGCCTGGGCCTCGCACACAAGCCGGGACTTTACATCGGGTGATAGCTCGCCCACATGCACGTCGTCAACGGCACCCTGCAGTGCATAGAGAAGCATCCGCGTTACCTCCCTCGGCCGCTGGAATTTCAGAACCTTGTAGGCGAAGACCGGACCGATAGCCTCCAGGTCTTCCCTGGTATGGATTCCGGCCGCATGCAGCCAGGCCGCCGACTGGGGACCAATGTTCTTGAGGTCTTCTACGCGCATGGGCCCGATAATGCGACTCCTTTGTTCAAATGATGCGGCAGCGAGCCGGCAAGCTTGCGGCCGGTCAGTATCCCGCATCGGAGTGCCGCTGATGCATCGCGCCTTTGCGCGCGCTGCAGTGCCCGTACCGAGTTAGTCACGGCTATACGAATCATGGGCTGCCAGGCAGCTCGGCCGCTGCAGTGAACCACTTCTTCACTACCTGCGCCGCTGGCTTCCCCCGCAGCGAAAAGTCGAGGTAGTTGGCCCTGCGGCTACTGTGCGCATTCCACTTCCAGATGATAGCTCCGGCAAACCAGGCTTCGTCCCAAAAGCTGGCAAAGAAAACGTCGTACAGCCTTGACTGAAGTTCATCCGCCGGTTCCACCGTATTTATTTCGTCACGCGATGGCCAGCGCCACGGCTTGGCAGCAGCATCCGGCACATTGCGGTAGCCTATCTCGGTAAAGAGCACTGGACGCTGCGTCGCCCGCGACAGGCGCTGTATGTCCTCCTTGTACGGCATCCACGCCTCGCGGAGCGTGCTGACGGACGGATCCGGGTCCTGGCTCAGCTCGAAGTATGCCTGAATCCCGATGTAGTCCAGCGCATCCCAGAACGGAACGTGCTCATATTCTCCCCACCAGTTGGCAGCATACGTCAGCGGGCCACCGTACAGGGTACGAACCTCGCGGGCAAGGTCGCGCCAGAAGGCTTCTCGCTCCAAAGCCGCCCGTGCAAGTTCGGTGCCGATGACCAGCATGGTGGCGTCGATTTCCTCGGCCAATCGCGCATAGTGCAGCATGAATTGCCGATAATCCGACTCCCACGCGTGCCACTGGTCCTCTGTAGCGTATCCGATTTCGGAACGGGTCTGGCCCTCCGTGCTGTAGCTCCCTACCCAAATGTGTGGCTTCAGGATGATGCCCATGTGCAGCGCCTCCGCACGTGCTGCGAATGAGCGAATGCCTTCATCGCTTTCACTGAACCAGTTCGCATCCGGATTCATCCGGATTTGCGGCACCTCGATGTCGCGCTGAAAACCGAATTGGACTAGCGTAACGTGCGTCACGCCCAGGTCTCGCAGATGCTCAAGCGATTCGGGCCCGGGATCACGGCGGGCATCCAGCGTAACCGACTTAATCAGGGCACCTGCTGTCTGGCCCTCCCGGCTGCTCACGGCCGCACACCCGCTGGCGCCGGCGATCAGGCATTCCAGCAGCAATGCCACTGCCAAAAGACAAAGCCGCATACGGAGTCCGGGACCACTTGCTGGGGTGAATTGACAAGGTACACCCCGGCAGGAATAAGTGTCCGTTCCGTACATTACCTGTGCAAACACCGATAGCTTGACCCGGGGGTGCACCGATGGCTAGCAGACGACAATTCCTTGGTTCCGTTGCCAGTCCCGCTGCGGCTGCAATGGTCGCTGCCACCTGGAAGCCGGGAGCACTCGGGACACTGGCCCGGCGCCTTGCCGCTGTAGGCGGAACGCCCGCCGAGACCGCCCGCGATGAATCATTCTGGCTGGAAGTACAGCAGGCCTTCTCAGTCGACCGCAGCCTCGTCAATCTGAACAGCGGCGGAGTCAGTCCGTCGCCGACCATTGTGCAGGAGGCCATGAAGGGGCACCTCGATTACTCGAACGAGGCGCCTGTCTATACCATGTGGCGCATTCTGGAGCCCCAGAGGGAGGGGGTCAGGCAGCGGCTCGCGCGCGCTTTTGGCTGCAGCGCCGAGGAAATTGCCGTCACCCGCAATGCCTCCGAAGGCCTGCAGATCTGTCAGCTGGGCATCGATCTGAAGCCCGGAGACGAAGTCCTGACCACGACGCAGGACTACGGCCGCATGATTACGACCTTCAAGCAAAGGGAACGCCGTGAAGGCATTGCGCTGCGGCAGTTTCCTATACCGATACCGGCCGAGGATCCAGGACACGTCGTGCGTCTGTTCGAGGAGAACATTACGCCAAAGACGCGCCTTATTCTTATGTGCCACATGATCAACATCACCGGACAGATTTTGCCGGTAAAGCAGGTGGTACAAATGGCCCGCGCTCGGGGCATTCCCGTAATCGTGGACGGGGCCCATGCATTCGGGCACTTCGAGTTCACGCTCGCGGACCTGGACTGTGATTACTATGCCACGAGCCTGCACAAGTGGCTGCTCGCTCCGCATGGCTCCGGCTTGCTCTATGTGCGCAAGGACAAGATTCCCGGGCTTTGGCCGCTCATGGCTGCGCCCGAAAAGATGGACGACGACATCCGCAAATTCGAGGAAATCGGCACCCATCCGGCGGCCAATTTCGTTGCGGTAGCCGAGGCGCTTACCTTTCACCAGGGCATAGGCCCGGCCCGCAAGGAGGCGAGGCTCCGGTACCTTCGAGACTACTGGGCCACGGCCCTCCTAAATCACGACCGCGTCCGGCTCCATACCAGTCTGAAGCCGGAGTTCTCCTGCTGCATCGGAACCGTGCAGATCGAGGGGATTGACACGGAGGCGCTCGGTAAACATCTCTGGGCCGCGCACCGCATAATCGCGACGCCCATCATGCACGACGAGTTCGAGGGCCTCCGCGTTACGGCCAACGTTTTCACGACGCTTGAGGAGCTCGACCGTTTTATCGAGGCGATGGAGGACGTGATCCTGAACGGCCTGCCGGAGCCCGAAGTCGAGGAAACCTAGCAGGCTCCGGTCCCCGGCCAGTGCCCGAGAGGCAGGAGGTCAGGGCCCTGAAGGCTCTTCGACACGCATGCGCGGCGTTGCGTGCTTGACGTAGATCTCGAGCCACCTGTCGGTTTCCCAGAGCATGTGCAGGATGGATTCCCGCGCCCGGTAACCGTGGCTCTCGTGAGGAAGCATGACCAGGCGCGCAGTCTTGCCCAGCCCCTTCAGCGCGCTGAAGTACCTGCGGCTCTGCAGTGGAAACGTGCCGGAGTTGTTGTCTGCTTCCCCATGTATGAGAAGGATCGGCTCGTCTACCTTGTCTGCGTGCATGAACGGCGACATGTAGTAGTATATCTCCGGCGCTTCCCAGAACAGCCGCTCCTCGCGCTGGAAGCCGAACGGAGTCAGCGTCCGGTTATATGCACCACTGCGCGCGATCCCCGCACGGAAAAGGTCCGAATGGGCCAGGAGATTGGCTGTCATGAACGCTCCGTAAGAATGGCCGCCAATGGCCACGCGTTCCGGATCGAGCACGCCGCGCCGAACGCCCACTTCGATGGCGGCCGCGGCATTGGCAACCAGCTGCTCCCTGAATGAATCATTGGGCTCGGCGTCGCCTTCGCCAATTACCGGCATGGAAGCGTTGTCGAGCACGGCATAGCCCCGCATCACGTACGGAATCGCGCCCCAATAGCTTACGGTCTTGAACCGGTAGGGGGAATCGGTACGCTGGCCGGCCGCGTCCGCGTCCTTGAATTCCCTGGGATACGCCCACACCAGGCCGGGCAGCGGGCCGTCGCGTCCGGCATCGTAGCCGGGAGGCAGATACAGCGTGGCGCTAAGCGGCACACCGTCCTCTCTGGCATACTGCAGGGACTCCTTCTGGATCGCAGCCAGGTCGGGATAGGGATGCTCGAAGTAAGTTGCTGCCTGCACCGAACCGTCGCGCAGGTCGCGCACCACGTAATTGGGCGGCTCCGCAGCCGATTCGCGCAGCGTCAACAGACGCGTCTCGTCCAGCAGGCTCACCGGGCGCTCATAATGCGGCGCGCTGCTGCGGAATAACTCCTCCACCTCCTCCGTTTCCAGATCCATCCGCCGCAGGAAGGGTCGGTTGCCCTCCGGAGAAGCTCCCTGACCGGAAAGGTAGATGGCTCGGCCGTCAAGCCGCAGTACGCTCGTCCCGTATCCGGTAGGCCGCGTAAGCGGAAAACCCGGATCCGCGTAGCGATCTTCCGTTGAGAGGTCAAAGAGCGTGCGCGGCTCAGCGCCTGGACTGCCCGGATTTACGACATACGTGCGGCTCTTTCGTGTGGACCACCAGGATTCCCGGACCAGTGCGGTGCTTTCGTCTCCCCAGGTGATGCCGCCGTAGCGCAACGGAAGCGTAACCAGCGAGACAGGAGTGCCATCAAAGGGCGACGGCAGCATGAAAACCTCATCCCTGTACGGCACTTCTGCCCGGGCATCCCCTCCGTCGAGTGCCTCGACCCAGACCAGGGTTGATGGCTCATCCGCCCGCCAGGCCATCGACCGCGGACCCGCAGGTACGGATCCGAACGCCGTCGGGACATTTTCCGCCAGAGGCAGCCGCGCAACTTCGCGAAGCGGACCGCCTCCCAACTCATACACGGTAAGGCTGTGGGCGAACCGGTAGGCCGGCACGAGATAGGAAAACGGCTCGTGCAAATGCTCTACCAGCACGTACTTCCCGTCGGGAGAAGGGCGGGCATCTGTCACAAGGCCCGGCTGGCCCATCTCCCGGACCGTCCCGTCCATCATTACCTGCACGACTTCCGACTGCGCAAAATGCCGGAAGAGGGCTTCGTCATGCGGATTGGCCAGCAAGTCCTGGTATGTACGCGCTGGTGCCATCTCACCCAGGTTCTCCTGGATTACGGGCCCGGCGGGAGCAGAGGGAGACGCCGGCATCGGGCCGCGCCCGGCAGGCACTGTCAGAACCACCAGGGACCCGCTGTCTGGCACCCATTGATATGGCGCGCCGGATGCCGCGTCGTTAACCGCTGCATCCAGCAGCCTTCGACTCTTCGCGCTCTCCACTTCAGCAACGTAGAGGTCAATGCGATCCCACGTGTCGACGGTGTAGGCTACGCGCGAGCCGTCGGGCGAGAAACGGACATTGCGAATCCGACCATCACTCGGATGACCAGAAACGGTGCGCTCGGCTTCCTCTCCCAGCCGGACAAGGCCGAGACTCACGTAATGGCCAGTCCGGCTCGGTCCGGAAATGACCGGGTTGATGCGCATGCCCGCAAGGCGGAGTTCCGGCTGAGCCAGCTCCTCGATGGACGGGAGGCTGGGGCGATGCATCATGAGCAGCACCTGCCCGTCCGGGCTCACGCTGATCGCCGGTGTGACAGGCGCGTCCACCAGCTGCGCCAGGTTCTCCGGCGGACGCTGGTACTGGTCCTGCCCGGAGGCATGCTGCCAGGCGGAAGCCGCCAGGATCAGGGCAAATGCAATAGCCGTTCGATTCTTCATGGCATCGGTGGCAGTGTGGCGTGGTGCTAAGGCCCAACAAGATACTCCAGCTGGCCCGGGACTTTCACCGCCACGCCGATAGTCACTGCGGATTCCCCGAGTGGACATTGGTCGGAATTTGTGGCTGGCGGGCTTGCGGCAAACCGGAGCCGGCTATAGCGGCCGGCTCCGGTTTGGCAGTGCGTCGAAGCTCTTTGCGCAGTGCCCGCGCGGTGTCCGACTTCTGACTTGCAAGCGATTCCGGACTGCCGGAAAACAGAATATGGCCACCCGCCGCTCCGCCCTCGGGTCCCAGGTCGATAACGAAGTCCGCCACTTTCACCACATCCATGTTGTGCTCGATTATCAGGACGGTATTGCCCTTGTCCACGAGGGCCTGCAACACTCCCAGGAGATAGCGGATGTCCTCGAAATGCAGTCCTGTAGTCGGCTCGTCCAGTATGTAGAGGGTATCGCCGGTGCCGGGGCGCGCCAGCTCGCGCGAGAGCTTGACGCGCTGGGCCTCCCCGCCTGAGAGCGTGGTGGATGGCTGGCCAAGCCGGACATACCCCAGGCCGACGGAATGCAGCGTATCAAGCGTGCGCTTTACCCGCGGCAGGTGCTGAAAGAAGGCCTGTGCCTCTTCCACGGTCATCGCGAGGACATCGGAGATGTTCCTGCCCTTGTACCGAACGTCCAGGGTCTCGGAGTTGAAGCGGCGTCCTTCACAGGTATCGCACTCGACGTAGACATCGGGAAGAAAGTTCATCTCCAGCTTCACCACGCCGGCGCCGGAGCACCCTTCGCAGCGGCCGCCCTTGACATTGAAGGAGAACCGTCCCTTTTCGTATCCCCGGATCCTGGACTCCGGCAATCGGGCAAATACTTCGCGTATCAATCCGAAAAGTCCGGTGTAGGTGGCCGGATTCGAGCGCGGAGTGCGGCCGATGGGCTTCTGGTCTATGTCAATGACCTTGTCCACATGCTCCAGTCCCTTGATGGAGACATATGGAAGAGGCCTGGCCTTTCCCTGGTGAAAACGTCGGACGAGAATCGGATACAGGGTCTGGCTGATGAGCGAACTCTTGCCCGAGCCGCTGACCCCCGTCACGCAGATGAACAGGCCCACCGGAAGCGACAGCGTGTCCCCCTTTAGATTGTGCCCGGTCGCTCCGTCCAGCACGATGCGTGCCTTGCCGGGCAGGCGCCGCCTTTGGCTCAGGGGAATCTGCCGCACGCCCTGGAGATAGGCTGCCGTAAGACTGGTGAATCCGTTGTTCGTGCGCGGGAGCCGGGCCGGCGGCGCCGCGCCCACAACGTGTCCTCCTTCTTCGCCGGCCCCCGGACCGAGATCCACGACGAAATCAGCGGATTCTATCATTTCGCGGTCGTGCTCCACCACCAGCACGGAGTTGCCCAGGTCCCGCAACTGGAGAAGCGACGAAATGAGCTGGCGGTTGTCCCTCGCATGCAGTCCAATCGACGGCTCGTCCAGCACGTACAGTACTCCGGTCAGCTGCGAGCCTATCTGCGTGGCCAGCCGGATCCGCTGGCTCTCGCCTCCCGAAAGCGTGCGTGCCACGCGGTCCAGGCAGAGATACCCGACGCCGACATTGATCATGAAATCAAGGCGCTCGACGATCTCCCTGAGAATCGGCTCGGCGATCGTACGCTTGCGGCCCTCGAACCGGACCTGGCGCAGGAATCCGGCCAGCGACACGAGATCCATGCGGGCAAGGTCGCTGATCGTGCTGCCGCCGACCTTGTAATAGAGCGCCTCCGGTCTCAGGCGGCTGCCTTCGCATGCCTTGCACGGTACGGGGCGCATGTAGCCTTCCGCCCACCGGCGGCGCTTGGGCGACTTGGTGTTGGCATGCACATGCCTGATGTGCGCCAATAGACCCTCGAAGCGGTGCTTGTAGGTGATTTCCCGCCCTTGGTACTGGTAAATGATATCGAATTGCCGCTCGCCAGCGCCATACAGCAATGCCTTCCGCGCCTCCTGCGGGATTTTCCCGACGGGTGTATCGAAATCGAAGCCGTACGCACGGGCGAGGGCTCGCAGCTGACCAAAGATCCATTCCCTGCGCGGCTTCCCGAGCGGCGCAATGCCGCCGTTCCGGATAGACAACTCCGGATCGGGCATGACTTCGCCCGGATCGATGTCGGAGGCCTGTCCCAGTCCGTTGCATGCCGCGCAGGCGCCGTAGGGCGAATTGAAAGAGAACCCGCTGGGCGAGGGCTGATCGTACGACTCTCCCGTGGCCGCGTCGTACAGGTATCGGCTGAAAACACGATCCTCGCCGCCCGGCTGCACCGCGATCAGGGTTCCCGAACCAAGGCTGAGAGCTACTTCAACGCCCTGGCTTAGGCGAGGCCGGCAGTCAGGTGATATACGGATCCGGTCGACAAGTACTTCGATGTCGTGGGTCTGGTATCGATGCAGCTGCATTCCCGGCACAATGGGCATCAGCTCGCCGTCCACGCGAACACGAGTGAATCCCTGCCGCTCAACGTGCTCGAACAACTCCCGGTAGTGGCCTTTTCTGGCCCGTACAACCGGGGCCAACAGAGCGACGAGCGACCCCTGGTCCGAGCCGAGCAGCGCCTCGACGATCTCGTCCTTCGATTGCCGCCTCAGGCGCGTACCCGTTACCCTGGAATAGGCCGTAGCTGCCCGGGCAAAGAGCAGCCGAAGGAAATCATAGATTTCCGTGACCGTACCCACAGTGGAGCGTGGATTGCGCGATACGGTCTTTTGCTCAATGGCAATGACCGGGGACAGGCCATCGATGCGGTCCACATCGGGGCGCTCCATCATACCCAGAAACTGGCGCGCGTATGCGCTGAGACTTTCCAGATAGCGGCGCTGCCCCTCCGCGTAAAGCGTGTCGAAGGCAAGCGTGCTCTTCCCCGAACCCGACAGTCCCGTGATGACCACCAGGCGCTCGCGGGGAATATCGAGATCTATATTCTTGAGATTGTGCTCGCGGGCGCCGCGGATAACGATTTGGGGGCCGGTCATCTACACACCGGGCGAATCAGGGCCGCATGTTCGGGCGCCTATGCCGGGGCGGCCTTACTCCTCGACTTCAATGCTGGGATCGCGGAAATAGACGTCCCCCGAAAACATCTCGTCTATGGCGATCTCCGTAGGCTCCGGAAGCACTTCATGCTCAATGGATATACGCTGCTGCTCCTCCTGGAATCCCGGATCTTCGACATCCAGGTCAAAGCTCTCGAAGTAGGCGAGCTTGTCATCCAGTTCTGCCTTCATCTTGGATGCGATCTGCCTTGACCGCTTGGCCAGAATGGCCACGGTCTCGAAGAGGTTGCCAGTCTGGGCAACGAGAGCATCTACATCAACGGTTTTGATGGGCATGGCAGACCTGGATTTTCTAATGCAGCTTTGTGAGACCATCCGGGTGCCAATCTGGTTCCCTCGAAACACGCTCTGAAAGCGGATGTACCAGCGCAAGCCTTATCGGGACCCGTGCCGCGCCTTCTTACGATCCTTGCCCTGCTTTTCGCCGCCTGTGGCCAGCAGCGCGGTCCCGAACCGGAAGTGACCGTCACCGAGGCAGTAGCCTTCGCACCCCTCGGACGAGGGGCCCAGGCCCTCGTGGGAACCACGGAGCGGGCTGTTCTGGACGCCGAAACCTGGCAGGCATACGTGGATTCCCTGCGGCCTCTATTTCCTTTCGATTCCGTGAGCTTCGATCGCGAAATGGTTCTGGTGGCGGCGCTCCAGGTGCCGCACGGCGGCTACGACCTCCGCTTCGAACTCGTCGAACTGACAGGCGATACGCTGCTCGCCGGCTACCGCGTGTACGTGCCCGGAGAAGACTGCAGATCAACCGTGGGCCCGGGCGCCGTTTTCCATGCCATTCGGCTCGGTCACTCGCAATCCCGCATCGAATTTGCACGCGAGAACGAGACTATCGATTGCACGCCGCCCAGGTAGGCGCCTAGACCACGGCTTCCGCAAGCGCCGGCTCTTCCACACGGACATCGCTTTCCAGCTTTCCGTCGCGGAGTCCGATGATGCGGCGCGCATGTTGTGCGATCTCCGGTTCGTGGGTAACTACGAGGAGCGTATTTCCACTGCGGTAGAGCTCCTCGAACAGCAGCATGATTTCGTCTCCCGTTCGCGTATCCAGATTGCCCGTAGGCTCGTCTGCCAGGAGAATGGAGGGACTGTTGACCAGCGCACGGGCCACGGCCACTCGCTGACGCTGGCCGCCGGAGAGTTCATTGGGCTTGTGGGTCACCCGGTCGGAGAGCCCTACGGAAGCCAGCGCCTTTTCCGCCAGCTTGCGCCTTGTCCCCCTGCGCTTTCCGGAGTAAATGAGCGGCAGCTCCACGTTCTGGAGGCAGCTTACGCGGGGCAGAAGGTTAAAGGTCTGGAATACGAACCCTACTTCCCGGTTGCGCACCCTGGCCAGTTCCCTGTCTGACATGTCGCTCACATTTTCCCCCCGCAGATGGTAGGAACCCTCCGTGGGCGTATCCAGGCAGCCTATGATATTCATGAGGGTCGACTTCCCGGAGCCTGATACACCCATAATGGCCACGTACTCGTTGGGATAGATATCCACCGTGACCCCGTCCAGCGCGTGGACGGCTTCGCTTCCCATCTGATAGATCTTCTTGACGCCCGTCAGGCTGATGAGCGGCAGAATCGACTGTGCATGCTCCATAAGTGCTCCTGGATGCTGGCGTGGCTGCCGTCAGGATTCGGATGAAGCCATCCCCGATTGACCTCCACCGCCACGCGCTTTCAGTACGGTCCCGGGACGCAGCGTACGACTAACGGCACTGTATGGCCCGGTTACGACTTTCTCGCCGCCCGCGAGGCCTTCGGTGACGGCGATATAGCGATCGTCTGCGATACCGGTTTCGACGGCGATTACCCGGGCCTTGTCATCCTCGTCCATCACGAAGACGGCCTTGCGCAAGTCTTCATCCTGCAGGCTGCCCAGAGCCGCTGCCCCTTCGTCTTCTCCTTCCTCAGACTCGCCGTCGCCGGCCTGTTGCCGCGCCTCAATGCGCCGGACCTCATTGAAGTCCCGAACGGTAATGGCCTGGATGGGCACGGCTACCACATCCGCCACCGTTTCCGTGAATATGTCCACGGTCCCGCTCATGCCCGGGCGGAAGCTGGGATAGTCCTCCGCCACGGGGCTCTCCTCCGCAAGGCCGGCAAGATTGCCCGCCGCCAGGCGTGCCTCGGCGTTGTGCGGGTCGATAATGCGGATCTTGACCGGAAAATTCGTGACTTGCTCCTGGGAGCCGGCACCGAGGAGCCGGGCCGAATTCGCGATTTCCGTCACCACGCCCTTGAAGAGGCGATCCGGATACGCATCAATCTCAATGGCCGCAGAATCACCCAGTGTGACGTTTACCACGTCGTTTTCGTTGACATCTACCTCAAGCTCCATCTGCTCCAGCCGGGCTACGGTCATCATTTCCGTTCCGGCCATTTGCGTGGTGCCAACCACGCGCTCTCCCAATTCCACGTTGAGTTTGCTTATGGTGCCGGCCATGGGCGAGTAAAGCACGGTCTTGCTGAGCTGCTCCCTGCTTTCGCGCAGCCGGGCCTCGGAGCTCTCCACCGAGAACTTGGCCGCATCTAGCGCCGCACTGGCGATTTCGTGCTGGGTCTGGGACTGCTGATACAGATCCTCCGCAATGACCTGGTTTTCGAAGAGCCTCCGCTGCCGCGCCAGATCCTGCTCGGCGTTGAGCAGATCGGCTGTCCGCTGTGCCATGAACGCCTGGTTCTGGGACACATTGGCTTCGGCCTGTTCCACCTGAGCGCGATAAAAATCCGGCTTGATGCGCGCCAGCAGCTCGCCCTGCCGCACTTGCTGTCCCTCGATGACGGTCAATTCAATGATCTCGCCCGATACATCCGGGCTGATAACGATTTCCACCTCCGGCTGGGCTCTGCCAGATGCCGTAACCACCTGCGTCAGGGTCCGGATTTCCGCCTCGGCGATATCGACGGTCTCTGCCTTCTCCGATCCATTCAGGAATCGCGCCGCAACCACGCCCAGCACCATGACCAGAACCAAAGCGGCCAACAGTATGAACATTAACCGACGTGATCTGCCTTTTTTCTTGGCCATGGTATGGTTGGTTCGGAATGGCCCCGCTTCGCGAGGTGCTATTCAAAAAGGGGACGACCGGGATCCAGCACTCCTGTGTAGTATTCGATAAGCCGCTTGCGAAACAGGAAATTGAAGCGGGCATTCGACCGGTCGCTCAGGGACCGGACATAGTTGGCGCGCGCCTGGGAAAGCTCCACGAGCGTGCTTGCACCGACGTTGTAGCGCTCCTGCTCCGCCTGCAAGGCCTGTTCTGCAGACTGCAGCTGTATCTCGGTGACATCGAGGTTCTTTTCGTCATTGACGTATTCGAGATAGGCCTGGCGCACTTCCACTGCGATGTCGTGTCGAAGATTGTCAAGGTCCAGCTGCGCGTTGTTCAGATTTATCTGGGCCTGCTGCACTTGCACCCGGGTGCGAAGCCGGTTGAATAGTGGCAGACTTAGATTCAGTCCGATATTCTGGGACCGGTTGTCCCGAAACTGGTCCGCAAACGGGACGATATCGGCGTCGGGTCCGAATCCCCTTTGCCGCTGCGCGCTGGAATAACTGGTGCCGGCGCTGCCAGAGAAGCTCACGGACGGCAACCTGCTGCCGCGAGCGAAGCGTATGCCCTCTTCGGAGGCCCCGATTCGAGACTCCTGCGCGCGCAAGTCCAGCCTTCTTTCGAATGCACTGGTAAGCAAGCCGCCAATTTCAAAGGCCTCAGGCACCAGCGGCATCTCGCTCAGGTCCGGGCTCACGAATTCGTACGTACCGTACGGATCCAGGTACAGCGTCTGGATAAGCCGCGTTTCCGCCAACCTCACGCTGCGCTCGGCACCCAGGAGAAGCAATTCCGCGTTCGCCGTTTGTGCCTGCTGTTGATACAGATCTGCCATGGGCCGCGTGCCCACGCGCACGAATTCCTCGACTTGCGTCAGCAGCTGCTGCTGCGCGGCAAGGTTCTCCTCCTGGATGGCGATTTCCTCCCGGCTCTGCATGAGGTCCAGAAATTGCGTCATCACGAGGAACACCACGGTCTGGCGCTGGCGCTCATGCGTCAGGTCGCTCGCCGCCAGGTCCATGCGCGCCTGTGCGAGCGCGGCAAATTCGCGGAAACCCTGGAAAAGCGTTATGCTCGAAAATGCACTCAGCGAAACACGGTCACTTGAAACCGTAACCAGGTCGCCTGTTATCTGGTCGAAGTTCAGACCATAGTAGCGGGAAGAGCCCGAGGAGAGATTCAGGCTGGGCAGGAAGGCGGCCCTGGAACTGCGCACCAAGTTCTCCTGCGCACGAACCGTGTTGGCCGCGCGCCGGAGCTGTACGTTGTTGTCCAGCGCAATGCGGACCGCATCGTTGAAGGTAATCTGCTGCACATCCTGCGCCGCAGCCGCAGACGACATGAATGCGAGCGCCACGAGCGCGGCAGGCCACCGGCAAAAGTAGCGGCTCGAATTGCGGCGAACTTGACCGAAACTGTCAGGCATGAGTCTGTCCGGGGGATTGTCCAGGGGTAGTGGCCCGCTATCGCCGGCGCCTGTTAAGTGCCATCCCTAGAATGGTCATTACGGGGAATGCGGCGCGGTGTTACGAAAGGGGTCGCATCGGCAGCAACTGCGGACGCAGTAGCACGCTGCCCGGCTTTGACGAACTCGCCTCCCTGGTCATTCCGGGTCACTCACCACCTGCCCGTCAGCCGATGTGGGCCTTCAGTTCCTCCCTGCGATGCTTCTGTCGCAGCTTGCGCAGGGCCTTCTCCTTAATCTGCCGTACCCGCTCTCGGGTCAGACCGAATCGTTGCCCGATCTCTTCAAGCGTCAGCGGGTGCTCCCGGCCGATTCCGAAGTAGAGCCGGGTAATCTCTGCCTCGCGCGGATGCAGCATGGCCAGGGCAGCCTCGATATCTATCTTTACTGATTCATCCAGCAGCGGCTCGTCCGGTGCTACACCTTCGTTACTGGGCAGCACGTCCAGCAAGCTGTTGTCGTCGTCCTCATTGAAGGGCGCATCCATGGACAGGTGCCGTCCCGTGTGCTGCATGGCCTCCCGAACCTTCTCGACATCAATGTCGAGCTCGTTTGCCAGCTCTTCCAGGTTAGGCAGGCGCTCGTGCCGCTGAGCCAGCCGCGCGCTCATCTTCCTGATCTTGCTAATTGTCCCGATCCTGTTGAGCGGTAGACGCACTACCCGGCCCTGCTCGGCAAGCGCTTGCAGTATCGCCTGCCGAATCCACCACACGGCATAGGAAATGAACTTGAATCCCCTGGTTTCATCAAACCGCTTGGCCGCCTTGATCAGACCGTAGTTGCCCTCATTGATCAGGTCTGTGAGGTGCAATCCCTGCCCCTGATATTTTTTTGCCACGGACACGACAAAGCGCAGGTTGACACGGGTCAGTTTCAGCAGCGCTTCCTCGTCCCCCTGCTTGATTCGCCGGGCCAGCTCGGCTTCTTCTGCAGGAGTAACAAGATCGATCTGTCCGATCTCCTTCAGATACTGGTCGAGCATGCGCTGGCGACGCGGGACGTACATCTCTACGGTCGTGGGGTCTCGAAAAAGGGGCTGGGTATCGGCTTCAGAAAGGCGGCTTCAGGAAACACACGTGAAATGGCAAATGATCCCGCAGACCTAAGGCACGGCGCTGGATCTACCTGCAATCGTTCGGATCCGAGGCGACATAGTAGGATCTGTAGGACGGCGATCCGGGGTCCATGCAGCCCGCCAGGTCAAGAATCTCCACTTTCCGGATATCAAGGGGATGGCTTTCGCTCTGCAGCGAAATCGTGCCGGAGGTCACCGGGGCCCCGTCCGGCTTAACGGCCGGCTCGAATACGTTAACCATGCCGCCGCCGTACGTCGGAGCGGTGTATTCAAATACCTGAACGCCGTCCACGAAGTGACGCACGAGAGAATCTGCCAGCACCAGAACCTCCGCCCGCACCCAGACGTCGCCGTGATAGGTCCTTGATGTGGACCTGATGCACTCTTCCGTCACCAATTCGCCTTCCATGTGCACATGCGTCCCGGGCGTGCACAGGTTTGCCGTCGATCTGGCATCTACTCCGTCGCCGCCCAGCAGCTGCACTTCCAGCGATACGGGAAAGTTCTGGTCCCTCAACATGGTTTCTGCCGGCTGCCCGTGCACCATGATGCCGCTGTTGCGGTAAGCCCAGGCGCCGGGGTGGCCCGGCGCCTGCTCCCCGACAAACCGATATTCCACGGCCAGTCTGTAATGCGAGAACGGCTCCCGATAAAACAGGTAGCCAAATCGCCTGTCAAAGCTGTCGTAGCCGTCGTAGCGAACTTTCAGGAGACCGTCCTCCACGCGGTAGGTTTGCCCGAAGTTGTCTCCCAGCTCGTGCCCTGCAATCTTGACGTCCCAGCCGGAGAGGTCCCGGCCGTTGAACAATTGCTGCCAGTCTTCACGCAGTTCCAGGACTTGGCCGGCCTCAAGTAGATGCCGGCGCAGCACCTCGTAGTCTATAGACTGCACCGAAGTGCCCGCTCCAATGGCCAGGGCCGCCGCCGTGGCGGCCGACTGGCCCAGTATCATGAAGACCGGCTCCATGCGGATGGAGCCGTATGCGATGTGGGACGACGAAACCGCAACCGGCACCAGCAGATTCTCCCCCTCTTCCTGCCTGGGCACTATGGCGGCGTAGCTTATCGGGTAGGGCGCGCCGGGATTTACCTGGATGTCTCCCTCGTTGCGGGCAAAGCCGCGAGCATCCACGTAGCGCTGGACGTTGTGGGAATCCATGTTGTAGGATCCCATGCCGACAGGCATAGGAGTGGGGTCGTGACGCCGCAGATGGCGCTCTGTCATGACAAAGCTGCTCACCATGCGGCGGGCCTCGCGCACGTATAACTGGCGGGGCCAGTGGCCGTTGTCCGCAAACTCGTCCGCGGCCAGGCCCCATTTGCTCATCTCGGCGCGCACATCACCGGGCACACGCTCATCGTGGGAGAGAAACCACATGAGCCCCTTCTGATAGGCGGCATGTTCCGCTACTATGTTCCGACGCTCTTCATAGGAAGCCTCGGGGTAGCGGTAATTCATGCCGATATTGTCCGTGGAAAAGGCACCGTGGTTATTGGTGTCAGTCTTGCGGTTCGGCACCGGATCGAACTTCCCGAAAACGCCGCGCCATCCCGTATCCAGGTACCGTGCCAGGAGTTCGTACTGCAGGGGATCGTAAGCTTCCGGCTTTTCAAATGGCACACGGTTTTGAGGCGCGTCGGTCAGGCACATGCGGAAATTGTAGGCCTGGACACGGTCGTCTCCGGCTCCCTCCGTGCCCGGTCCACCGTCATGAATACGGGGTAATAGCCCGCTTGCCGGATTGTCCGGCTCCACGAACGGACTGATGTCCGCATTGAACTGGTGCTGGGTCGCGTGCGCCGCCTGAACTCCGTTCAGGGTTTCTCCGTATGCCGCGTTGCCTTCCCGTCCCACCGTGTAGGTGACTCCCGCGGATGCCATGAGGTCTCCCTCGTAGGTAGCATCAATGAACATCCTGCCCCGGAAGCGCTGCCCGCCGAGCGTTGTTATGGCTGTGAGCCGCGCGCCGTCCGCACTGACGCCGCCCTCTCGATCCAGCCACGCGTCACGCACCACGTGTACGCCAGCCTCCTCCAGCATGGCCTCCAGAACCTGTTCCGCCACGTGCGGCTCAAAAACCCACATGGCGTCTGCATCCCCGTCATAGCGGTCAAAACCCGATGCGGCCTCGAATGTCCAGGCGTCCTGCCGGTCGTAGTGTGCCTTGATGCGCCCGTAGAACTCGCGTGCCACGCCGCCTATTGCGTCCTTTCGGCCCGTGTCCGTCCAGCCCAGTCCTCCCGATGTCAATCCACCGACGTGAACGTCCGGGCTCACTACGACGACATCCATGCCGAGGCGACTGGCCGTGACCGCGGCCGCGACCGCGGCTGCCGTTCCTCCGTATATCACCACGTCGTACGTGCGCGGCGTCCGCTCGCAGGCCCCAAGAATCGAAAGTGCCAGGATGGCAGCAGCAGTGCGCATGGCGGGTTTACGTGTCCACCGTGCGCCGCCTGACGATGAAGAGTCCTTCGCGGCGGCTGGTCACGACTACGATGCCGCTGTCAAAGTAGGGATAACTGCTCCACGTGCCGTTGAAGCCTGCCTCGTCTGTGCCGTACGGCGTGGTGTCGAAGAATCCGACTTCAACCGGATCTTCGGGATCGGAGATATCGAGTACCCTCAGCCCGCTGGCATTGTTGGTCTGGTACATCAACTGGCCGTGTACGTACAGATTGTGATCCGTGGCCGACGTGGGACCAAAAAACTCCTTGACCATTACGGGATCGTCGAGATCGCTCACGTCCCAGACAAGGGTCCGCGTGCGCTCCGCCTTGCCGGAGAGCTCGTCTGTTTCGTCATTCTGATAAAAATACCGCTGATCCTCCGAAAGCCAGCCCTGGTGGACATAGCCCGCATCCGGATAGGAGCCGGATCCGATGGCTACCGGGTTTTCCTTGTCCGTTACGTCCGCGATGCTGATGGCGGTCTCGTTGGCTCCCACGCAAATCTGCTTACCGAGATGCTCCGTGTCCGGGCCGCGGTACACGACGCACTGCGCGTCGTGCGAATAGCCGGTCTTGCGCCGCCCGGTAGTCGGATCGGCAAAGCAGCCGGCAAACGCCGGCATCTGCGGCTCACGAATGTCGATCATGTGAAGCCCTCCGCCGCAGCTTTCCCCGCCGCCGCTGGCTCCTACCGCGAAGGCAAAGCCGGTTTCCTCATCGATCACAATGTTGTGCGCGCTGTGGATCAGGTCATAGTGCACGGTGGCCTCGAAGGTCACCGGCGTTTCCGCAAGGTTGCGCAGTTGCCGCAGGTCGAATACCTGCATGCCGTGCGCTCCGGCGCCGTCTGCCACGATGTACGCGTGGTCCCTGTATACCTTGATGTCTCGCCATGTGCTGCCCGGCGATCCTTCGGTGCGCGGCAGCTGGCCCAGGTATATGGGGCGGGACGCATCGCTCACGTCCACGAACACGGCGCCCTCAAGGTGGCCCACCAGCGCGTATTCCCTGCCCGATTCCGGATCGGTCCAGCCCCACACATCATTGAGGCGCACGCCCCTGGCTGCACCCATTTCCTGAAGCGGAAGGAACGACACGAGATCCATCTCCGAACAGGAAAACGAGGCAGCAGTGCCGTCTTCGCAGTCGATCTGCGCACCGGAAATGGCCTCCACAAGCGTAACGTCACTGGCCAGCGCATCCGCACTCTGCCAGGTTCCGTCCGTTGTCCTTTGCAGCACCATCACGTTTCCCAGACCATAGTCGGTTCCGGGCGCGCCCGCCAGCACCACATTCGCGCCGGCAGCCACCGTGCTGCCAAGCCGGTCGGACGTGCGGCCGGATTCCGGACTCCACTCCTGCAGCTTATGCCAGGCGCCTGGTTCCTCCCGGCGTGCATACCGGTACACGCCGCCGCCGGCACCCGGCGCACCAATCCAGATATCGTCGCCGCGTACTTGCACTGCCGTGCCGAACATGCTGCGGGCCTCCTGTTCCACCGGCGCAATGGTACCGCTATGCGTCCAGTTGCCTTCCGCGCCTTCAAATACGTGCACGGACCCGCTCAGGCGCCGGTCCTGCGGCGCTCCAATTACCGCAAGGCGCCTGTACAGGTGGACCGCGCTGCCGAAGCTGCGGCTTGCCTCCACGTCGCTTCCGGCAAAGCTCGCCGAAACGAAGAACTCCCCGCTTGTGCCATCGCGACCGAAGAGCGTGGCCGACCCCGCTTCGCTACCCGGTGCGCCGACCAGCAAAAGACCTTGCGACCATGCCAGGGAACTGCCGAAGCTCCGCTCTCCGTTTTGCGGCTCGAGTTTGACATCCAGTGTCCAACCCGCGTCGCCACGCTCGAAAACATACACGGCACCCGCGCCGCCACTTTCTCCAGGCGCACCGACAAAAGCCAGCTCACCGTCCGTCGCAACCGCCATCCCGAATCTGGCTGCCGCAGTCAGTTCGCTGCCAGCCAGACCGGCAGCGGCCGTCCAGGATCCATCCTCCAGGAAATAACTCTGCACCGCACCCGCTTCCGCGACGAGAAGCGCGCCGCCGCCAGCGGAAAGTGCTGTTCCGAAGCCGCTATCCATGAGCGCCCCCTCGAGCGTGGCAGACTGCTGCCAGGTCCCTTCCTCGCCGAGATGGTAAATGTGCACGCGACCCGGATGCCTGAAGCTCACAGGCTCCCCGACAAAGTACCAGTCCTGCCACGCGGCAAGAGAGCCTCCAAACGCCGCAGCGACCGGAGGATCGGCCTGGAAAAAGGACTGGGACCAAGCCAATCCGGGCAGGCACGCCGTGGCCATTACCAGTAACAATGCTCTTTTGCAGTTATGCATATTTCTGATCAGTTCGGTGAGCGGAACAGACACGCCTGGCATACTGTGGGCCCTACGGGATTCGAACCTGTGACCTCTCGCGTGTGAGGCGAGCGCTCTAAACCACTGAGCTAAGGGCCCTTTGCAGCAACTTCGGCAGGATTCGGGTACTCGGGCTGCCTCATGACCTCCATACCGGCGGACGGGATTCCGGTATCGGAAACGTAGACCGGATAGGATTCGGTTCTGTCGGAAGAACCGAGCCAGGACACTCCCGCCAGTACTCCGGCCATTAACAGCGCTACAATCACGGAGCCCGCCCTGACAAAGCCCGGTGAGGGTTCAGGCGCCGGGTCGGCGGAAACGACAAGCTCACGCTGCAAGCGCTCCAGTATCCGGGACTGCAGGTCGCGGGGTGCGCGACATCTGTGCTGGCAGAGCAACAGTCGCATGCACCGGAGCCGCTCCACGAGTTGCGCGAGGCATGCATCATTTGTCATGCATTCCTCGAAGGCGGTGCGCACCACGCGGTCCATGGTGCCATCCACATATTCACAGAGCAATTCGTCCAGACACGGGGTCGAAGAATCGCCCGTCAATACCCTGTCCCCCGGAATTTCGCCGTGGTATCCGCTTCCCATAAGCGAGCCGTAACTGGTGCGGTGCAGATTTCCCAATGAGCGTGCAAATGGAATGTTTCCGAATGCGGAAGCACGGTGGACGGTTCCCTCCGCTTCCGCGGACACCATCAGGAGGAAAAGCTCTCGAGCAGCCTTCGCAGCAGCAGAGTAATGACGAGGCCCTCTTCCCGCCGTGATCCGCCCTTCAGTTCGAAGTCGGCTGCCAATAGCGCTGCGAATGCCTTTTCAAGGGCCGGTGCGGAAGTCCTTCGCAAGGCTGACTGGTACTGCCGGAGCACAAACGGCGACACAGCGATGTGGGCGGCCAATTCCTTGGAAGTCCGTTTGCCGCCCCGATAACCCTGGAGCTTCCACAGCTTCGCCACGAAACTGTGGAGTACGTAGACGATCCTCAGCGCCTCACCGCGCCTGTTGGAGGCTCCCCCCAGTATGCGCTCACCAATGAGATGAACCTCCTCCCTGCGCCCCTCCCCCAGAGCGCGCTGCAGTTCGAAGACATTGAAGGCGCGCGTCTGGCCGCTGGCCTGAATGACGTCCTCCGGCGCAAGGTCGCGCCGCTCTCCCAGGTATGTGAGCAGCTTGTCAATCTCGTTTGCCACACTGTGCAGGGACGTGCCCACATAGTCTGCCAGCATCTGTGATACGTCTTGCGACGCCCGGCAACCGGCATCCTGAAGGCGAGCGGCCACAAACGCCGGTACTTCATTGTCATACAGCGGGCGGAATTCCGCAGACACCGACAGCCGCTTAAGCGACCTGTACGGCTCCGCGTTGAACCTTGGCCTTCCGTTGTAAATTAACAGCACCACGGCCGCCGGATTCGGATACGCCGCATACCTGGCAAACTTGGCATTGTCCTTGAGAAGCTCGAAGCTGCGCACTACCACGACGCGGCGCGCCGCCATCATGGGGTAGGCGGTGCACAGGCCCAGCACCGCCGTCGCATTCGTCTCCGGCCCGTAGACGACATCGCAATTGAAATCCCGTTCGTGCGGCTGAAGCGCACTGGCGAGAAGCTCGCTGTGCAACTCGTCCATGAAAAAGGATTCCGAGCCGTAAAGGAAATAAAGCGGCTGGAAGGCACCGCTGCGGAATTCGGACCTCAGGTCCGCATACGTCCTTCCGCGGCCCTTCATCTCAAAGGCGAGCGTTTAGCTGGCCGGCCACGGATCGCAGTATTTCCGTCGTATGCTGCGTAGCCAGATGCAGGATTCCAAACAAGTCGTAGCGCCTTCCCCACAGTATGGCCTGCCGGTTCCAGGCGGACGACGGCAGATCCCGGACAAAGGCAACCAGGGCCTGGCGGGATGCTAGCACGCGGTCAAGGACAGCCCCGATGGAGCCTTCCTGCGCCTGCTCCGGCATCGGCGCCGGCTCCGCATGCCGCGGCACATCTTCGGCAACCATCCGCCGCACCAGCGGCAGGAATACCTCGCTGTCCCAGGCGGCAAGTGCGCAGTAAAGTTCCGTTACCGAAGGAGCGTCAGGCGTCGGGCGCTGCTGCAGCACAGGACTCGGCAGCCGGGCAACCAATGGCTTGGTGGCACCGGCTTCGTCGACAAGATGCTGCAACTGGGAAAGCACCGCTGCGCGCTGCGCTGCCGGCTCAGTCCGCGCCATCCCAGGTGTTGCCGGCCGCAATGGGCTCCTCTTCCCTGAGGTGCGTATTCTCCAGGTCGTGCATCCCGCCTGCCATTAGCTCCTCTAGAAAGTGCCGGTCGCGCAGGCTGTGGAGGTTGTTTTCTGCCTTGTGGTTCCAGGCATCCGGATTCTCCTGTGGATTGCGGTACTCTTCGAGGTACGCCAGCCGGTCCCGAAGCCGATCCACGGGGACCATCAGACGCTCCAGCCCGAAGATGGCGTCCTCGCGGCTGTGAAACGTGAGATCGTACTCCTTCGACATGACAATCGCCTCTTCCGGGCAGACTTCCTCGCAGAAGCCGCAGTAGATGCACCGGAGCATGTTGATCTCGAACCAGGCGGGCTCCCGCTCCTTGGGACTGCGGGGATCGTCCACTTCCTTGGACTGCATGGAGATGGCCATGGGAGGACAGGCACGGGCGCACAGATTGCACGACACGCACCGGGTCTTGCCGTCTTCCTCGACCAGCACGGGCCTGCCGCGATAGCTGTCGGGAGGATCCCACAATTCATCCGGGTACTCCACCGTGTACTGCGGCTCCTTGACGAGCTTGCGGAAACTGTATCCGAGTCCCTTGAAGATCTCCGGCAGGTAAAGGCGCTCCCAGATGTTAAGCGAGCGTTCGTTCTCCGCCTTCGTGATCTTGGGAAATCCGGGCATGGCTGCTCCGCTGGTCTGGCAGTGGCCGGTATACCGCAGGAGGCGCGAATGTTCCGTCAGCTTCGCCAGAGGGAAGCTCTCAGGGACTGCGCTCAACGCGATGGTTCCCGCTGGGACTTGCGTCTGAAAACCAGCTTCAGGGGTACGCCGCTAAATCCGAACGCTTCGCGAAACCGGTTTGCGAGATAGCGAGCGTATGACTCCGTAATGGCCTTGGGATGATTGCAAAAAACGGCGATTACCGGTGGTTCGACCCCCACCTGCGCGGCATACTTGAGCTGCACAAACTTACCCCGGTGTGTGGCCGGATGATGTGCCCCAACGGCCTCCTGCAGCACGGCATTGAGTCTCGCCGTGGCTATCCTGCGCCTGCGCTCTGCTACGACGCCGAGCGAAATGTCAAGGAGTCTTCGAACCCTCTGTCCGGTCTTTGCCGAAACAAACACCACGGGGACATGGTCGAGGGTCTTCAGACGCCTGCGTATATGCCGCTCCACGTCCCTTGCCGTGTTCGTTTCCTTGGCAACGAGGTCCCACTTGTTGACGGCTATGACGAGACCCTTCCCGTGTTCTTCGGCATCCTTCAGCACCCTGATGTCCTGGGCCTCCAGCCCAAGGCTGGCATCCAGCAGCAGCACGGCCACGTCACATGACTCAATGGCCCGCCGGGTGCGAAGCGCAGCAAAGAACTCCACGTTTTCGGTTACGCGCGCCCTCTTGCGCAGCCCTGCGGTGTCAACCAGGACAATCTCCTGGCCTTCGTGCGATAGAACCGAATCCACGGCATCCCGGGTGGTACCGGCTATGCTGGTGACGACGCTTCTCTGCCGGCCCAGAAGTGCATTGCTGAGAAGCGACTTGCCCACGTTGGGGCGCCCGACGAGTGCAATGCGGGGACGCAGATCAGCCCCGGCTGCCGCTACCTCCCGCGGCAGCGCTTCCACCAGGGCATCAAGGAATTCCCCAGTCCCCATTCCGTTGATCGCACTGACGGGAAAGACCTCGCCGAGGCCCAGTCCGTAGAAGTCGGCAGCTTCCAGCCGGCGTTCCGCATTGTCGGCCTTGTTGGCTGCCACCAGCACCGGCTTGGCGCTTCCGCGCAGCATAGCCGCGATCTCCTGGTCCAGGTCCGTGATCCCGGTAGTGGTATCTGCCACATACAGGACCACGTCCGCGTCTTCCAGCGCGAGCACCACCTGCTCCCGGATGGCGCGCTCGAAGCGCTCTGCTGACCTGGGTACCAGGCCTCCCGTATCCACAACGGAAAACGTGCGCCCGTTCCATTCCACGGTCCCGAACAGGCGGTCGCGCGTGACCCCGGCAACATCGTGCACGATGGCCGCACGCGTCTCGGTCAGGCGATTGAAGAGCGTCGACTTGCCCACATTGGGACGCCCTACTATTGCAGCCAGTGCCTGCGCCATGTCCAGCCACGCCATTTTCGGGAGCAGGCGCCGCGGGGAGGGCTACTGCCTGTCCTTGTGTTCAAGATACAGGCTCCGAAAGAGCATGTAGGTTGTCCAGGCGGTCTCGCTGGTAAACCAGTAGTTGATGCCCGCGCCCACAGCAGCCCCGGCCAGCGGAATGGTCTGCAGCAGCTTGCGTCCCACCAGGTTCTTGGCCAATTCGCGCGGCAAGTGCCTGCTCTGGTCCGGCAGCGTGCCGCGCACACGCCCCCTGTACGCCGTATTGCCGGCCAGTGCGGCCGCTGCCACGCTCACCTCTCGCAAGGCCATGCTCCTGGCGTCGCGCAGGTTGGCTGCGGCAGCATTGAAGATGGACAGCACCACGGGAGAATACTCCGGGCTCGTCATGGGAAATCCGTACGAGGCTCCTATCTGCTGTATCAGCCGGAAATTGATCATGAACAGCAGCGGAATATCCGCCGCAATGAATACGGCGCCGCCCAGTCCGGTCCCCCCTCCGCCGAGAGCCGCCAGAATCATGTTTTCCGAGAAGCAGCGGCGCGCCAGCGCGTCCAGATCTTCCAGAGGCTCTTGCCTGAGGTCTTCCACCCGTGCTATCCGGAATCCCCGAGCCTGCGCCGCCGAAACCACATCGCCCGTTTCGGGAATCCATCTGGAAGCGTCGTTGAGCTTCTCCAGAAACTGCTCCACGGCTTCGCCCGCCCGCGCAACGATGCCGGCCGGAACGGCCTGCTCCACAACCCAGTCCACCGGTTTCATGACCAGGTTTACCGCCTGCGCAAAAAGGGAGCCGTCCCCTCGCAGCCAGCGATCAATTTCCCTGCGGGCCTCCTTTTCGTACGATGTGAACTGCATGATTCCTGATGCTTGCCGACTTGCTACGGTTTACGGCACAGCGCGCCCATTTGATACAACTCGCTCCGCCGCGAATTGAGCCGCCCGCACGGAGGCCCTACAGCAGCAGCAGTCCCGCAATGCCGACGGCGAAGCAGTAAAAGGCGAAGTAGTACAGGTGACCGCGCTTGACCACTCTCAGAACCACCCGAATCGCTGCAACTCCGGCAATAAAGGCCACCAGTGTCCCGACGCCAACCGGCAGCCAGGAGGCAGGAGCGCCGGCCAACTGACCGAGCTTGAGCAGCGCGCCGCCCACGACAACGGGAAGCAGCATCAGAAACGAGAAATCCGCCGCGCGCCGCGGCTCCACGTTCTGGTACAGTGCCGCGCATATGGTAGCGCCGGACCGGGAAATGCCCGGAAGCATGGCGCAAGCCTGGGCAAACCCAGTTACGAGTGCCCGGGAGCCAGTCATGGGGCCCGAGGCCTGCCTGCACAGCAGCGTGAGCAGGAGCAGGAGGCCCGTTACGAGCAAGAGTAAACAGGCCAGCTGCGGATCCGCAAAAGCTCGCTCGATTGGATCGGAAAACAGGAGATACGCGCAGGCGGCGGGCACTGCAGATACCGCAACATACCACACCATGCGCAGATTTTCGTCGCTCCTAAACTGATCCATCGCCTTCTGAGGGTACATCATGGCGCGCAGGGTTGCCGCAGAAAGGACCCGAAGATGACGGGCGTAGACCGTGCAGATACTGAGTGCAGTTCCCAAGTGCACAAAGACCTCGAACGTCACGTCGCCATCGCCCGAGAGGCTGGCGCCAAGAAAGTGTTGCACCAGCACCAGATGGCCGGAGGACGACACAGGAAGAAACTCTGTCAGTCCCTGGATGAGTCCAAGAATGGCCGCCTCCCACCAGTTCATCGGTCCCGTGATTTCGCCCTAGACTATAGTATTATTTAGGCAGCTCGGCCCTGTTTTCGCGCCGGCTCGCTGGCCGGGGCCGCAAGCCGTGATGCGCCGCACACAACGCCCGGAGCGGCAATTGGGTGCATCGAAAGCACGGAAAGCCTGCCGGGCTCCGGCAGGGCACAACAATAGTTCCAGCCGGGCCGAAGGGCCGGACGGCTGCACAACAGTCTCCTGTTCAGCCGGGAGGGCACTCGGGTGGTACGATGACCACTTCTTCCCGTTCGAACGCGACTACTCCAGGCGCTGCGCCCCGCGGCTTGCGCACATACTTGCGCCGCGTGACCGTAACCGGCACCAGAGCGCTGTGCCGGCCCTTGCTGAAAAAGGCAGCAATGGAGGCCGCACGTTCCACGATGTCCTTTCCCGGCGTATCATCACGGCCGGGCAGGCGCAGTACGGTGTGCGCCCCGCTGTAGCCGCGCGCGTGCATCCAGACGTCATACTTGCGGGCACTTCCAAATGTTAGCGCGTCCGCTTCCTTCCGGTTGCGTGCCACCCACACCGCATAGCCCTGACCGAGAGTGAAGCGTCGGAACCGGACGCCGGTGCCTTCGCGGGTCCGGGGCTGCACCGTGCCAAGGATTTCCGAGTGGCTTCTTTCGAATGCCTCCAATTCCGCAAGACTTCCCACGCGGCCCAGCGCCTCCCAGGCCCTGCCCAGTGCTTCACATGCGCGCCGCGTCGACTCCAGCCGCTCTGCCAGATGCGCCCGGGATTGCCTGGCCTTGCGTGCCCTGGCGTAGTAGCGCTCGGCGTTCGGTACCGTGCCCTGCGACGGGTCTAGCCTTATGGTGACCGGGGTTCCGTCAACAAACCAGTCCTTGAGCACGATCTGGTCCCGGCCGGCCGGCTCCGGCTCGCAAGCCATGAGCAGATGGGCCCAGCGCTCATAGTCGCCGTGCCTTCCGGGGCGCGCCGCTTCCCGGCGCAGAATGTCCTCCCTCTGCCGCGAGGCAGCCAGCGCCTTGCCGATTACCTTGACCAGCTTGCCGTGCCGCGCTGTGAACCGCTGCCGGCTCAGTGTATGCAAGGCATGCACGCGAACCGCCTCGTTAACGGTCTCGAAGCGTTCTTCGCGGGCTTCGTCCGGACCGGCAACAGCGGCGAGCGCCAGTTCTCCGCCTCCTGTCGGCAACCAGTATATCCTCGGAGAAGGGTGCAAGAGGTCCCGCTCAAGCTCCTTGACTGCCAAAAACAATCGGCGGAGCTCGCTCTCCGTTACATCAACTGCAGGCTTCTGTGCAACTTCAGCCCGGTGCATCACTTCTTCAGAGAGCTGAGTGTCAAAGAACGGCACCGCGCGCTTGATGGCTTCCGCGACAGATGCCCCCGTCAAGCATGCCCGAAACTGCTGCAGATCTGCCGGGACTTTTGCGGAGCGAGGCTGCGCCGGCCGGGCACCCGCCGACTTGCGTGCCCCGAGGAAAGCATCGCTGATGCGCCCGTCGGTGCCGATGAGGAACACGTTGGCCCGCGGCCCGAAGAGCTGGAGGCTTAGCTTCGAGCCGCCGTGCAGATCCAGCACAACAATGCGGTCTCCCTGCGCAAGGCTCACGCCGCTGATCACACTGCCCGCCAGAGCAGGCAGTAGTTCGGCGACATTGCGGCGGCGCCGGACGTGTCCCCGGCGGCCAAACGCGCAAATGGCCGGGGGACGGATGACCACGTGCAGCGACCTACCCTCGGTCAAGGCAATTGCGAGCTCGCCACGAGACTGGGAATAGGCTTGCCGGACGGAAAGGCCTGGCAGCCATGCTCCCCACTCCTTGACGAGCGCCCGCAGAGTGTAATAATTGTTCCACACTCTTTTGACACAACCGGCGGCTATCCGGGATCCTTTGAAATGCGCCTTCATAAGAAGTTTCAGGTGTGTTGCCAGCTCTTGCCCGGCGCGCCTGACCATGCCCCTGCCATCCGCCTGACCCAGTACGGACACCCACCATGAAACCGCTCCTGTCTCTTTGCTGCGCAGCCCTGCTCGCCTTCTGCGCCCTGCCAGGTAACGCGCAGACGCCCTCTACCGTAACCGGCTCGCGCGTAAACTGCACGGGTGGCAAAGCAGGCGTTTTCCCGTGCAAGGGCATTGATCTTCTCGCTTATGTGGACATCGATGACCTGTTTCCTCTTGGCGCCAACCCGGGCCTGAAGATAGTCAATGACGTTTGGGGATGGACCGACCCTGAATCAGGCAGGGAATACGCCCTGGTGGCCAGATCCGATGCTACGGCGTTCGTGGATGTTACCGATCCGATAAACCCCGTGGTACTCGGCGTCCTCCCGTCCCACACCGGCATGGACAACTGGTGGCGCGACGTAAAGGTATACAAGGATCACGCGTTCATCGTAGCTGACAACGTCGGTGCGCACGGCGTGCAGGTGTTCGATCTTGCGAATCTGCGCCGCGTGGCGAATCCCCCTGTTGAATTCAGCGAGTCTGCCTGGTACGGGGGTATCGGATCTGCCCACAATATTGCCATCAACGAGGAAACGGGTTTTGCGTACGTCGTGGGAGGAAGCGGCGCCGCATGCTCCTACGGCCTGCACATGCTTGATATACGCGATCCGGTGAATCCGACCTTCGCGGGCTGCTTCGCGGATACTTCAACCGGAAGAGGAGGCTCGGGCTACACGCATGACGTGCAGTGCGTGATATACCGGGGCCCGGACGAGCACTACCGGGGCCGGGAAATCTGCATCGGAGCCAATGAAACAGCTATCAGCGTCGCGGACGTGACCGACAAGAATGCGCCGGTAGCCTTGGCCGCCCGGTCCTATCCGGGCGTTGGCTACGCGCATCAGGGCTGGCTGTCGGAGGACCATGCCTACTATTTCATGAACGATGAATTCGACGAGTTCGATCTGGACGCAAGACAGTCTCCGCGAACGCTCATCTGGGACATGACAGTCATTGACGATCCCATCATGATCCTCGGGTTCTCCGCCGGCGCGGGATCCACGGACCACAACCTGTATGTTCGCGGCAACTACATATTCGAGGCCAACTACAGCTCGGGACTGCGCATCGTGGACATAACGGACGTTTTCGACCCGGCGGAAATCGCCTACTTCGATACCTATTTGCCGGACAATGATGCCAGCTACGAGGGTGCCTGGAGCAACTACCCGTATTTCGCCAGCGGCACCATCCTCGTCACGAGCCAGACCGAAGGGCTGTTCATGCTGCAGGCTGCCGGCCTGGATCTTGTAAGCGACAGCGAAGCGTCGCTGGAATTGCCGGACGGCTTCCGGCTACTGCCCGCGCATCCGAACCCGTTCAATCCGGCCACGAACCTTTCGCTGGAATTGCCGAGCGCCCAGAGCGTGCGCGTAGCTGCCTATGACCTGACCGGCCGTGAAATCAGCCTCTTGCACAATGGCCCGCTCCCGGCGGGAGTGCACCTCCTGCGCTTCGAGGCAGGCGATTTGCCCAGCGGCAGGTATGCGATCCGGGCAGCTGGAGAATCGGAAATCGCTACGCAGCTGGTAACTCTGGCGCGGTAGGGGGCCCGAGACGGGCAGAGCGCGATATGCAAGGCGCTACCCGACAGCGGCCTACCTGCCGCCGGTTGCCTGCGCTCAGCCCGAGCCGTCCGTACCGGGCATTCCTGTTGGCGGCCGGCCTGGTGCTGAGTGCCGGCGCAGCCGGACAGGACGCCGCCATTGCGCCCAAGTCCGCCCGCTGTACAGGCGGGATGGCAGCCTTTCGCTATCCGTGCCAGGGCGTAGATTTGCTGGCGCATTTTTCGCTGGAGGAGCTGTTCGCGCTGCACCCCCAGGATGCCAGGAGAAGGGTGAGTGACATCTGGGGATGGACCGACGAGCTCACCGGGCGCGAGTATGCGCTCGTGGGGTTGTATTCGGCCGTCGCATTTGTCGATGTGACCGATCCGGTCAATGCCACATTTCTGGGGATTCTGCCGTCGGCAGTCGGCGCCGCCTCCCAGTGGAGGGACATGAAGGTCTACGGCAACCACATGTTCGTGGTGGTCGACGGCTCCACCGCAAAGCCGGGGCTGCAGGTCTTCGACCTGACGCAGCTGCGAGGCCGCCCGGCCATGCCCGGAGTATTTGCCGAAACGGCCCGATACACGGGATTCGACACGGCCCACAACGTTGCCATAAACGAGGAAACGGGGTTTGCGTATGTCACAGGAAGCCGGGGCATGGGCAGTGTATGTACGCGGGGTCTGCACATGGTGGACATTCGCCATCCGGCGAGCCCGGTATATGCGGGCTGCTTTCTCGACACCACGACCGGCCAGCCGTCTCCCGACGGCTATACGCACGACGCGCAGTGCGTCACGTATCGCGGGCCGGACCGGAAGTACGCGGGCCGGGAAATCTGCATCGGCGCCAATATCAACAAGCTCAGCATTGCCGACGTAACGGACAAGACCCGTCCCGTAGCCGTTGCCGCGACCCCGTATCCGCATGCACGATACGCGCACCAGGGA
>CAZXEU010000088.1:0-2213 GCA_964639665.1 uncultured Rhodothermaceae bacterium | reverse complement strand
GGGCCACCGCGTCCCCTGCCACCACCCTCTCTTTGAAGCGCGTCTGGCGGAATCGACCTTTCCCTGGCTTAAGGAGCACCGCGTCCATCACGCCCCTATCCTCCCCGCGGCCGGCTTTATCGAACTGGTGCTGCAGGCTCTGGAAGGCAAGCCGCTGCACATCGAGAGGCTCGAATTCCTCCAGGCCTGTCCCATCCCCAGGACACCCGTGCGGCTGCAGACAGCACTGCACCCGGTACCGCATTCGCCGGACGAATTCACATTTACCATTTCCACCGAGCCTTACGACGTCGACGCTAAGAGCGAGGTCCACGGGCGCGGCAGGGTTCGCCTTATTGAGGCGGGAGATGCGCCGGAGGTGCCGATGCACCTTTCGGAAATCGACGATTCGGGCTACGAAGCGCTGGCCTACGCGGCAGACGACGAGCTTTACGAACGCTTCGAAACGGTACTTGGCGATACCTTCCAGTACGGTCCCTACTTCAGAAACATGCGGCGACTGCGCCGCGATGTTGCAACCGATCATCTGCTCTTCGACGTAGAGGTCGACGAAGAGCTGTGGAAAGACGGTCAGCAGGAAGGCTACGTCCTGTTTCCGGCACTCCTGGACGGCGGGCTTCAATCGTTTCTGTACGATTTGATGCTCGGAGCCGACCTGTTCGCCATTCCGCGCCACGCGGAAAACGCGACATTCCTGCGCGCACCCACGACGCCGCGACTGACCTGCCGCGTCACGTATCCGGGCAACGTCAGGTACGAGGTTGACGACAAGGGCCAGTATTCGGTACCAACGGGCGAGTGGGTATCGGGCAGTATTACCTGTTACGACAGTGCCACGGGCGAGCTCGTGCTTCACATAGAGAAGTACGTTTCCTTTATTTCCAACCCCCGGCGGGTGGACCTTCCGCAGAGCAAGCACAGCCTGGTCTGGCAGCCCAAGTTTGTCTCTGACGGAGACGCAATCGCGCGCGCGCTTCCGAATGGAGAGATTGAGCCAGGGGCCGTACTTGCTGCCCTGGAGCGCACGGGCGACCGCCGCGTGCGCGCCTGCCGGGCGGTGGAATTCGCCGGTACGCGCGGCCCGGAGCGCACAGTGCTTTTCCGGTGCAAGGACCACCTTTCGGCTACCGGCAACCAGAGCGAGTATTGGCTTGTCAGCGACGACGATGACGCAGCGCGCAAATGCTACGACGCCTTCCACAGGCACGATGCCACGCTGCGGTTTGTCCGCCTGGCACCAGAGGCGCGCGACACTTCTGTGCTCGACAAGGGACTGTTGCGCAGGGGTGCTGCCGAGCTCTTGTTTCTCCATTTTGATGCCGGTATGCCTGCACCCACGAGTGAAGCCTGGCAGTTTTGGCAAAGCGTGGTTGTCGAGGGCGGTCTGGCTCTCGTTTGCCACGACGCGCACCACCGTCTGGAGCCCGGCCCCGGCTGGACTGTGCTTCGTGCTGAATCGTCGACGACGCTGTTACAGGCGGCTCCCGTCGGCTCGGGCGGACCGGATAAAGCGGTGGCGCCGGGTCCGCGCTGGGTGATCGCAGAGCCGGGAAGCTGGGGTTCTGCCTGGACATCTTTCCTCGAAGGCGACACGGATTTCGCCATCCCTTGGGATATCTTCGCGGTACAGGACGCTTTTGATCCAGAGGCCAGCCCGCAGGCAGCCGACGTGCAGGCCATAGACATCTTCTGCAGCAGCAATCCTGACGATCCCACGGGAGAGCAAGCCGTGTCCGCGCTTGTCAGCTTCATACGGTCCCTGGCGCCCTACAGAGCAGCACACGCCCGGTGTAGATGCCGCCTGACGATCGTTACGCGCCGGGCGGCCTTCGACGTGGATGATCCTCGAGGAAGTGCGCTTTGGGGCGCCGCCCGGAGCATGGCGCTTGAAATCGGAGCGGAAAGCGAACTGGATTTTCGCCTCGTCGATCTGGCCGACGCGGAAGATCTCGACACTCTGGCATGGCTTGCCGGGCATGACCTCCGCGAGCGCGAAATGGCAGTGCGCGACGGCCGGATCTGGGTGCCCAGGCTGGTGAGCGACCGGAGCCGGTACGCAGGCGTGCCTGCCGGCGAAGATCCTCCCTACCGGCTCTTCCTGGAGCACGCGGGACAGATCAGCGGTCTGCAGATGAAGACTTACGAGCCAGGATCCTTGCCTCCGCACGGCGTGGAAATCGACGTCAGCGCGGCAGCGCTGAACTTTCGAGACG
>CAZXEU010000087.1:0-10018 GCA_964639665.1 uncultured Rhodothermaceae bacterium | reverse complement strand
TGAAGTACGGGTAGTAGCTCCAGTCTCCGAGCACCGGCGAATTGTCGTTGGGCCCGTCCGGCACGGTGTCAAAGTGGCGGCCTTCGACCGGGTTTTCCGGGTCCGATATGTCCACCAGGCGCAGTCCTTCCACGTAGTTGGTCTGATACATGGTCGTACCCTGGATGTAGAGGTTATGGTCAATGGCACTGGTGGGGCCCATGTATTCCCCGGCCAGCGCGGGGTCATCCAGGTCCTCCAGGTCGAAAATCAGCGTGCGCGTGGCACTGACCAGATCGCTTACCTCGTCGCCCTCGTCGTTGAGGTAGAAGTACCGGTGATCCTCCGTCAGCCAGCCCTGGTGCGTATAGGCCACGTTCGGGTACTCGGCCACGGCTATGGCCACCGGGTTCTCCTTGTCCGTCACGTCGGCAATGGAGAGCGCCGTGCCGTTCGAGCTCAGGCAGATTTCATGGCCGACGTAGTCCGAGTCCGGACCACTGTACGTGACGCACTGCGCATCGTGCGTGGCGCCGGATCCGCCTCGACCGGTGCGCGGATCGTTGAAGCACCCCGCAAACACCGGATTGACCGGATCCTGAATGTTGATCATGTGGAGCGAGCCGCCACAGGTTTCGCCGCCCGAGTCACTGCCCACAGCGTACGCGTATCCGGTCTCCTCATTGATGATGATGTTGTGGGAGCTGTAAACACCCTTGTAAATGGTCGTCTCCTCAAACGTGACGGGCGCCTCGTCGCCTACGTCGCGCAGCTGCCTCAGGTCAAAGATTTGGACGTGGTGCGCGCCCGCTCCGTCGGCCACTACAAAGGCGTGGTCCCTGTATACCTTGATGTCCCGCCACAGGCTCTGGTTGGCCGTGGCCGTCTTGGGCAGATCGCCCAGGTAGCGGGGATGATAGGGATCGCTCATGTCTATGAAGGACGTCCCATCGGTTCGTCCAACAAGTGCATACTCCCTTCCCGTTTCCGGGTCCTCCCAGCCCCAGACATCGTTGACCTGTATGCCGCGCCGGGCGCCGATTTCGCGTCTGGTAAGGAAGGAAATCATGTCCACCTCCGCGCAGGGAAAGGCACCGGCCTCGCCTTCTTCACATTCCATCATGGTACCGGTAACGGAAGCCATCTCGCCTGTGTCATCGAACAGCGGGGAAGAGACCTCCAATTGGCTGCCGGTCCTGAGGGCAAACACGGCTCCCTCGAAATTGTCGAACCCCGCCGACCCGGCGGCAACCAGGTCTCCTGAGGCGGCCAGCGCTCCGCCAAAGCGGGCGCGGAAACGCGCCTCCTGCGGCCGGGCCATCCGCACCTGGTCAGCACCCCGGGTGAAGGCATACACGATGCCCTCCCCGCCATCGGCGTTCGGCGCACCAACCAGGAGCTCGCCCGCGCTGAAAGCGACAGCTGCGCCGAAGCCGGTTCTCTCGGCGTCAAAGGCCGTGAGATCGCGCGCGTGGGTCCACGCTCCGTCATCGTCCCTGGCGAAAAGCTCCACGCGTTCACTGGCACCTACGGCGATCATTGCTTCCGAGATGGCCACGGCTGATCCGAAGGCCCTTCCGGATTCCGTATTGGGCGACTCCAGAACCTCTGCAGGCTGCCAGCTGTCCGAAGCATACGTATAGGCGTAGGCGGCGCCTGCGCGCGATCCGGCACGCGGAGCAGTCACAACGGCGGTGGTGCCGCTTATGGCTACTTCGCTTCCGAAGCCGGCGTTCTCGGCAATGTCATCCATGGACAGTGCACCGGCCGGCTCCCAGCTGCCGTTGGCGATCCGATAAGCCAGTGCCCCGCTGTTCTCCGTTCCGACCAGCAAGTGATCGCCGGCGATGGCAACGGCTGAGCCAAAGCCCTCGGTAGCGGCGCTGAGGGTCTGTGTGTGGCTCCAGGCGCCCGTCTCGTCCCGCCCAAAGAGATGAACTTCACCGGCCACGGGGGCCCCAATGGCCAGCACTTCGGCGTCAGCGGCCACCGCTCTGCCGAAACCCGAAGCGGTCTCACCGACACCTTTGATTTCTTGCTCCAGACTCCAGGCTCCGTCTGCCTGTCCATAGACATAGACCGTGCCGGGCTGAAGCAGATTTCGTCCCTGGCCCGCGATGATCTGATCACCGCTGACGGCGACCGAGGCCCCGAACTGCAGCGCATACTGCCCTTGTGCAAGCGGGACAAACAGGAGACTGGCACCAAGGATCAGGAGGGCACGTTTCATGGCTATGCAATTTGATTGGGTAGTTCGGCGCGTTGCGGCCCGCGCCAGAAAACAAATATAAATAATGGCGGAGCAGCTTTCCCGAACGCCGGCGCCAGCCGCACGCTGAAGCGTGCATGCGCGCCGGCCTTCGGCTGCGCTAGTTTCCTGCCGCCTCGGCTTCCGCCTCGTCCACCGAGGGCATGAGCACGTCGCTCACCCACCGGTAGTCGGGATTCAGCGCCAGCGCCTGGCCAAGAGCCTCTCGGGCCCCTTCGAAGTCGCCCTCGTCCATGTAGGCGATCCCAAGCCTTGCATAGGTCTGATCGTGGCCCCAGGAAGGGAGAACGGGATCGCTCACGGTCTCGTTCTCGAACAGGCTGGCGGCCCTGAGCAGCCCGTCCACCGCGCGATCCTTGTTGCCTCCCACGATTCGCGGGAGGTTGTAGTCCGTGATGGCCTTGAGCAGCACTACACGCGGGTTATCGGGCTCCAGCTCCCGGGCGCGATTCATGGCCCGGTTGAATCTGCGTCCCAGTCCGACGGCATTGAGCGGCTTGACCATAATTTTCTGGGCATAGGCGGCAGAGAGCATCAGCCAGCCCTCCGCGAAGGCATCGTCCAGCGCGACGGAGGCCTCAAGGTGCTCAATGGCATAGTCCACGTATTCCAGGATTGTGCGCCTTACCCCGGACTCGCCGGATTCGTCCAGGATGTTGGCGAGCTCGCTTGCGGCGGAGGCGGCGTAGTAGTGTGCGAACTTGGCGAGGCCTTCGTCCGGGATGATGCCCTCGAATTCGGCGCGGGCCTGAAGTACAAGCTCCGTATCGTCCAGGCTGGCACCCTGTTCCAGAATCTCCTTTGCCAAGAGCAGCGCGTCCCTGGGTGACTGCGCTTGCACGTGCAGAGTGCCGACCAGAAGAGCGAGGGAAAGCGGGATAAAACGTCGCATGGCGGATTAGGTGTCGGACCCCGAGGCTGCGGGCACCGGGCCGCCAAAGGCGGCAAGGCGGCAAGGCAGCCGTGCAGGAAAGGAACAGATTTGGGGACAGAAATTCCAGTCAGGCAGCGGTGCGCGAGACCCGGAAAGCAAGCCTTGCGCGCAGTGCATCATCGGGCGCCCGGGCCGTCCCCGGCGTGCGCAGGGCGTTTCGCACCACGTCTGTCAGCCGGCCGCTACGTGTCCACGCCGCGCCTTCTCAGGATGAACAGGCCCTCGTCGCGGCTCGTTACCAGTATGATGCCGCTTTCGAAGAACGGGTAGTTGCTCCACGACCCTCCGTAGCCTGGCAGGTTATCTCCCTGCGGCACCGTATCGAATGAGCCGATCTCCACGGGATGCAGAGGGTCGGTGATGTCCAGGACGTGCAGGCCACTCTGAAAATTGGACTGGTACATGATATCGCCCCGGATATACAGGTTGTGGTCGCTGGTCAGGCCCTCGGACACGTACTCCTGAGCCAGAAACGGGTCGTCCAGGTCCGCCGCATCCCAGATCAGCGTGCGCCTGCCATGGGTGGTGCCCTGGATCTCGTCCAGCTCGTCATTCATGTAGAAGTACCTGTGGTCGCCGGTCAGCCAGCCCTGGTGGGCGTACGCGGCATTGGGATATGTGGCGTTGGCGAGACCGACGGGCTGGTTCTTGTCGGTCACGTCAACCACGCTCAGCGCCGTCTCATTCGAGCTGAAGCAGATTTCGCGGCCACGGTAGTCGGCATCCGGCCCCTCGTACACGACGCACTGCGCGTCGTGGGAATAGCCGGGTCCGGTCAGGCCGGTGGCATTATCTGCAAAGCACCCTGCAAACTGCGGTTCGGCGGGATTCCGTATGTCAATCATGTGCAGACCGCCACCGCATGTCTCGCCGCCCTCGCTGCCCCCTGTCGAGTAGGCAAACCCGGTTTGCTCGTTGATGGCAAGGTTGTGCGCGCTGGCAATGCGCCTGTACAGGCCGGTGGGCTCAAACGACACGGGGGGAGACTCTACGGATCGAATCTGCCTCAGGTCGAAGACCTGCATGCCGTGCGCGCCGACGGCGTCGGAGACCACGAACGCGTGGTCGCGGTATACCTTGACATCTCGCCAGATGGTGGTACCCGCGCCCGGAGTCTTGGGCAGGTTGCCTACCAGCACGGGATTGAGCGGGTCCGTCACCCTTACAAAGGACGTGCCATCTATGCGGCCTACCAGGGCCCATTCGTCGCCAGTCTCGGGGTCGGTCCACCCCCAGACGTCGTTGACCACGACTCCCCGCTGCCCGCCCAGGTCTTCGGTCGATACAAAGGACAGTAGATCGACTTCGTCGCAGCCGAAGATGGCGGCCAGTCCATCCTCGCAGCCCACTCCTTGGCCCGTGATGGATGCCGGCCTGATGAGCTCGCTCACCAGTGCGCCCCGCTCCTCGAAGCGTCCGGCTGCACGCTCGAATGCGTAGGCCTTTCCGGTCCAGTAGTCGGCATTCGGCGCGCCTGCGACAATGATCTCGTCGCTCATGTCCACGGCCCAGCCAAGTCCCATGACAGTAAGCAACTCGCGGTCTGCGTCCCGTGGACGCACCTGGTCCGCCAACTGCCAGTCTCCGGTAGCTCCGCGCTCAAACAGGTACGCCGTCCCCATCGCCGAGTCCTGAAGCGGGGCGCCGCTCAGCAGGCTGCCGCCATGGGCGGCCAGCGCCGACCCCAGGCCGCCGGGTGCCTGCGAGGGGCCGGATGCGGCAAAGCGCTGCCTGAGCTGCCACGCTCCCAGGTCCAGGTTGTGCCCGAACCGGAAGATCGCGCCGCGTTCGTCTTCAAAACCCGGTGCACCGACAAAGATTTCCCCGCTCTGCGCCGCGATTGCGTACCCGAATCTGGCGGCAAGCGGCAGGTCGTCCACGGAAATGTGCTCCTCTGCTATCCATGCATCCGTGTCGGCATGGTAGGACAGCACGACGGCACTGCCTCCGAGAATCGGCGTGGCGATGGCGGCCGTGGTGCCGGAGATGGCGATGGAGGCGCCAAAGCCGAGCGTCGACAGCGAATCCGCCTGCCAGGCGGTCTGCCACCGGGTATCGATGCCGGGATCCGCACGGAAATCGCGGGCCCGAAACACCGAGTGCTCCCTCCAGTCCGCCTCGCTCTCCCCCTGTCTGAATATGAAGACGGCATCGTCCATGGCGGAGGCACCGGCCGCACTGACCATAAGCCACGGGCCATCCGCGGCCACGCTGGTTCCAAACCGTCGCCAGGTCTCCGCATCGCCGGCGGCAAGCCTGGCTACCCGGACCCATCTCTCTTGCCGCAATACATAGACGTATACCGCTCCGCGCGCCGCTTCGCTACCCGTGGCCCCCACAAAAAGCCTCCCCGTACTCCCTGCGAGGGCACGTCCGAAGTGATCGGGTTCCGCTGCGGCATCCGATGCTGACAGCCGCTGGTGCTCAACCCATGTGCCCTCGGCGTTGCGGCTGAATACGTACACTTCTCCGGGCGCGTCTGCAGTCACGGTTTTGCCGACCGCCACCATCTCTGCCGCAATTGCTACGGAGCTGCCAAAGCCTGTCTGCCGGGCCTCGGCGACGGCGGCTGCGGACAGGGCGATGACCAGAATGAGTACATGTGCGCCCCGGGCCCGATTGGCTGCTGCAGCCGGTGGTATCCGGTGCGGGTGACGGTAACGACCTGGCGAATAATGCATGGCGGCGGAAATGGAGTAGTGTAATGCCGGCCCGTCAGGGCCCGATTGCGCGCTCCAGCATGGACTTGTCTCCCGTCAGTTCCCAGTAGATCAGCGAGACGGGAATGACGCCCGTGCCGTTTACATCGTCCATGAACTGCGACAGGTTGAAATCGCCGCCGCGCTGCCGGGCATACTCGGCGATCAGGTGTTCGATTTCGATTTTGCCGATCACGTAGCTCGTGCCGTAGGCCGGCTGCTGGAGATAGAATTGCTCTTCGCCCTGAATGGTGGCCCCGTCGGCGGGCAGCAGGCCCCAGGGCGTCCACTTTGACGCAAACTGCGTGGCCTCGTCGAAGGACATTTCCAGGCCGTGCTGGTAGAGTCCGCCCAGGCCGCGCGCAGCCCGCTGGGCAAGCAGAATCCAGACCAGTTCCCGTGCCCGCGGCCTGTCGTCGAAGAGCCCGGCATGCATCATCATTTCTTCCATGCCGGTGGCCATCCCTTCGGCACGGCCGTCAAAGATGTTGTACAGCAGCGGCGTCTGCCGAATGCGGCTCTCATGAGGTTCGTCGCGCATTCGGGCCAGATCAAACCAGTGGTAGTGGTGGGTGCGCATCACAACGGGATCGCGGTAGGTGATTTCGGAGAAAAACCCGCGCAGTCCCTCGGCGGGAATGAATGCGCCGATCCTTGCCCGGAGGGCCGCGTCCATGTACGGCTTGATGGGCAGGATCTGGTCTTCTTCCAGGAAGTCCATGTACTCCGATACCGCTTCATTAAGCAGCCGGTCGTAGTCGTCTGCAGACGCGATCCGCTCAAGGACGGGCAATTCCCGGTTGCGGTGCTCTTCCAGGCGCAGCGATGCATGGGCGCGGGCGAGCTCGCGCCACATGAGCGTGACCTCTTCTTCCCATGTGTACGGGAGCAGGTGCACCTTTTTCAGATTCCAGGTATAGGCCTCTTTGCCGATGCCCGACAGGCCGGTCTTTTGCGGCAGCTGCTCTTCGACCCAGGCGGCGAATTCGTCAGACGCCTCGCGTGCCTCGCCCGCGGCAGCGGCAAGATCCGGGTGTAGCTCAAGGACGCGTTCGGCAAACGTCCCCAGATCTCCGCCTTGCTCCTGCAATGACCGCACAGACGAATGCCAGAAATCGCGTCCGGTGCCGGTCAGATTCTCGCGGGCGGTGGCATAGAGCCGCGGGGCGAGCCGGAGCCGCTGCGCGATTTCCATGGCATCTTCACCGGAGAGCGGCTGAGCGTAGTTGGGCAGTTCTATGGCGCCGTGGATGGTCGGGCCCTCGCGTTCGGGCACGTCGGTCGGAGAGGGATAGAACCACACGTAAAAGGCGGGGTCGTTTGCCCAAGGACGCGTTACCCGGTGTTCGAAATCCAGCCCGTTCATTTCTGCCCAGACCAGGTACCAGTCTACCTGGTCGGCAATGGGCCAGCCTGTCGTGTCGATCGAGGCAAGTGCCTGCTGCCAGCCGTCCAGGGCTTCGTGCTGAACGGCCATG
The DNA here is from genome assembly GCA_964639665.1 of uncultured Rhodothermaceae bacterium. Classification (GTDB taxonomy): domain Bacteria; phylum Bacteroidota; class Rhodothermia; order Rhodothermales; family Bin80; genus CAZXEU01. The sequence goes on along the minus strand of CAZXEU010000087.1, from coordinate 2,659 downwards.
GCGCCCGCCGAGTAGTCGGGCACCCCGTCCGCCAACGGAGGTGCCTGGAAGGCGCGCCATGCAAAGAAGAAGTCTTCCAGGTCGTCGTGCGACAGCGGCACGTCGGCGGGCAGTCCCGCCGACGGCTCATCCGGCGGAGAGCACCGCGAAAAAAGGGGCAGCAGCAGAAGGGCAATCAGGAATCTCATTGCGGTACCGGCATGTTTGACGGGCCGTGTCCCGGAGGGAGGCGCTGCCAGGCGAGTAGCGGATCCACTCAGGGCGCCCCGTATACAAGCCCCCGTTTACGGTCCGTATCCGGCGTGCAGAACATCCAGTCCAAGGCTGAGGAAAAGGTAGGCTTCGGCATAGTCCGCGCGCAAGTTAGGGACCTGATGCTGAACACTCTCGGACGTGGCCTGCTGGACCGTTTGCGGCCGATGCATGTGCCGGCGGATATCATGGCCGAGCTGGTCAGGGTGGAGGAATTCCAGGCTGCATTGCAGCACGGAGCCCCGCTGCCGTTTGCCGGTTTCCTGGACGTGCGCGAGCCCGTGCGCCGCGCCTCTGCCGAGATGGCCCTCATCCCGGCGGAAGACCTTCTGGCCGTACAGAACGCGTGTGCCTGCATGCGTCGCCTGAAGGGCTACTTCGGCCGCGAGAGTTACCCGGCCATGTCCCGGCTGGTGCGCCGCTTGACGGCCCTGCCGGAGTTGGAGCAGTATCTGGAAGGCATCGTGGACGGAGACGGCAACGTGCGCGACAATGCCTCGACGGAGCTGCGCCGGCTTCGCCGCCTGATTCCCATGCGGCAGGAAACCCTCAGGCAGCGACTGCGCCAGGTGCTGACGCAGGCCCATGCAAGGGGGTATGCCACCGAAATGCAGCCCACGGTGCGCGCAGGGCGCATGGTAATTCCCCTGCGTGCCGAAGCCAAGCGCAAGATTCGCGGCTTTGTACACGACACGTCCGCCACGGGTCAGACGGTTTACCTCGAACCGGAGGCCTGCCTGGAACTCAATAACGAATTACGGATCCTGGAGGCAGAGGAGCGGCGCGAGGTAGAGCGCATCCTTAGAGAGGCTACCGCATGCGTCCGGCAGGAGCAGAGCACGCTTGAGGCGAACCTTGCCTGCATGGCGCGCATAGACGTGCTGCAGGCGAAGGCGCAGCTGGCGACACGCATGAACGCCGGCATTCCGGGCTTCAACGACGAGGGCATCGTGGATATCCGGGCGGGTCGCAATCCGGTACTGCTATTGTACCAGGGCGACGACGTGATCCCGCTGGATCTGGAAATTGGGCGGGAGGCCGTCTCGCTGGTGATCACGGGGCCGAACGCGGGGGGCAAGACCGTGGCCATGAAGACCGTCGGGCTCCTGTCGCTGATGCTGCAATACGGCATGCCGGTTCCCGTGCATCCGGCGTCGAGCTTTTTTGCTTTCCGTCAGATTCTCGTGGAAATAGGGGACGAGCAGTCTATCGAAAACGACCTGTCGACGTTCAGCTCGCGCATACAGGGCCTGCGGCGCATGCTGGGTGCGGCTGGTCCGGACACGCTGGTGCTCGTGGACGAGATCGGCACGGGTACCGATCCTGCGGAGGGAGCCGCCCTTGCCCAGGCGACGCTGGAGCACCTGACCGCTGCCGGGGCCCGGACCGTCGTCACCACGCACCACGGTACGCTGAAGGCCTTTGCGCACGACGCCGAGGGCGTCGAAAACGGCTCGATGGAATTCGACCTGAGGACGCTTGAGCCGACCTTTCGGTTCAGGCAGGGGGTTCCCGGCTCCTCCTATGCTTTCGCGATCGCGGCCCGGCTGGACCTGGAGCCGGAGGTGCTCGAGCGGGCGCGTGCGCTCATGGGCACGGAGGGCGCGGAGCTGGCACGCCTCATGGCCACGTTCGAAGAGCGGAACCAGGCTCTGCGAGAGCGCCTTGAGCGTCCGCCGCAGCCCGCACAGGACGACCGCCGCCGTGGCAAGTCGCCCGCCGCGCAGACCAGGCGAAAGAAAGCTGAAGCCGACGCCACGGTTCGAAAAGGCGACGCGCGACGAAGACAGCGGACCGAGGCAGCCGGCCGGGCCGTGGACAGACCGGCGGGAGCGGCGCGATTTCGCCCGGGTGACCGGGTGGTCATGGACGGCGGGGCGGCAGTCGGAGAGGTGCTGGAGATAGATGGCAAGCGTGCCGTAGTCGCCTTCGGCTCCATGCGCGTGCAGGTCGGCATGCACCGCCTTGGCCGGTCAGGATCAAAGCGCGTGCGCAAGATGCGGCCAGCTTCCGATTATGGCAAGGATGCGCCGGCGTCAGTGGACCTGAGAGGACTTCGGGTTAGCGAGGCACTGAGCGCCGTGGAGCAGACTATTGACCAAGCGATTGCGGCGGGAAGGCCTTCCGTCGACATTGTCCATGGCAAGGGTACGGGCGCGTTGAGAGAGGCTATTCATGCGTATCTGGACGCGGCAACCGGCGTGGCAGACTTCGCTTCCATGCCCGGCAATACCGGGCTAACCCGCGTCGGGCTGGCCTGACTGGTGGGCCTGCAACCGAGCCCGGCCCCGGTCCCGGGTTGCCTGTGCCGGCCGGTTTTGTCGGATCGTACTGCGGGGATACCAGGTTCTTCCGTTTGCGCGTACGCCACCGATGGAAGCCATTCTTGTTGCGAGCCATGATGGCC
>CAZXEU010000086.1:0-4500 GCA_964639665.1 uncultured Rhodothermaceae bacterium | reverse complement strand
GCGTACGATTATCCCAGGGCGCTCTTTGAGCCGCGCACGTGGCACATTCCGCGGAATAGGCCGGACGCCGCGGCTGTGGCGCGCGCGGCCGGATGGATACGCGCCGCGAAGAGACCACTTATTGTCGCCGGAGGCGGCGTGCACTACAGCGAGGCGACCGAGGATCTGAGCCGCTTTGCCACCCTGCATGGCATCCCGGTCTGCGAGACCCACGCAGGAAAGGGAAGCCTGCCATATGATGATCCGCTCTGCCTGGGCGCCGTCGGCGTAACGGGCACGTTTGCAGCGAACCGCATTGCTCGGGACGCGGATCTGGTGATAGGTATAGGAACGCGGTACAGCGATTTTACGACGGCCAGCAAGACCCAGTTCGCCTGTCCTGATATCCGTTTTGTCAATGTAAATGTAGCGGAGTTTGACGCCTACAAGCACGCTGCCGTGCCCCTGGTAGCTGATGCAAGGGCTGCGCTTGAGGACCTGGAAGACGGGATCGGATCCTGGTCAACCGATGAGGCCTACCAGGCGGAGTGCCGGCAGCTGTCCGCTCAGTGGGACCAGGAGGTCGAACGCGTTTACGGCATTCGCCATGGGCCCCTGCCGAGCCAGGGAGAAGTTGTCGGCATCGTAAACGAGCTTGGAGATCCGGACGGCGTAATGGTGTGCGCGGCCGGCAGTCTGCCTGGCGATCTGCACAAGCTGTGGCGCACGCGGCATGCCAAACAGTACCACATGGAATACGGCTACAGCACCATGGGCTACGAAATAGCGGGTGGTCTGGGCATCAAGATGGCCGCGCCCGAAAGAGAGGTGTATGTGCTGGTGGGTGACGGCAGCTACCTCATGCTCTCATCGGATCTTGTGACGTCCGTCCAGGAGGGATACAAGCTTACGATTGTTCTCATGGACAACGAAGGATTTAAGAGTATCGGTGGCCTGAGTCGCGCACTGGGTCAGGATGGATTCGGTACGCGCTATGTCTTTCCGCAAGACGGAAGCCTGCCCGGGGACAGCGACAGCGCGGCAATACCGTTGCCGGTAGATCTGGCGACGAACGCCGAGTCACTGGGTGCTCATGTGTTCCGCTGCGAGAGTCACGACGATGTTGCACGTGCCCTGCAGGCGTCCAGGTCTATCGAGACCACCACCGTGATCTACGTGCAGACGGACCGCTTCGAGGATGTCCCGGGATACGAAAGCTGGTGGGACGTTCCCGTGGCCGAGACCACCACCATGCCAAGCGTAGCAGCCGCGCGTAGGGACTGGGAGGTTCATCGGGCCCGCGAGCGGTATTTCTTGTAGGGATTTTATGAGCTGGCAATGCGGAGCAGCGCTTAGGCCGATCGCCTACAGGCGGCATATGTGTAGTAGCCGGCCGGATGTGTGCAGGCAAGACCGGGCATGGCTCCGGCCGTAGTGCGGGCTTCATTGCATATTGACATGCAGATGCAAAGCTGTTGTTCAATTCGGCTGGACATTGGACCAGGGTACCGCCCGGTCTGGTCGCGCCTGCGGACATTCCTGGCGATCCTTGGCGTGATCGCACTCGGAGCCTGCGCATCGGAGTCCGCTGCTCCGGACGAGCCGGAGCTCCGCATTGTATTCGTAACCCACGGACAGGCGTCTGATCCTTTCTGGTCGGTGGTGCAGAACGGTGCGAGCGATGCTGGCCGCGTAGTTGGCGCGCGCGTGGAATACCAGGCCCCGGAGTCATTCGACATGGTGACCATGGCGCAGCTTATTGATGCGGCTGTGGCCTCCAGGCCGGACGGCCTGGTTGTCAGCCTGCCCGACGCAGAGGCGCTCAGGGCGCCCCTTGCCGCTGCGCGCGAAGCAGGCATTCCTTTTGTCAGCATCAATTCGGGCAGCGACGAGTCTTCCGGCCTGGGCAGCCTTTTGCACGTCGGTCAGACGGAATTCGAAGCCGGCTTTGGCGGCGGAGAGCGCATGGCAAGGACGGGCGTAAGGAAGGCGCTCTGCGTGAACCAGGAGGTTGGCAACCTGTCGCTGGATCGCCGTTGCGCAGGCTTTGGCGCCGCTCTCCGAAATGCTGGGGCGGAAATGGAGATCCTGGCCGTAGAGCTGACCGACCCGACGGAAAGTCAACAGCGCATGGAGGCAGCCCTGAGGAGCGATTCCCTTGTGGACGGACTTTTGACACTGGGCCCCACGGGAGCCGTGCCGGCGCTTCGCGCGCTCAGGGAGACCGGACGCGCGGGCGCAGTGCGTTTTGCGACCTTTGATGCGAGCCCGGAAGTGCTGCAGGCCATCGAGGACGGAGAAGCTCTTTTCGCCATCGACCAGCAGCAGTACATGCAAGGGTATCTGCCGGTAGTGCTGCTGGCGCTCTACCGGCGCAACGAGAACCTGTTGGCGCACGAGGTCATTCGAACCGGGCCGGGGTTCATCACCGCAGACAATGTGTCGCGGCTGCGCGAGCTGACGCGGCAAGGCACCCGGTAGCGGCACGCGTGCGGCTTGCGCCAAGCGCGACCGAGAAGCGCCGCAATTCCCACTAATGCTTTCTCGCATATGCCCCGGCCCGCGCGCAATCTGCATACTGCCATTCGCCGGTTCGTAGTTAGACCCGAGCTGGCGGCCGTAGCCGGCGTGGTAGTGGTATGGATCTTCTTCGCGGTGGTGGCGGGCGACACAGGGTTCCTGTCGCTGCGCGGCGTATCAACGTACCTGGAGGTGTCCGCCGAGCTCGGCATCATTGCTACGGCGGTGGCGCTGCTCATGATCGGCGGGGAATTTGACCTGTCCGTGGGCTCTGTCATAGGGGCCTCCGGCATGCTGCTGACCATCCTGTGCGTACAGCTGGGTTGGAGTATCCTGGCTGCCATGGCCGCCGTGGTGGCGTTCGCCGTGGCGGCAGGACTGTTCAATGGCATTCTCGTTATCAGGACGGGACTGCCGTCCTTTATCGTTACGCTCGCGACGCTCTTTGTATTTCGAGGTGCGACCATCGGGGGCACGCGACTGGTAACGGGCCGGACGCAGCTCGGCGGTTTGCAGGAGGCTGCGGGCTACGACTTCGCACGGCGCGTCTTCGCGGGCGAGATTCCGGTGGCAGGAACGGATTTTCCGGTATCTATTCTGTGGTGGCTGGCTCTTGCAGTCCTGGCAACGTGGATCCTGATGCGGACGCCCTTCGGCAACTGGATTTTCGGTACCGGGGGAGATGTGAAGGCTGCGCGCAGCGTCGGCGTGCCGACTAATACGGTCAAGGTAGCACTGTTCGTTGCGACCGCCCTGTGCGCTGCCCTTGTTGGCGTAATGCAGGCCGTGGCATTCAGCGGGGCGGACGTTCTCCGGGGCGAGCTCCGCGAGTTTCACGCCATCATCGTGGTGGTTATTGGGGGCACATTGCTGACCGGAGGATACGGTTCGGCCATCGGGGCGGTATTTGGCGCGCTTATCTTCGGGATGGTACGCCAGGGGATCGTCTTCTCCGGCGTTGATGCCGACTGGTTCCAGGTATTCCTGGGAGGCATGCTGCTAATTGCGGTTCTGGTCAATCACATGGTCCGAAAGCGAATCCTGCGCACCTAGAATATGGCTGACAGGGAAGTCCCGGTTCTGGAAATCCGGAGCCTGTCCAAGCGCTTCGGGCGGGTAGTTGCCCTGGAAGGCATCGATATGCGTTTGCGTGTGGGCTGGGTCATGGCACTACTCGGCGACAACGGGGCCGGCAAGTCGACGCTCATCAAATGCCTGTCCGGGTTTCATGCCCCTGACGGGGGCACGATTGCGATGGACGGCGAGCCAGTCCGGTTCGCGTCCCCGCGCGATGCCATGCGCCAGGGAATTGCTACAGTCTATCAGGACCTGGCCATGATCCCGCATATGAGCGTAGCCCGCAATTTCGTGCTGGGTGCCGAACCGACCCGTGGCAGGGGACCATTCAGGCGTCTGGACCAGCATAAAGCGGACCAGATGACCCGCGACGGGCTCGGCCGACTCGGCATCCGGCTTCGCTCGACCGCGCAGCCGGTAGGCACCCTCTCGGGCGGCGAGCGGCAGTCCGTTGCAATTGCAAGGGCTGTTCATCTGGGTGCTCGCGTACTGATTCTCGATGAACCGACCAGTGCGCTGGGCGTCTCTGAAGCGGCTGCCGTCCTGAGAGACATCGCCTCCGCGCGCGATCGCGGCGTCAGCGTGATATTCATCACCCACAACGTGCATCACGCCTATCCCGCATCAGATGCCTTTACGGTGCTCCGGCGTGGAAAGCTGCTCGGTACCTGGGGCAAGCCGGACATATCCAGAGAGGATCTACTTGAAAAAATGGCCGCAGCCTAGGAGCCTGTCGAGCTTAGTGCTCGTGTGATTGAGTTTTCGGCCGAGATTTGCGGAATTCAGCAGGATTGCGCCAATGACCATCCTGAAGGTCGTGGTTTAGCGGCTTCGGAGATCTAATGAGCCCGCTCTGGGCCTGGTTTCTTGGCAAATGGCGGTCTCCTCCCCCTGGATTATCCGCTTTGCAGGGCATGCAACCTC
>CAZXEU010000085.1:0-3531 GCA_964639665.1 uncultured Rhodothermaceae bacterium | reverse complement strand
ATGATGCCCACCAGCACCATCCGGCCGGCCGGCCCCACGAGGAGGTAACTGCTGCGCATGGCCCGTTCGCTGCCGGTGGCGTCAATTACGACCCGCGGTAATTCTCCTCCGAAGCAGGCGCGAAGCTGGTTCTCAAGCCTTTCACCCGGCTCGTATACGCGGTCCGTCTCCATTACCTGCCGGGCCGCCCGCCGCCGGTCGCCGCGCGCATCCACCAGCGCCAGGTCAGCGCCGCGCTCTCGGGCAAAGATGGCTACGGCCAGTCCGATGGGCCCCAGCCCTACAATGGCTACCGTCTCTGCGTCCGTTACGCCCCCGCGTACCACCGCGTGCCTTCCCACCACGAGAGGTTCCACCAATGCCAGCTGTTCTGCGGACAGCAGCCGGCTGGGATACAGCAGGGACATGGGCAGGGCCAGCTGCCGTGTGCAGCCGCCGTCCCGGTGTATTCCGAGTACCTCGAGCGTCTCGCAGCAATTGGTCATGCCGCGCCGGCATGCCGCACACCGGCCGCAGCTCAGGTACGGGTTTACCGCGCACAGTGTGCCGGGCTGCAGCCCCTGGCCGGCGATCACGCGAACGGCAAGCTCATGACCCAGCCTTCGTGGATAGGTATACGCCGGATGATTGCCCGAAAACGCATGCAGGTCGCTGCCACAGATGCCGACGCATACGGTCGCCACCAGGGCTTCGCCGCTAACCGGCGCGAGTGGCGGATCCTCCCGCCACCCAAGGCGCCCCGGCGCCTCCAATACGAGCGACGCTGTGGACCCACTCATCGCGAAGTGCCTGCGCTCTTGCACTTCTGCACGATGCGCAGCGCCATCTCAAGCGACTGCTCCGCATTCAGCCGCGGGTCAACGCGCGAATGATAGGCCCGGTGCAGGTCCGCTTCCCGAATGTCGCTCGAGCCCCCGACGCACTCCGTGACGTCTTCTCCGGTGAGCTCGAAATGCACGCCACCCAATATGGTGCCGGCGCGCAGATGGATATCGAAGGCCAGTTCCAGCTCGGCAAGGATATGGTCGAACCGGCGGGTCTTCCTTCCATTTCCGGCATTGACCGTATTCCCGTGCATGGGATCGCAGCACCACAGCGCCACGCTTCCCACTCTTCGTGCGGCCGAAGCCAGGGGAGGCAGACAACGTTCAATGTGCTGGGCCCCGAAGCGCGTTATCAGCGTCAGCCGTCCAGGTTCGTTGTCCGGGTCAAGATGCCTGATCAGGCGCTGCAGCTCCGAAGGCTTCATGTCGGGGCCAACCTTGATGGCGACGGGGTTGAGGATGCCCCTTATGTATTCCACGTGGGCGCCGGCCAGCTGGTTGGTTCTCTTGCCGACCCACGGAAAATGCGCAGACAGGTTGTAGTAGCCGCTCCGGCGGGGAACGTACCGCGTAAGCGCCTGCTCAAACGGAAGGTGCAGCGCCTCGTGGCTCGTGAAGAAATCCACGCGTCCCAGGCCGCCAAGCGGCTGTTCTGCCACGGTGCCTGCGAACTGAAGGGCATTGCGAACGGTGCGTACGATATTCTGGTATTCTTCAGCGTAAGGAGAACGCGCCGCGAAGCTCAGATTCCAGTATCCGACATTGTGCAGATCCGCAAATCCGCCGTCGGAGAGCGAGCGCACAAAATTCAATATCATGGCCGAACACCGGTAAGCCGTCAGCAGCCTGTGCGGATCCGGGCGCCGTGCCTGCTCGGTGAAATCATCCCCGTTTACGTTGTCGCCACGGTAGCTGGGCAGCTTCACAGTGCCGCGCACCTCGTTGGGAGAACTGCGGGGCTTCGCATACTGCCCTGCAAAGCGGCCAACCCGTACTACGGGCATGCGAAGACCGTAAACAAGGACAATACTCATCTGCAGGAGTACCTTGAGGCGACTGGCAACCACGTCAGACCGGCAGTCTCCGAACCGCTCGGCGCAATCGCCGCCCTGCAGCAGAAACCGCTTCCCGAGCGCCGCCTCGCCGAGTTGCCGGCGGAGCGCATCAATTTCCCAGGACGTAACCAGCGGGGGCAGGACGCTGATTTCGTCGAGCACGCTCTGGAGCGCACCAGCGTCCGGGTACGCTATCGCCTGATGCACCTTGCGGTCGCGCCACGACTGCGGAGTCCATTCTGCCGAGCGCCTGGCCATTTCTCCTTCCTGGTGTCCCGGGGCTGCATTACGCAGCGCCGAACCGGGCGTTTCGACCATGAAGAATGCGGTCGGCTGTCGCGCAACGAATCAAAGCAGCCCGCGTTTGATTGCGAACGCCAGTTTGGTGCTGTCACCAGTCTCAAAATGCCCTGATGAACGGACGAATTCTTCCGCTCGCGGCGCTGCTCGTTGCTGTCGGCTGTGACAGCTCTTCGACCGAGGCGGAAGAGGAAGGGCTTTTCTCCGTTCACGTGAGCATGTCCAACCTTGAGCCGCTCCCCGGAGGATTTCACTACGCAGGCTGGGCCGAGCTGCCGGGCAGCGACCTGGTCGCCGTAGGCAGATTTTCTGCCGGCCCCAATGGCACCCTCGTCGACCTTGAAGGCAATCGGCTGATCGGCGGTAGGTTCACCGTCGCCGAAGACCTTACCAACGCTCTCGAATTCCTCGTAACGATCGAGTCCGGTGATTCGGACAGCGAGGCTCCAAGCGAAACGCGCCTCGTGGCAGGACCCGTCGAAGGCCTGGAGGCGACACTCACGGTTCAGGGCGGTATCCATGAATCGATAGGCACTTCATCAGGCACGTTTATTCTGGCCACGCCGACCAATGGCCCGGACAGCAACGAGACCAGTGGCGTCTGGTTCATAAATATCACGGGCGGACAGTTCGCCCGAGGATTGCTTGTTCCCTACCCGCTGGAAGGCTGGAGCTACCACGGATGGGTAGACATAGATGGCATTACGGCGGCCACCGGCCCCATCCTCGGCGCCAACAACGCTGACGGAGCGGCGCCGCACAGCGGCTCCCTGGAGGGATTCGACTTTCCGGGAGAGGACTTTCTGGTCAATCCACCGGACGGGCTTAGCTTCCCGACACCCGTCGGATCTGCCCGCGTGTATGTCACGCTCGAGCCTGATCCGGACCCCAGCCCCGAGCCGTCCTATTTCGTGCTGCTGAGTGGAAGCGTCCCGGGCAGTCCGGCTGACAGCACCAACTACACGATGGACAGCTTCGTCGGTAGCCTGCCAAGCGGCAGGGTACGCATTACCGACTAACGTCCTGCCTGCGGGAGCGGCTCTTTTCGCGGTTGCGCTCCCGCTGCTCGCGCACCTGCCGCTCGACGGCATCCATCGCTTCAAGCACCGGATGCGAGACCGTATCCGCCACGCGAACCGCTGCCACATTGCCCAGCTTGTGGTACACCACAATCCGCGCGCGGTACTCGGCGTGCCTGTTGGCGCCGCTAATCGGGTTTACGGCCACACTGGCCCCGGAAATATCGCGGTGACCGCCGGCCAGCCTCTGCATCCGCCGCTCCACCTTGCTCCTGAGCACATCCGTAAACTCTTCCGTTTCCGCGTGATATTCGATGCCGATCTCTGTCATGG
>CAZXEU010000084.1:0-13945 GCA_964639665.1 uncultured Rhodothermaceae bacterium | reverse complement strand
CCGGCGCTGCTAACTGAACCGTTCCGACAGCAGGCCGGGTAGCTCGCGTACCAGATCCATGGCCATCATGGAGCGGCCCTCACCCCTTGAAGCGTAACGGTCCGAGGCGGCTCCTCCGAGGTGGACCGCGCACACGGCCGCCTCTGTCGGTGACAGCCCCTGGGCCAGGAGGCCGGCGCAGAGGCCGGCCAGGACGTCCCCGGTACCGGCAGTGGCCAGTGCGGGGTTGCCCGTGGCGCATATGTAGACTTCTCCTGTCGGGGATGCCACGACGCTCGGCATGCCTTTCAGCAAGAGGGTTGAGTTCCACCGCTCTGCGCAAGCCCGGGCTGCGCCTACCCGGTCGGCCAGGTCTATGTCCACAAGACGCCGGAATTCTCCCTCGTGGGGAGTCAGGATCAATCGCCCTCGGGCCAGGGCGCCCAGCTCGCCTTCCATGTCCACCAGCGCATTCAGGCCATCTGCGTCGACCACCATGGGCAGTTCAGCGGTTCGGACCAGTTGTCGGGCCAATTCCGCGGCCTCCGGGTCCCGCCCGAGCCCTGGACCCACGAGTATTGCGCTCGCTTTCGCCATACGCACCTCCAGCGTCCGGAGAGCCTGCCCGACATCCATTCGGCCAGAGTCGGTCTCCGGCAACGCTACCGTTGCGATTTCTGTCAGCTTGCCGGCAAGCACCGGCTGCAGGGATGCCCGGGTGGCACACGTCACGTAGCCGGCACCAATGCGTGCCGCGGCCCGGGACGCCATGGCGGGCGCGCCCGTCAATCCGGGTGCGCCGCCGACTACCAGAGCCATGCCCACGCTGTACTTGTGCGCATGCCGTGCGCGATTGGGCAGAAGGCCGGCGACGGCCGCGTCCGTAGTCAGCCAGATTCGCCCGGACAATCCGTGCGCCCGGTCCATGATGGTCCTGGGGACCCCGATGTCCACGATTTCGACTCGCCCGGCCAGCTCCGGACCGTCGCCCAGTACAAGGCCCGGTTTGAGCGCTCCCATCGTAACGGTATATGCGGCACGCACGGCTTGTCCGAGGACGGTGCCACGGTCCGGATGCAGCCCGGTGGGTACGTCAAGTGAGACAACGGGACCGTTCGCTGCGTTCAGGCGGGCAACGAGGCCCAGCATGGGCTCGCGCAGCGGACTTCCCACGCCCGTTCCCAGGAGTGCGTCCACGTACAGGTCCGCCTGCGTATTGTCCTGCAAACTGCCGATGCGCAGCCGGTTCGATTCCGAGGCTACCTTGCGCAAGAGCGTCAGGTTGTGCGCGGCATCGGCGGTCGAGACCGACGGCGGCGCCAGTATGTCTACCGAGGCGCCCCGCTCATGCAGCCACCGCCCTGCCACGAACCCGTCTCCGCCGTTGTTGCCCTTGCCGCAGAAGATGGCTATGCGCCGGCCGGCAAGGGGAGCGAATTCTCGGCCCATGACCCTGGCCGCGCCGCTTCCCGCCAGCTCCATGAGGGTGCGTCCGGACAGACCAAAAGCCTCAATGGTCTCCTGGTCGGCGATTCGCTGTCCGTCGGAGGACATGACGCGGACCAGATCTTGAGTGGAGTTCATGAAGCCGGATGCAATGAGGCGGATATCCAGTCAATCTACGGACGGGCAATTTGGCCTGGCGCACAGCATGGCTTGGTCATTGCTGCGCAAACACGAGGGTATCGGCGAGGGCGCTGTCCCATCTCGCCCGGACCATGGCGGGCTCGGTCGTCCACGTGATCGGCTCGGCGCGGCGGTATGGCCTTATGCTTCCGCCGTCCCACCTCCGGTTCCCGTCGAGATCAGCGTAAATGCGAAGGTCGTAGGCGCCCTCTGCCAATCCTGCCAGCGAAAATGCCCCCGAAGGATCTGCCAGGGCAGTGCCAAGAGGCCTGCCCTTCGTGCCTGCTTCGTAGATTTCCACAACCACGGGTGAATCCTGCGCCAGCGGGCCAACAGCGCCGCTCAGGCTGCCAAGGTCTCTGGTAGAGGCAAGAGCGAACTGCTGCACATGGAGCGAGTCGCCGATTTCGACCTGGATGCGCACCCGCTCCCCCGGCGCCAGCCCGGGATCGAAATGCAGCAGGTAGGAAGTGCCATCCCGGGTCTGTGCCTGAAACGTGCGCAGCGCTCCGGCGCTGTCCGTTGCTGTCACCAGTTGCGGGAGTACGGCAGCACCTGGAGGCTCGCTGAAGAGGAGGCCCGGCGTTGCTCCCGATGCCAGGATGACCTCCGGATCGCTCTGCGAGGGCAGAAATCGCAACAGCCTGAGCGCTGCGGAGTCCGGCTGTGCACCCGAATTGAAATACACCGCCTCCCGCTCCAGGCTGTTGCCACTTGAGTCGGCTATTGATGGATCTGCTGCCAGTGTCAGGGAACGGTCTGCCGGAATGTCTGCGCTAAGAAAAACGCTGCGCGGATCATCCATGATCTGAAATACCTGGCGCACGGTGAAGCGTTGCCCCGAAACGGAATCGGCAAGCGTCCAGCGCTCCGGTTCCCGGTGTTGAAGGACTATGGACTCGGAGAAGCGGACCTGCAGGAGGCCCGCACTCTGGAGGCGTGCCCGGTTCACGGCAGGAGCGAGTGTGTCCAGGCGCGCAATGACCCACAGCATGTCGGAGTGCGTGGTGTCTTTCGTGGTCTCCAGCGTTTCTACGGGAGAGACTGCAAAGGCTTCGTTCGCATCCGGCTGCAGATTGCGGTTGCGATCGCCCAGGACCAGGACCCTGTAATCTCCCTCTCGCAGGTAGGCCAGAGAAAACCTGCCCTCCTCGTCCGTCTGCGTACGATAAGGCGTTCCTTCCGAGCCGTCCTCTTCTTGCGGGTAAGCCAGGACATCGAATCCCGCAGCGGCAAGTCCGCCGAGCGGCTCCACCACGCGTCCGGTAAGTCGCCCCTGGTCTATGACAGCTCCGGTGGAGAATGCCAATGAAATGGGCGCCGTCAATGGTACGCCGCGGGCATCGCGCAAGTCCGTGTCCATGGTAATCACGAAAGTGGTATTGGGGCGCAGTGGCTCCGGAAAGGAGATGTCCACGCGCCGCTTGCGCCACCTGAATCTGAGTTGGCCTTCAAACGGCGGTGCAACCGAGAACGCGCGCGCGAACGAGGCTTGATCCACGTATTCGGAAAAGACCAGGCGCACCGCATTGCCTTCGAAGAGCACGGATTCGTTTTCCGGCAAGGAAGACGCAATTGCGGGCGGCGTGCGATCTGCCGGACCACCCGTCGGAAGCATGGGCTCCGCACACGCCCAGGCAAGGAGCGCCAGCACGGGCGGCACCAAGCGCCAAGCGGCGTGGACCGGACGAGGCACGTGCCCGGCGCACGTATCAGGCCCTGTTATTCCGCTAGCCTCCGCCATTGGAAGACTCGCTGCGCAGTCTGAAGAACAGGAAGGCCGTAAGGGCGCTGGCGGTGGCCAGTACAGCCGGTTCAAGGTAGCGGCGCGTCCAGCCTGCGTCCGGAATTGCGCCCACCGTTTCCGGGAGTGTCGGCATTTCCAGTCCGCTGACCGAGCTTCGCCGAATTGTGTCCGAGTACTCCCTGCGGCATGGCTCGTCCGCAAGTATTTCGCCCGACGGCGCAATCAGCGCGTAGTGCAGCTCCAGCTCCACCGTGCGGCTGAGGATCCTCCGCCGGGCCTTCTCGTAGCGGACCCGAGCCTCATGCACGCCATAGGTTAGCCGGTCGAGGTCCCTGGTACGGACCGTGGAGGACGTATCCGCCAAGTAGATGGCGCGTCCCTGCCCTTTCCAGTACTGCACTAGCGCCTGGCGCAGGTAGGGCATGGTCGGTGCGGGCTCCAGGCGGAACGCGCTGCGCGTGGCGGGCGCGTCGGACAGGCAGCGCACGGCCAATAGCTGGTACGCCTCAAGGTTCGTGTGCAAGTCCTGGGCGCGAACTGACGTAGCTGCGGCCCACAGAACGATTGCTGCTATGCAAGAGGAGCGAAGCAAGGTGCGTTGAGTGGTAACTGTCGGGCCCGCAATGGCGTGGGATGGCTGCGCTACGTGCGGTGCTTGCGGAGTTCGCTGACAAGGTGGCGAATCTCGGGGACAATGAGCTTTTCCATGGCCAGGCGTATCGCCGGCAGGGCCCCGGGCATGGAGAATACCACCGTGCCGCGGTATATGCCGCCGATGGCACGCGAGAGCATGGCCGCCGCACCAATCTCTTGGTAGGAAAGTGACCTGAACAGCTCGCCGAATCCAGGGATCTCCTTGTCCAGCAGCGCTCTGACGGCCTCGTGCGTGTTGTCGCGCCTGCTGATTCCCGTTCCTCCCGAAAGCAACACCAGGCCTGCTTCCCGCGCCAGGTCGCTTATGGCCTTCTGCACCAGGGATGGCGAATCCGGCACCAGCTGGTATCCCTTCACGTCATGCCCCTCTTCGCGAAGCCGGGATATGATGTGCTGCCCGCCGGTGTCATTGGCTTCCGTGCGCGTATCGCTGACCGTAATTACGGCGCAGCCCACGGTGGCTATTCTGGCAGCTGCAGCCGAGTGTGCGTGTGAATTTGTCACGGTCGCACCCTCTTGGCCGGGGTGAGCTCACGAAACCGCATTTGGCTCTGGTTCAATTGATTCCGCAGATGGGCGCTTGCCGGTCCACCTGGGCGGATCGTGGCCGTGCGCTGCCCAGGGGTGGCAGCGCAGAAGGCGCCAGGCGGACAGCGCGGTGCCCTTCAATGCGCCGTAGCGCGTGAGCGCTTCGACCGCGTATTCTGAGCACGTCGGCACGTACCGGCATCCGGATTGCAGGTGGGGTGAAATGACCCGCTGGTACGCACGAACCAGCACTACGAGCACGCGCCGCGGCAGCTGGTGGAGTGATGATGCCATGTTGGGAAACTGCAAACGTTCAGCGCAGGGCTTTGTCCCCCGCTTGGTCTCGTACCGCATTGCCGAACCTTGCTGCCGCATGAATGGCTGCAGGATGCTACGCATGCTGCGCCGATTCTGTGGTGCAGACGTGCCGCAGGGGCAATACCACTACGGGCAACCGCAAATGTGACCATTTGCCACGCTCGCCGCAGGCGCTGCGCAGTAATTGCGGCTCGACTGCATCGTCAGGCACACGGGCTTTACAGTGCAGATTATGCGCCTGTTCGATGTGCGGCATCCAATGCCGGTAGGGTGATCGGGTGCTGCACCGCAGCAGGCCCGGGACGGCCCGGGAGCGCAGCGCGGGCGTTGCCGTATATGTGCTCCATTGACAGCGATGCGGAATGCTTCAGATTGTAGATCGCGTACGGTTCGACGAGCGCGGGCTGGTGCCTGTCGTGGTGCAGGACTTTGCCACGGAAGAAGTGTTGATGTTGGCGTATATGAGCGAGGAAACCCTGGTCAAGACGCTCGAGAGCGGCCTGATGACCTATTGGAGCCGCTCCAGGTCGCAGGAATGGGTAAAGGGGGAAACGAGTGGCAATTTCCAGGAAGTGAATAGCGTGGCACTGGATTGCGACGGCGATACCCTGCTGTTTCGCGTGCGGCAGGTCGGGGAGGGTGCGTGCCATACCGGTCGCAGGTCGTGCTTCTTTCGGCAGTTGAAGGTCGGCGGCACCCCGTCTGGCGCGGATGATGCTTGATCGAGGAGCGCCGGTGCGTTGCGTGATCATGGCGGCGGTTGTCCTCGCGGCGGCCTGCTCCGCGCGGGACGGAGGGTTGCGCCCGGACTGGGTGGCGGACGAGGCAGGCCTCTTGAGCGATGCGGAAGAGGCCGAGCTTCGTGATATGCTCGTGGCATTGGAGGAGCGCACTTCCGCGCGGCTGGTCAGCGTGTTTGTGCCGTCACTGGAAGGCGGGAGCATCGAGGGTTTCTCGCGGGCGGTGGCGGCGGACTGGGGCCTGGATGAAGCGCCGCTTAACAACTACATCGTGTTTTGCGTAGCCATGGCAGAGCGGCTGCGACACGTAGAGGCCGGCATGGGTATGCGGTGGAGCTTGCCGGAATCTGTAGTAGACTCCTTGATGGTGGCAACTGCGGCGCACTTTGTGAATGGCAGGTATTTTGAGGGCGTTCTCCAGATTCTCGAGCCTATCGCTGCCCGGATTGATACTGCTGAGTGGAGCGTGGCCTACTACGATCTTGCGGACCTTGCCGCTGCAGCGGAGGAGGCCGAAGGGCAGATTGCCAGCTTTGAAGCCACGATTGCGGCTCTTGAAGAGGATGCCCTGCATGTGTCCGCTGGCGGCGTTCGGGCCAGCATTCTGATTGGGCCAGCGGCTGCGCCGGGCCCGCTGTCGGTGGAGGACGTGCGCATCTTTCACGCCAGGGTGCTGCGAGCGCGGCCGCCGGTGCTACTCTTGCTCGGTCTTGAGGAGATCTGACAGTCCTGGCCATAGCCGTGCGTACTCGCTGGCTCTTGGCAACGGCACGAGGCCAGGTGCGGCTTGGCTGCATCGTGCGGAGCCGGATTCTGCCGGGATTCCCCTTGGGCGTATGCGGGCCCATGCTGGACATCCTGGTCTTTAGTCCACTCTGGCATGACCGCAAGGGGCAGCGCCGGTTTCGTCTTGAGGGATAATCTTGCCTGACTGCTTCCTTAGAGGTTGGGCGGGGCGCAGAGCAGGGCTTTGCAAGTAGGCCAGACCGGGTGTTAGGAAGCGCGGCAAGACCCGCCGCCGGATTTCGGGCCGGGATCGTAAGGCTGTTTGCCGCGGTTACCGGATATCAATCATGAAACGGATGCGCGCATTACTTTTCAGGATCGCGGCGATGGCACTGCCCATCGCTTTGCTGCTTGGCATCGAGTTGGCCTGGCAGCTCGCTGCGCCCGAAAGGGCCTTCATTGCGGTTCCGGGGCGTCCGGAGTACATGACGATCAACCCGGAGCGCGGCGCCCGGTATTTCGAGGGCTTCTTGCCCCAGGTGGCCTTCAATCCCTTTCTGAAGGATAAGCCGGCAGACGTGCTGCGCATTGTTGCGCTGGGAGGCTCGTCAACGGCCGGATATCCCTTCCATTTCTATCATGCATTCCCGGAACGGCTGGCCGCAGAGATTCGTGCGCGCATGCCGCTTCAGCGCGTCGAGGTCATCAATCTGGGGATGACGGCAGCCAGCAGCCACGTACTGCGCGACATGCTGCCGGCTGTGCGGAGTCTGGCACCGGACGCCGTGCTGATCTATGCCGGACACAACGAATACTACGGAGCGTTCGGGGCCGGCAGCGGTGCCCGGGGGCTTGGCCAGAAGCTCTGGCTGAAGCGGACGGCTGTCCGGCTGAGGAGGAGCAAGATCTATTCGGCGCTGCTGGCCATTGCCACTCCGGCCAGCGAAAGCGACCGCACCATGATGGCCCGGTCCGTAGGCGATGCGGCCATTGCGTGGCAAGGCAGCGTATACCACAGGGGGATCCGTCAATTCCGTGCCAACCTAGATGCCGTCCTTCGCGGATTTGGCTCACGCGGCATACCGGTGTACGTGGCCACTGTAGCATCCAACCTCCAGGGCCAGGCGCCGCTGGGGCAGGACCCCGTAGCCTCAGAGGCGTTCCGGGCAGGGCAGTCCCTATTGGCGTCCGACTCGGCAGCGGCTTGGACCGCGTTCGAACGGGCCAAAGAGCGCGACGACGTGCGTTTTCGGGCACCTTCGGCTATCAACGACGTCATTCGGGAGCTTGCAACGCTGCGAGGAGCAGCCCTGGTTGACGTGGCCACCCTCGATTGGCCTGACTCGCTCTTTACCGATCACTTGCACCCTTCCGCTGCCGGGCATGCGCGGATTGCCCGGGCATTTGCCGGTGCGATGGAAGTGCCCAGGGCCGGCCCCCCGCTCCAGACGCGGCCGGACAGGCTAGAAAGGGTGTACGCGGACTTGCAAATCGAGCGCCTCAAGGGCGGATTTCCTTTCACCCGGGGCCGTTCGGCGGAGGATGAACTGCGGGCATTCCAGGGCTATCTGCAGTCGCGCCTGCGCTCAGGCAATCTGGCGGATTCGATGGCGGCCCGCGTGGTTCTGGGTCAGGCGCCCTTGCCGGAGTCGCTGCTGCTTGCCGCAAGGGATGCACAGGCAGAAGGGGACACGCTCGGCGCACTCTTCCACTTGCGCGCACTGATGTACTGGCAGCCATTCAACGCGGCAGTGCGAAGAGAGGCTGTCGCCCTGGCTGCCGCGAATGCGCTGGATCTGGCGCTGTCCGGTGAAATCATCCAGTTGGCCTTTGCATACGGGCCCGACATGGACTACCTCAACGCGCTGGCCGCTGTGCGTTTGCGGCAGGCAATGCCGGTTTTGGCGCGAACAATCCTAGCAGAAGTCGAAGCGCGCGATCCCGGTTCAGCAGTCATGTTGTACAACACGGCCCGGCTTCTGGTAATGACGGGAGACACCCTCGGGGCCCGCGAATACTTCGACCGTTACCAGCGCGCGGTATCCGGCAACTGACGCGTATCCAGCCCAGGTAGTACGGGCATCTCCAGAGGCCCGGAAAGGCGACATTGCCCTTCCTGGCGGCGAACCTGCCCGCAAGTGGGCTCTGCGATTGGCCGAAACCTGCCAAGCCACCAACCGGGGAATTGCCGCCGAATGCCTGACCGGGTCTACGACGGGGCTGCGGAGCAAGAGGGGATCGAAGGCGCAGGGCACAGGTACCACCGGCAGCAAATCCTTCGGCCATGAATCGTACCTGCGTTATTTTTGCGCTCCTCATGTTGATCGCTGCAGGCGGCACCGGATTCGTGTACGGCCAAAGCAGCGCCGAATACACGGTCACGTTTACGTCCACGTGGAGCGAGGCCACGCATCCGGCCAACTTCCCGGCCAGTCCGCATTTCTCGGGCCTGATAGGCGGCACCCATAACGAGCAGGTGTCGTTCTGGGCAACAGGCAGCACGGCCTCTCTGGGGATCAAGCAAATGGCCGAACTCGGCGCCAAGGCCGCCCTGCGAAGCGAAATACAGACCGCCATCCAGGGCGGGAATGCCGAATTCGTGCTCTCCGGCGGCGGCATCGGCCGTTCTCCCGGTTCCAGGCGATTGAATTTCACCATTAGCCAGGCTTTTCCGCTCGTGACGCTGGTCTCCATGGTGGCGCCGAGTCCGGACTGGTTTGTCGGCGTGCGCGACCTGCCCCTGTTTCAGGGCGGGCAATGGGTAGACACGCTGACGGTCGTGCTCTACGCATACGATGCCGGCACGGACAGCGGTTCGTCTTACGAATCACCAAACCAGGTCACAAGTCCCCAGGAGCCCATCGCCCGGATCGAGACCTCTCCCTTCCTCGTGGCAGGACAGGTCCGACCGGTCGGTACATTCTTCTTCCGGCTGGGCAGCGTCACATACGACAGGTCAGGATACTTCGCCACGGATGGCCCGCACATCGTGGACTCGACGGGTAGTCCGGTCTTGCTCAAGGGCGTCGGGCTCGGAGGTTGGCTTATGCCCGAGGGGTACATGCTGCACATTACCGCTCCCGATGGCGGATCGCCGCGCTCCATTCGGTCGCAGATTGTGGATCTGATTGGCGAATCGGGCGCGGATGAATTCTTCGAAGTCTATCGTGCCAATTACGTAGAGGAGAAGGACATCGCCGCCATCAAGTCGTGGGGGTTCGACCACGTTCGCCTGCCGTTTCACTACGCCCTCTTTTATGATCCGGATACGCAGCAATTCAGGGAAGACGGATTCGAGCTGATTGACAGGTTTCTGGAATGGTGCAGGACGCACGGGCTTGGTGTCATTCTTGATATGCACGCGGCGCCAGGGGCGCAAAGCGAGCACAACATCAGTGACAGTGACGGGGTCGCCCGGCTATGGACGGAGCCGGATACCTATTGGCCGCAAACCGAGGCCATCTGGCGGGAAATCGCGCGGCGCTATGCAAACGAGCAACTCATTATCGGCTACGATCTCCTGAACGAGCCCGTGACGCCGGACGGCGTGCCAGGATCCGACCTGCGAGTGCTGTATGAGCGGCTCGTCGGCGCCATCCGGGAGGTCGACCCCCACCACATTCTGTTTATCGAAGGCAACTTCTTTGCCACGCACTTTCCGGATCTCATTCCGCCGTTCGATGACAACATGGTCTACGCTTTCCACAAGTACTGGAACGGTACGGGGCTGAACTCCATACAGTATCTGCTGGATATTCGCTCGCAGACGAACGTGCCGCTCTGGCTTGGAGAAACGGGAGAAAACTCCAACGTGTGGTACAGCGCCGTGGTGCGGCTGATGGATCAGCACGCCATAGGATGGAATTGGTGGACGCACAAGAAGATCGAGACGGTGACGAGCCCCCTGTCCGTGCCCTTTGCGCCCGGCTATGCGGACGTAGTGAATTACTGGCGCGGCGACGGATCCAGACCCTCTCCGTTGCAGGCCCGGCTTTCGCTGCTGGGAATGGCGGAAGGGCTCGACATGGACAATGCCACGACGCTCGGAGGCGTGCTTGCTGCGCTGTTCGACCCGGAATTCCCGACGCTCCGGGCGCCATTCAAGAACCATGTCATTCCCGGTCAGATTCACGCTGTAGACTATGATCTCGGGCACCAGGGCGTAACGTACTTTGACACCGACTTCATGGCTACCAGTGGTACGCCCGGTGGTGGCAATACCGGTGGCAAGTACCGCAACGACGGAGTGGACATAGAGGAATCGACGGATCCGGAAGGCTTTGATTACAACGTAGGCTGGACAGAGCGGCTGGAATGGCTGAGCTACACCGTGCACGTTGATACTACTGCTGACTACGACATAGACGTCCGCGTTGCCAGCGCGACGGGCGGGGGCGCGTTTCGCCTGTTTCTTGATGGTGAAAGGATTGGGGAGGATGTCCAGGTCGAATCCACTGGCGGCTGGCAGAACTGGGAATCCCGGCGCCTGGAGTCGATAGCGTTGCCGCAGGGCAAGCATGAGCTGAGGCTGGTCATTCTCAGCCCGGGCGCCAACATCAATACGATGCGCTTTACCAGGAGTCCGGATCGCACGGACGTAGAAGCCCGCGAGTTGCCCTCGGCCTTTGCGGTAACCTCGCTGTTTCCCAATCCGTTCACCGATATGGTCAACGTGGAATTCACGCTGCCCGCTTCGGGCCATGTACGTGCCCGGATTTTCGATTTGCTCGGCAGGAGCGTATTTGAATCTCTGGAAGATGCGTATACGGCCGGCCGGAATCGGCTTTCACTGCGGCCGAGCCTGGCGACGGGTGTATACTTTCTGCGCCTGGATCTGCACACAGAAGGGGACAGGACCAGCATCGGCGTGCCTGTAGTCGCCGGTGCCAGGTAGCAGATCAGACGATGTCGGTCGGCTGCCGGTCGGAAATAAGTCCGCGGTACCGGAAAAGGCGCTGAACGAGCCTGACGGTGCGCGGAGAAGCCCTGCGGGCGTACCATTGGTCTGCAGCGCGGCGCACGCCCTGTCCAAAAGTGGGGTATGGGTGAATGGTGTCCGACAATCGCCTTAGCGTCATGCCCGCGCGCATGGCAACGGCGACCTCGCAGATCAATTCTCCGGCCCGCTTGCCGAGGATCGCCGCGCCCAGAATGCGGCCGCCGGCGGGGCGGGCGAACAGCTTTATGAGACCGCCCTCTGCTCCGTCGATGATGGCGCGGTCCAGTTTGCCGTAAGGAAAGGCGTACGGGGCAAACCGGATGCCGCGCCGGGCCAATTCAGCTTCGCTGGCGCCAACGTGGGCCAGCTCCGGATCCGTGAACACCACGCCCGGCACTGCTTTCTCGTCAAGGCTCCGGCGCACGTGCAGTACGGCATTCGTTGCCGCAACGCGCGCCATGTGCTCGCTCATGTGCGTGTGGGCGTAGCGACCGGTTACGTCGCCGATGGCGTAAACGCGTGGCACGCTGGTTCGGCACTGGCGGTTGATGCGAATGCCTTGGGATGAGTACGCGACGCCTGCGTTTTCCAGACCTAGGCCCGAGGTCCTGGCCCGCCTGCCGGTCGCTACCAGCAGCCGGTCGCAAACAGTGCGGTGCAGGCGGCCGTCGGCATCCAGATACCGGGCTTCTAGTCCCGCTTTTTCCTCGGCCACGCCAGCTACCTGCGCTCCTGTTACCAGCTGCACGCCTTCGCCAGCCAGCTGGACGCGCAGCCGCGCGGCCAATTCGGCATCCAGGTCAGGAAGGATGCGGTCCCGCTGCTCCAGCACCGTGACACGGGATCCAAGTCTGGCAAATGCCTGGGCCAGTTCAACACCCACGGGCCCTGCGCCGATGACGGTCAGCCGCCGTGGCAGCGTCTCAAGCTCGAATACCGACTCGTTCGTGAGATACGGGGTCCGGGCCAGTCCGGGAATTGCCGGCACCGCGGGGTCCGCGCCTGTGGCAATGACCATTACGCGGCCGCGCACGGGGTCCCTGCCGGTCACTTCGACGGTAGCGGGATCTCGAAAACTTGCCGCGCCCTTATGCACTTCGACTCCCAGGGCAGCCATCCTGGCCGGGCTGTCCGCGTCGTCGTAGATGGTCTGCCGCAGCTGGTGGAGCTTCTTGCGAATGTAACCAAAGTCGACAGATACGGAGCCGCAAAGGATGCCGATGCGGCCGGCAGTGCGAACCGTCTGCGCTATGCCAGCGGCCTTTAGCAGCATCTTGCTCGGTACGCAACCCGTCCATGTACAGTCGCCGCCGAGCCTGCCGCGCTCGATCAGCAACGTCTTCGCTCCCAGGCTTGCTGAGATTCCGGACATGGTCAGGCCAGCCGCCCCGCCGCCAACAACGACTACGTCATAATCGGACGACATCCTCCTGGTCAGTAGCCGAGGGTATGGGTGTACTTGACGAGAATGGTCTGGCTGTCGGACAGTGATTCGTACCGTCCGCGATAGCCGTCCACATACTGGTTCGTGTTGTACACAATCCAGAGATCATTGCCCTCGCGAAAGTTGTACCGGAATCGGATGTTGGCCGAAAGGTTGTCGCGTGTGCTGTTGTACTGGACGAAAGCGTTGGCCGAGACCTGCGTGTTGAGCGCGGAGCCAATGCGGATGCCGGCCAGGTGGATGCCGAGCATCGCGTCGCGCGCTCCGAAGCGAATGTGGGTGTAGCGGTAGCTGGCGGAAAGTTCCAGGTGCGGCGAGACGTACCAGATGGGAGCGATGCCGGCAGATGTGCTGGTGCCGTCGTAGAAGCTGCCCGTTTCCAGGCGGGGTCTTATCTGAACGCGGCTCGTGTGCGTTACGCTGTAGCGCGCTCCCAGGCGCCAGTAGCGGTAGTTGCCGGCGGGCACCAGCAGCGTATCCGCAATGCGAAAGGCCTCCTGTGGCACTTCCTTGTGCAAACGGGCCTGGATGCTGCCGCCGGCACCGGACTTGGCCCGAAACTCCCACTCAGGGCCGATCTCACCGGACTCCACGCTGCCATCGGCATTGCGCAGGAATGCGCCTGCGTGCACACGCATCGCGTGCCAGATCAGGCGCGACTCCGTGCCGTGCAGCCAGGTATACGAACCGCCCTGTTCCACCAGCGTGAAGTTGTTGCGCTGCGTAAAGCCGGCTCCGGGCGCGTAGAGCCTTCCCGCGCGTGCCAGGACCGTATTGTACCCCCAACCGCGACGGCGCCTGCGCTCAAGTTCGAATGTCATCCGCGCCGAGTTGAGTCCGCTCTGGTCTCCTGAATCCAGGAGCTTGCTGTCGAAGCTCTGCGCCCATTGCAGCGTCATGTAGTCGTCTCCCCGGAGACGAACAACGCTGTCCAGCCCGTAGGCAACGTTGTATGCACCGTCCGTGTCGATGCGGCTCGTCGTCATGATGCCCGCGTACGAATACGGATTGAATACCTGCCTGCGGAGGCGCACGACGCCGAAGTTCTCGGGCGCCAGTTCCTCGTGCCGCTCCGTCATGAGGTTCAGCAGGCCAATGTCCCAGGGGCCCCGCCGGCCGACGATGCGTCCGCCGCCCAATAGGCCGACCGGCCGGCCATCCTCGGTAAGTCCGATGCGCCGGCTGTGGAAGAGCCGGCTGAGCCCTCCCGTCCGGAAATCGAATATCCCTGATCGCTCCTGGAA
>CAZXEU010000083.1:0-49261 GCA_964639665.1 uncultured Rhodothermaceae bacterium | reverse complement strand
CCTCAGGAGCACCAACCAGTTCTGGCGTCTTACCGCCCAGCGGCTCATCGTGGAGAACCGCCTCACCGGGCTTGCGGACGAACTGATCGAACTTTCGCGCGAGGACAACCTTGGCGCCGTACATGCCCTGTGGGCGCTCCACGGACTGGATCTGGTTGAAACTGTTATGGCAGACGTGCAGGCCGCACTCAACCACAGCCTTCCAGCCGTTCGAAAGGCTGCGGCCATGGTGCTGCCTTCAATCGGGGAGACCGGCGAGGCGCTAGTGCGCTCGGGCATCCTGACAGACAGCAATCTCAATACGCGACTCGCCGCCGTGCTCAAGGTGATTGACCTGGCAGGCAACCGGACGCCCGAGGTGGCTGCTGCCGCAGAGGCGGCCCGCGAAGGGGCAGACAGCTGGATTATTGCTGCACTCGACAAGCTGAGCCCGCAAGTGGCCGAAGCACCCGCGCAGGAGGAGCCTATGCCGGATATGGAAGTCCTCCCTCCTACCCGGCTGGAGCTGACCGCGCCAACGGGCATTATGCGCTTTGCGGAAACAGAACTTCAGGCGTTTGAGGGACAGCCCATTCGGCTCGTCTTCACCAACTTGCACCCCGACCTGCATAATGCAGTCTTCCTCCAGCCGGACACGGATGTTCCGGCATTCGGACAGGCGCTGGATCTGTACATGGTAGATCCTGCCGCCATTGACAACGAGTACGTGCCTCCGTCCGAGGCAGAGCACGTAGTCGCCACTACCGGCGTCCTGTCGCAGAATGAGACCATTTCGATAGAGATCCCTCCCCTCGCAGCCGGCGACTACCCGTTCTTGTGCAGCGTGCCGGGCCACTGGGCCGCAATGCAGGGCGTACTGTCCGTGCGGGAAGCCCCCGAAATGCCGCGCAACGATGCAGCGTGGGCCTGGGAGAGCAGCGAGCCCTCAGCGGCCGGTGATATCGTATACCTGGCCGGCAGCATTGGCCGCGAGCGGCAGTCGCACTATCACGCCCGCGTATTCGGCTTCGCGGATGGACAGGTACTCTACGGCGCGGGAGATCGCACCTACCACTACACCGAAAGCTCCGGAGAGGGCTTTCCGGAACTGGTGCGAGGCGCGGACCTCCTCGTGCTGTCCAACAACAAGCCCGTTGCCAGCGAATCCGCACGCGAGGCCGTCTTTGCCCACGTGGACGCGGGCCGGCCGCTTCTCATCACGCATCCCGCATCCTGGTACAACTGGGCTGACTGGGAGCCCTACAATCGCGAACTCGTCGGCGGCGGCTCACGAAGCCATGAACCGCTCGGCGGCTTTACTGTCGAGGTGATCCAGCCGCAACACCCCGTCATGCAGGGAGCACCCGCTTCATTTGACATTACGGACGAGCTGTACCGCGCAGAGCTTCTGCCGGAGGCAGAGGCAAGCATACTGGCCATAGGACGTTCGAAGACTACGGGCATGGTGTATCCCGTCATCTGGACGCTTCGCCGCGGCGATGCCGTGATCATGGTCAACACGCTAGGCCACGACGACCGCGCGCACAATCTCGAGCCCTACAAGCGCATACTGGCCAATGCTCGCAGCTGGCTCCTAGATCAGGATCCGTAGCCCTTCGCACAGCCGGTCCATCGCGGCTTCTACGGTCTCTTTCTGCAGGGCACCGTAGGCAATGCGGATGTACGTGCCATCCGTCTGGCCGAAGGTAGAGCCTGGAATGACCGCGACGCGGTGCCGTTCAATAAGCCTTTCAAGGAGCACAGTGTCGGATAGCTCCGTTTCCAGCCTGGCAAACACGTAAAAGGCTCCGAGAGATCGCGAGACGGAGATTCGGCTACCCAGGCTTTCGAGTGCGCTGAGCACGAGCCTGCGCACCTCATTCATGGGCCGGACAAAGCTCATGCAGTACTCCGATCCCACCTGGAGCGCGGCTACGGCTGCTGACTGGATGGGCAGCGGCGCGCAAATCAGGTTTGTGTCCTGGATCTTGCGCAGCGCAGGCACGAGCTCCGGCGGCACTGCCATGTAGCCGAGGCGCCAGCCAGCCATGCCGAAAGCCTTGCTGAAGGAAAAGAGCGAAATGGTGTGACGGCTGGCGCCCTCCGTGGCCCCGGGTGAGTAGTGCCGGGCTCCATTATACGTGAAGTACTCGTAGGCCTCATCGCTTATGTGGTAGATACCCCGATCCCGGCAGAGGCGGTTGATGGCAACAAGGTCCTCCTCCGAGTACACGACGCCCGTCGGATTGTTGGGCGAAATCGTGACAATCGCCCGCGTTCTCGGCGTGATGGCGCGCTCTATCGCATCCAGATCCGGCGCAAAGCCGTCGGTGCAGGAAACAACGACCGGCACGCAGCTTGCCATTTGGGCCGCCATCTCGTGATTGAAATAGAAGGGTCGCAGCAGGATGATTTCGTCTCCCGGGTCGGTCATGGCGAGGATGGCCTCGAAAAAGGCCATATTGCTGCCTGCCGTCACGACGATGTCGTAGCCGGGGCTCAGCGCGTTCTCGCGCGTGAGCTTTTCGCGGAGCGCGCCTCGCAGCTCGACCGTGCCCTTGACATAGCCGTACCGGAAATGGTCGCTGCTCTTTGCCGCGCGGGTGGCGGCTGCCAGCACCTGCTCTGGAGGACCGTAGTGCGAGACGCCCTGCCCCAGGGATATCGTCCCGGGGTTCTTTTCGATCAGTTCCTGCACGAACCCCATGATGGGCGTTTGCACTACCTGCAGGCGTCGTGCAGGCGAAATGGACATGATGCGCAGCGCTCTCTTGTTGAATGACCCCGTTCACAGGATCGTGCGGTGAAAGTTTCGCACGGGAAGTGTTGCCGTAGTGGCGTCGGCGTATATTCGGCGCAAACCTGCGAGCGCCCATGCCCGGCTTCACGTGCGACGCCATCCTTTTCGACCTCGACGGCGTGCTGCTCGATTCAAACGACCTCTACGAGCGCCAATGGGAAGAGTGGGCCCGTACCCGCCGAGTGCCGTATGAGTCTATTGCAGCCGTGCATCACGGCATTCCCGCCGCCGAGACCATTCGCCGGGTGGCGCCGCATCTGGATGCAGAGGCGGAAGCCCGTCTCTACAATGCCGCCGTAGCGGAAAAGAGCGACTTTACAGGCATACGACCGTACGGCGGGGTGCGGAAGCTACTGGACTCCTTGCCTGACGGGCGCTGGGCTATAGTGACAAGCGCCATGCGGCCGTTTGCCCTCATGCTGCTTGCCTTTCTCGGCCTTCCTGTCCCGGAGGTGTTCGTTGCAAGTGAAGATGTCAAGAGGGGCAAGCCGGCGCCCGATCCCTACCTCAAGGCTGCGGCCGGCCTTGGCATAGATCCTTCCCGCTGCGTGGTGATCGAGGATGCTCCTGCCGGCGTGGCTGCCGGCCGGGCTGCCGGCGCCCGCGTGATTGCTGTTGCAACCACGAATCCGCCGGACGCACTGAGGCATGCAGATGCCATCGCCGGGACGATTTCCGCGCTGGAGATTGCGGCAGGCGTCAAGGGGTGCTCTATCCGCTGGAAGAAAGGAGCATCTCCCCTATAGGCTCCGGAACACGTCGTCAAAGGCCTCTACCGTGTGAGTGATTTCGCGGTAGGTGTGAGCCGTCGACAGAAAACACGCCTCGAACTGCGATGGCGGCAGGTACACGCCCCGTTCCAAGAGCCCGTGAAATACCTTCGCAAACCGCTTGGTGTCGCACCTGGACGCGGTATCCCAGTCCGTCACGGGCTCCTCAGTGAAGAAGCAGCTGAACATGGTCCCGACGCACGGCAGCTGAACGGGAATGCCAGCCCGCTTGGCGGCTTCACCGATTCCCTTGACCAGAGCTTCTGCCGCTCCGGCCGCCCGATCCCAAACGCCCTCCTCCTGAAGTGCCGCTAGCGTGGCAATTCCGGCGGCCATGGCAAGGGGATTCCCGGACAGCGTCCCCGCCTGGTAGACAGGCCCTGCAGGTGCCACGAGCTCCATGATGTCACGCCGCCCTCCATATGCCCCGACAGGCAATCCCCCGCCTATGACCTTTCCGAGCGTCACGAGGTCGGCCTGGACGGCGTAGAGAGCCTGAGCTCCCTGTTGATGCACCCGAAAACCCGTCATAACCTCATCAAGAATGAGGAGCGCTCCACAGCCGTTAGCAAGGTCCCGCAGGCCCTCAAGGTATCCCGCCCCAGGCGGAACCACACCCATATTGCCGGCAACCGGCTCCAGTATAATTGCGGCAATTCGGTCCGGATTCAGCCTTACGGCCTCTTCCATGGCGCCGAGATCATTGTACGGCACTACAATGGTGTCGGCCGTTGCCCCCTTTGGAACGCCCGGCGAGTCTGGCAAGCCGAGCGTAGCTACACCCGAGCCTGCTCGCGCAAGGAGCGCATCGGCATGTCCGTGATAGTTGCCCACGCACTTGATGATCTTGTCCCTGCCCGTGAACGCCCTTGCCAAGCGGATGGCACTCATGGTAGCCTCCGTGCCTGAATTCACAAAGCGTATCATTTCGAGGCCCGGAACAAAGCCCACGACTAGTCTTGCGAGTTCTAGTTCAAGCCGACTTGGCGCGCCGAAGCTCGTTCCCTTAAGCGCTGTCTCCGAAATCGCCGCAACAACGCTTTCATTGGCATGGCCAAGGATTAGCGGACCGTACGACAGCACAAAGTCGATCAACCGATTCCCGTCTGCGTCCCGAATGAATGGGCCGCTTCCTCCCGCAATGAACAATGGCCGACCTCCAACGGCAGCGAAAGCCCTGACGGGGGAATCGACGCCCCCTGGCAAAAGCAGCTTCGCCCTTTCGTGAAAGCGAATTGATCTCTGGCGGTTAATCATACCTCAACTAAGCAACATGGGTTAAACAGACTCGGCGGCTACAGGAAACTGCGGACACGCGCAATTGTGCGCGGAGCGCGGGCCATGATTTTGTGTCTGCTCGCTAATCTTGCGCGGAGCCGCGCAGAAGTCCTTTAGTTGGGCCACGCAACCTCTCTGCGATGAATCCCGGCCTTGCCATCAAGCTCGATGATCTTGCTGCAAGCATGCTCTGCATTCTCCACGCGATCTGAAATGCCCACGCCACCGAACAGCGCACCGCACAGAATAAGTCCAGGATGTGATCTCAAGCGTTTCCGAACCTGGGCCAGCCGGTCCAAGTGTCCAAGCGTATATCGTGGCATCACTTCATTCCAGCGATGAGCCCGGCCAAATACAGGCGGCGCAGAAAACCCGAGCGTCCGCTGAATTCCACGTCGAGCTATGCTTATGGCTCGGGAGTTTTCGCCCGAATCAGGATCATCCCTAGGAGAACATTGCAGAAATAGTCTAAACAACACCTGTCCCTTTGGAGCTCGGCGCGGGAACTTCGCAGATGACCACGTACAGGCTACGATTCTCTGCCCCGCGCTGCTCGGTACAATGTAGCCATAGCCATCTAATGGCCTCGATAGGTCTCCCGCTTCATAGGCCAAGTGGACCACATCCACGGAGCCATATCTATAGGCTAGTAGATCGGCGGCGAGGCTTTCATCCAAAGACTCTAGCATGCTGGTTGCCGCATTGGCCGGCACAGCTACCACGACCCGACTCGCCTCTAGCGCGGTCCCTGAGGTCAGTATGACCCTGTAATGAGCGTCTCCTACTCGTTCAATCCAAGTTACGGCGGCATTACACCGGACATCCATTAGTCTGTCTGCGAGTGCCCTCGGCAGTGTTTCCATACCACCCTCTATCCCGAGAAATGCACGTTGTCCCACCGACTGGCGTTTCAGAGCACGCAGCAAACTGCCCCTTTTCCGTTCAGCCTCCTGTAGTTGTGGAAATGCCGCCATCAAACTGAGCTCTTCGGGATCACCACCACCAATTCCTCCAACAAGAGGCTCAATCAGTTCTTCGTAGGCCTCACGGCCAACCCGACGTCGGAAAAACGAAGCAACGGATTCGTCCTCCTCCCTCCTGCGGCGGGGAATTACCAAATCCATCAGCAAGCGCGCTTTGCCCCGGGCCGAAAGCAGGGGCGTCTTAAGGAGCGGTCCGAGCTTCGATGGCACAAGCCCGCTAAAACCATCCGGGAGCGGAATCAGGCTTCCCCGACGCAAGATGTATGCGCGATGAGGCTGGGGCAGTGTCTCCTGAAGCTTGAGCCCGATTTCTTCGCACAGCATCCTGGCCGCACGCTTCCTGGCAAGAAATGAATCGGGCCCGTCCTCCATCAGGAATCCGTCTTGCTTTACGGTCCGGATACATCCCCCTACCCGTGCGGTCTTCTCTAGCAGAGTAACCCTGATCCCGGCCTGCTGAAGGCGGTAAGCAGCCACCAGACCTGTAATCCCGCCGCCTATTACAACAGCACGCGAAGGGCCGCCTTGTGTCATTGTTCGAGCCACCCAGCCCTTCCGGCCGCCTGCCTGACAAGGCCGGCCAGGGCGCCCGTAAACATGGGATCCGAATTCAGGGACGGAGGGCGCTCTAATCTGATGCCGTATTCCTTGGCTACGGCCTGTGCCTCGATGTCTATATCATACAGTATTTCCACGTGGTCGGACACAAATCCTACGGGAACGCTCACCACATTCCGGATTCCTTGTTCAGCCAATTCGGCAATGTAGTCTTCAAGCTGCGGACCTAACCATGGCTCCGGGCTGCGCCCGGCCGACTGATAGCTCCAGGACCACTGGCCGTCGTCTAGTCCTGCCTCCTTGGCAACGAGGAGCGCGGTTTCACGAAGCTGGCTATCATATGGGTCGCCCTGGGAAAGAATGCGCACAGGCAAGCTGTGCGCGCTGAAAACGACATGCACGCTGGCTCGCTCGTGGTGCGGCCACCGCTCAAGGCCCATGCCCACTCGTCTTGCCAGCGCCCCGATCAGCCCCCGGGCATCATGGTAGCTCTGAATATGCTCAAAGTCGATTGAGCCGCGATACATCGTAAGACCTGCAGCGATCTTCTTCTGGTATTTCGCGATGCTCATGCCACTGTAATGCGGCGCAAGTACGAGGCTCACTGCTCGAGTAATGCCATCCCGAAGCATGCTGCCTACCGTCTCCTCGATCCACGGAGACCAGTGGCGCATTCCCAGGTAGCTGCAATACTCTGGGGGCCTATCTGGCGGATTAAGGACCTGCATCACGCCTGCTATCGCTTCCTCGGTAAGCCTGAGAAGAGGCGAGCTTCCACCGATCAGGCCATAGTTGCGCGAAATCTCCTCTACCAGATCTCTGGACGTAGTGCGCCCGGGACGAATGTCTGCCAGGTATCCGCCGATTTCGTCCAGAGACGCAGGCCCTCCATAGGCCATAAAGAGCACCCCGATGGTTGACGGCATGGTGGAGATCCTCAGTTAGCGGGCTGCCTGTTCGTGCACGTAGTCCACGAGCCGACTGACCGAATCAACGGGGGTCTCCGGAAGAATTCCGTGCCCGAGATTGAAGATGTGGCAGTTTGGCGCTCGCTGCAACACGTCGTCAATGCGCGGCCGAAGTTCCCGCCAGGGCGCCAGCAGCGCCGCGGGATCAAGGTTTCCCATGACAGCGCGGCCAGCGGCCATCGCCGCCACGTCTAGCGGCACGCGCCAGTCTACGCCCACTACGTCCCCTCCCGCCCCGGCAACTGCATCGAGAAATCCTCCGGTACCGGTTGAGAAATGAATGGCCGGTACGCTGAGCATTTTCAGGCGTGACAGTAATCGGCTGCTGTAGGGCTGTACGTATTGCTCATAGTCCATCCGCGATAGCGCTCCGGCCCACGAGTCAAAAACCTGCAAACAATCGACGCCGGCTCTCGCCTGGGCCTCCAGCAGATCTGCCGCCACGGTAGCAAGCTTCGTCATGAGCCGATCCCAGGCTGCGGGCTCCGTGTACATTAAGGCCTTGGTCCGGGAGAACGTCTTGGAGGATCCTCCTTCAACCGCATAGCTGGCCAGCGTAAATGGGGCCCCGGCAAACCCGATCAGGGGCACACCGGTCGATTCCTTGACCAACCGGATCGCTGCCAGCGTTCCAGACATGTACTCAGCAGCCGGCGGCACACGGAGTATGTCGATATCATAAGTCTTGGAAAGAGGGTGCCGCAGCACAGGTCCCCGGCCCGAAATGAACTCCAGGTCCAGGCCCATTCCGATTAGCGGCGGCAATATATCGGAGAAAATTATGCCGGCGTCGAGTTCGAATCGCTTGAGCGGCTGCAGCGTAATCGACGCTGCCAATTCCGGATTCGACAGAGCTTCCAGCATGCCGTAGTTCCTTCGGATCGCGCGGTACTCCGGCAGGTAGCGACCGGCCTGCCGCATAATCCAGATAGGCGTCGTATCGACTTCCTCGCCGCGGCATGCTTTCAGGAATCGCATGACAATCGTAATACTCCAAACGAAAGAGCTACGGCATAGCGGACTGCCAAACAGCCTTGCCCACAAAGAAGGGCCCCATCTGGCTCAGATACCGCGACGTCTGCTGCGTTTTTCGCATGCGCTCAACGATGGAGCTGAGGGGATGCAGGTCCTTTCCTAGCAATCCTACAACAAAATCATTGTCATTCTTGTCGAGACCGTGGCAGGCTAGCCGCACATCATGTGCGTGGTCGGCCCTGCCATAGGCCTGGCCAATTCCTCCATGCTCCATAAGGATTGTGCGGCGCTCCTTGCTGCTCAGCAGTTCGAAACTGCCCGTGCGGCGCAGTGGATACCAGATGGCCCAAGGCCAGGCCGGATTGCACACGTTGCGATGCGGACGCTTGAGAAGCAATTCCTCCAAGTCGGTCTCGTACCCGATTGCATACGTGCGGCCGAACATGGTATAGTCCGGCTGCGGCACATACGATGCGAAGGGTGCCTGCTGCAACACGCCGCGCAATTCCGTCACAAAGTGATCCGCCGATGTGCTAAGTGCCAACAGCCCAATTCCATACGGGTCATTGACGTTGGCGTATAGTGCCCCCTCAATGCCGGCTGCAGCGAGGGCATTGGCCGCCGGATGGGCGTCATGGCAGCCGCCAAAGGCCAAGAACTGAAAGAAAAGCCGCTTGTCAAGTGCCAGCGGCCGTCCATCTACCGCCCGCCCGCGCTCGCTGAGATCAAGGCCGCTAGCCCTCTGTTCGGTAATGTCCAGCGCCATCTTGCTGCTATCTGCCAGTTTCGCTTTCGGCCAGCCAACGCGCTGCATCCAGGGCGTGGTATGTGATGACCAGATCGGCACCTGCCCGCCGTATGGCGGTAAGGACTTCGAGCGCACCCTCGCGCTCATTGAGCGTGCCTGCACGTGCTGCGGCCTTCAACATCGCGTATTCCCCGCTTACGTTGTAGGCAGCAAGCGGAAGATCCGGCACGTGGAGCTTAATCCGCCTAATGACATCGAGATACGCGAGGGCCGGCTTTACCATCAGATAATCCGCACCCTCGGCGGCATCGAGTCTGGCTTCACGCTCCGCCTCCCGTCCGTTGGCGGGGTCCATTTGATGTGATTTTCGGTCACCCGATTTTGGCGCGCCGCCAGCCGCATCGCGAAACGGCCCGTAAAACGCAGAGGCATACTTCGCGCTGTAGGACATGATGGACGAATACGTATGGCCGGCATCGTTCAGTGCCCGTCGGAGCGCAATCACCATGCCATCCAACATTCCGCTGGGAGCTACAATATCTGCTCCCGCTTCGGCATGGGAGCATGCCATCCGGCCAAGAAGCGGAAGAGTTTCGTCGTTTAGCACGAAGTCCGAACCTTCCGGCAAAAGGCCACAGTGGCCGTGGTCGGTATAGGAGCAAAGGCACACGTCGGTGATAATGACCAGCTCCGGAAGGGCCTTTCGAAGCGCTCGAACGGCACGCTGCACAGCGCCGTGCGCAGCGCACGCCTCGCTCGCTTCGGGGTCCTTGTGCTTAGGAATCCCGAAGAGCAGAACCGCCGGTATTCCCAGCTTCAATGCCCTCTCCGCCTCACGCAAAGCGTCGTTCGTCCCCAGCCGGGCAATCCCGGGCAGAGATTCAATAGGATCACGGCCTTCACTGCGATGCGTGACAAAGAGCGGATAGATCAGGTTCGAGGGCGTCAGGATGGTCTCGCGTGCCATGCGGCGAATTCCGGTCGAGGTGCGCAATCGGCGCGGTCTCCCGGTCGCGGTTTGCGTTACTTGGTCTGAAGCCATGGGCCTGGAAGTCCTATTTCGCCCCGAAGTAGTTCTCCAGGGCAATCAGGAGACCTCGCGTCGTGTAATCCTCCGCCACCACGTCGACCGAGTACCCCAGATCACGCGCTGTCTCGGCGGTAATGGGCCCGATGCATGCAATAGCCGCATTGTTTCGCTCCGGTACAAGCGCTGCGAAGTGAGTGGCCGTGGATGAACTCGTAAATGTAATTGCGTCCACTCCGTTCTTGAGTGCCGAAAATGCGCCGGCATCTGGCGTGTTTCGCACTGTCCGGTAGGCCGGCACTTCCTCCACGAGCGCTCCCCTTTCGCGTAGCATGTGCACCAGCGTACGTCGTGCATCTTGTGCTCGCGCGAGCAGAATGCGCTGACCACGCACGGTCCCCATTCCCTCGATTATGCGCTCTGCCCTGAATTCATTCGGCATGAAATCCGGCACAACGCCGCGATCCTCCAGGGCGCGAGCCGTGGCGGGCCCTATCGCAGCCACGCGAAGCGCACCGGGAAAGGGCTCCGTCAAATGCTCCCATGCATGCCGTACGCCGTTTATGCTGGTAAAGACTGCCCAGTCGTAGGATCGGATGCACCCCATTGCTGCTCGCAATGGCCCTGTTTCTTCCAAAGCCTCTACGCGTATGGCTGGAAACGGGACTGGAATAGCTCCCCTGGATTCCAGCTCTGAGCAGAAAGACGCCGACTGTGAGACCGGCCGGGTCACCACAACTCGTTTGCCGGTAAGCGGTCTATGCATGCTCGGCCTCCTCCTTGCTCTTGCGCTTAAGCACCGCTTTGGCAAGCCTGGGGCCCAATTCATCCGGATCATTCCCCGTTCCATACACCCACGTAGCAGAGGATCCGTCAGTGCTTAGGACTGCGCCGCGCAGATCAATCGCTCCATGCCCGTCAGCCGTAGCAAATGCCCCGACAGGGGACGCACATCCACCTCCCACGGCTCGCAGGAATGATCTTTCGGTCTTGGTTGCGAGCCGCGTACGGCTGCAATCCAGCGCCACCAGGATATCCATCATTCGATCATCAGTAGCCCGGCACTGTACGGCCAGAGCCCCTTGCCCCGGGGCTGGCAGCATCACATCCAGCGGCACCCGAGTCGCAGTTGATGTGTCTCTTTCCAATCGGTTCAGACCTGCCTCCGCCAGGACAAGAGCGTCCACGTCACCCCGCTCCATCTTGGCGATGCGCGTACCGACGTTACCGCGGATCGGACGAATTTCTATGTCCTTGCGGTAGTGCCGGACTTGCGCTGCCCTGCGCGGGCTGCTTGTTCCGACGGAGGCGCCGCCAGGAAGCGTATCAAGGGTCCACTTCTTGCGCCCGACGATCACGTCACGGGCACTCGCGCGTTTCGGGACCGCGGCTATTGCAAGTTCCGGGGTTGTAACCACAGGCAAATCCTTTAGCGAATGCACCGCAAGGTCAATCTCCTCTGCCAGGAGAGCCCGCTCAAGCTCGGCAGTGAAGAGTCCCTTGCCGCCCGGCGGTGGAACGAGTGCGCCAATAGTGCGATCGCCCAGCGTATCGAAATACGTGATTGCTGTACGTACATCGGGCCATACTGCCTGGATGGCATCAAGGACAAGCCGGGTTTGCCGAACGGCAAGCTCGGAGCGCCGCGAGCCGGCTATCACCTGTAGCCCCTGCATGCACCTGCCTACAACGAGAAGAGCGACCTGACGAGCGCCGAATCACGTTCTGCGTCGTCAGCCGCCGCACGCTCGCGCAGCCTGAGGGTCGGATCATGCAGCAGCTTGTTGACTAGCGCGCGCGAAAAGTACTGCAGCCTCTCCTGCGCTTCCGGGCTCAGTGTCTCCATTTCGCCGAAAGTGCGCGTGAGCTCTTCCCTCCTGATCGCTTCAGCCTTCCGCCTTAGCCCCGCTATTAAGGGTTCGACCGCCCTCCTCTTGAGCCCGAGTCTGTATTCTTCCAGCTCCTCATCAACTATTGCCTCAGCAGCCGGAATCTCCCGCCTGCGCAGTTCCAGGGAGGTGTCTACCGCATCTCTCATCTGGTCTATATCAAATAGACGCACGCCGGGCAAGTCTGCCACTGCGGGATTTACATCACGCGGCACGGCCAGATCAATCAGGACAAGCGGCTTTGCGCGGACTGCCAGATGATCCGGCTCCACCACCGTGTGAGGCGCCCGCGTAGCACAAATAACGACATCCGTTCTGAATAGGACCTGCGTCAGCGCAGAAACGCCGTATGACTCGAACTGGCAGCGGCCCGCGAGCGACGCCCCGCGCTCTTCCGTGCGGTTTATGACCGTTGCAGCACGCACGCCACGTGCCTTCAGCAGCTTGGCAACAAGTCCGGCGGTGTCACCTGCGCCAACCAGGGTAACATGACGCCCGGATAGCGGACCTGCCTCCCGAGCCGCTATGTCCACAGCCACGGACGCGATGCTTACCGGGTTGCGGCTGAGTCCGGTTTCGGCTCGGGCGCGCTTGCCTGCCTTGGTGGCCGCATGGAAAAGGGAGACCAACTGGGGACTTGCAAGGCCCTTGGCCTCGGACTCGCGCAGCGCCTCTCCTACCTGCCCGAGTATCTGGGGCTCGCCGAGTACCATGGAATCCAGGCCGGCCGCAACGCGAAACAAATGGCGCGTCGTATGCTCGCCTTCAGTGAATGAGGCATGATGCAGCAAGCTATCCGAAGTAACTCCTGCCGCATGCGAAATCAGGTCCGAGAGCACCTTGCGGGTGGAGCCATCAGCACTAATCTCGAATTCTGCATAGCACTCGATTCGATTGCATGTCGACAACACAATGAAACCGCGCAGAATCCTGCCTCGCAGCGCCCCAGCGGCGGCCGCTTCGATTTTCGGGATTGCACTTGCCAGCCGCTCCCGGATTTCCACCGGTGCAGAGAGATAGCTTAGACCCAGACAGGAAATGCGAGGTGATTGAGGCATGCAGCTAACGCCACCCGGACCAAGGGGCCGCAATAAAGCAATTCGGCCAAGAAGAATCGATTCTAGCCCTAAAAGTTATGCAAATCTACACAAATCCGCGTGTGTGCATCTCTTGTCGCGTGCCAATCGACGTGCCAGCAGCGCTGAAGAAAGCCCGAATATCCGCCGAATCTCGCGGCTGTGAAGTGAAAGTACATTCGGTCATATTCTTCCATTCGATACCGCTCAACCCCAAATCCCGCTGACCCAACACCCGCTGATCCGGGGGTTCGCGTAATACGACCTCCAGCCAATCGGGACTGTCCACTAAGGCAGCATTCTGACGAACCCCCTTGCTCAGAATTAGTGCGGGGGACCATCTAGTGAACTGATGCTGCCGCGTAAACAGAAAGGAAGAATCGGCACCGGCCAAATATGACTCACCCCAGAAAGCAGTGCTCGTTGTGCCATTCTAGCAGAGAAAGATCGGGTTTGTGTGCGGCCCTTGCCGGCACAGAAATCGGTCGACCGTGCAACGCGTAATAGTGGCGTCCGTTTTCGAACTCCTCCTTAATGCGGCCGCTGACTTCGAAATGCAAGTCACGGGTTACCGTAACGTAGCCGTCATCAAACAGGCCATGTATATCGCGCCGGAGCAGTATTCCGTTCTTCACAAGATGCTTGCCACCCATGCTGTACGGCAGTATATGAGCGGCTTCCAAGGCGGGTAACGTACGCTCAGCCGTGACGGCACAGCGACGATTGTAGCTGTCCGCCACTTTGGTGCGAAAGGCACCTTGGCCTAGGCGATGTCTGACTGTTGTCGGTGTGCCATATCGTGCCGCGTTCTCGTCCACGAATTCCAAGGACTGAAAATTCAGACGCTCAAGCACGGCATCCCAGAGCTTGCGGCCCTCCGGTTCATCCGTAGAATAGCTCTTGAGAGTAACGATGTTCTTAGCCCAGTCCTTGGGCAGTGGGATCCAGTCGGGCTCTTCCAGAAAGAATGGCTGAGTCAGAACGCGACAGCCGATCTTGAAGTCTCCTTTTGTGGCCGGCCCAGGCTTTTTGTAGCCCACGATCCTTTGCCGCATCTCGCCTTCGGTCCGCGCCCCGTTACCTATTCCAAACGTCTTCCAGGCCCAGGAACATGGCAGGATGGTTGCATGAGTAAAAATGCCACCACCAGCAATCATATTCCTCGGGGTTTTCAACTTGAATAGAAAGAACTCTCCAGGCTCTAGGGCTCTAAACGGAGTTGGCGATGGAGCCCAAAAATTCACTTCGGCCAAATCGGGAATCTGGCGAAGAATACTGAACCATTCAAAGTCGGTATTCGCTACAACCAGCCTAACTGCCATGACCCCGTCCAGCGTCCATTACCGACAAGATAGCTTTAGGCAGCGAATACAGGTAACCTCGGGTCGACAGCCAAGATTTTCATACGTGCTCAAGTGCTCACGGTAGGTGTGACCGAGATTCTCCTACCTCTTTAGTCGACTGCGCGCTTCAACCTTGAGACGAACTATGTGTTGATTGTGCCCTTGCATTGAATCCAAGAGGCAGCGATGGAAAACCATCCACTCGGACATGGACCCGGTTCCTGTTACATGTGCGGCCTAAACACCGTCTTGATCCCGGCCTTTCCCCGAAACGTCTCAAATGCGTCCGACCATCCGTCCAGCGAAAACGCATGCGTAATGAGTGGCTCCAGGCTAACTGTGCCGTCCGCGAGCAGACGGATTGCCCGGATCCACGACTCGGGCGTGCTGGCATTGCTGCCGGTGACGACGAGCTCCTTGTAGCAAACCTGGTCCAAGTCCCAGGAAATAGCCTTACCGAAAAGCCCGACTTGCACATAGCGGCCCCGCCGCCTTACAAGCTCAAGCAGCTGCGCCGCGGCCGCACCGGCACCCGAGCATTCATACACTACATCGGCCCCAAGTCCCTGCTCCGTCAGGTCATGTACGAGCGGCACGGGGTCCACGGCTGACACGTTTACGGTGTGACTCGCTCCAAGCTGCTCCGCCAGTGCCAGTCTCCTGCTGTCCACCTCCGTTCCCAGCACGATTACGTGCGCTCCCGCAGCTACCAGGAGCTGCAAAGTCAAGAGGCCGATCGCGCCTGGCCCTGCAATGACTGCCGTATCGCCTGAGCGAATGGTTGGCGCACAAAGATGCACGCCCTGCACCACGCACGCCAGCGGCTCTGTCAGCGCTCCCTCCCGAAAAGAAATCCCCTCGGGCAGCCGGTGCAGGTTGCGTACCGGCACAACGAGATACTCCGCAAACCCGCCGTTGACGGCAGAACCGATAGAAAGGCGGTCAAGGCACAGGTTGATATGGCCGGCCCGGCAGTAGCGACAGCGCGAACAGGTCGAGAAGTATGTCTCAGTCGTTACCCGGTCGCCCACTTCAACGCCGCTCGTCTCCGGTCCCATTTCCACGACTTCGCCGGAAACCTCGTGGCCCAGCACCACGGGAGGCCTCGAGGCAAATTCATCCAGGTAGATGTGGATGTCCGTCCCGCATATGCCCGCAGCATGCACCTTGAGCAGCACCTGACCAGCCGACGGCTCCGGCACCGGAATGTCTCTCAGCTCAATGTGCCCGACCCCGGGCGCGACCTTCATAACGGCATCCATGGCACCGATCCGGGCGGCCTGTTAAAAACCTGGCCCAAGATACGGAACTCACTGCACGCATCCCCGGGCATCGACAGACCACACCGAAACCACCTCTCCGCTTTTGACAACCATGGCCTCCGGCAGCATGTTGGCCACCACGCAGGCGTGGTTGGGGACAACCCGGACCTTGTCTCCCACGGCAAATGTGGCCCCGCCGCGCACGCGGCACCATCCGTGCTCTTCCGAGAGACCTGCCAGGCGCACGTGCGGGTGCGCCACCATGCGGCTTGCATTGTAGAGCACGCAGCCGTAGCCCTCGCGGCCCGGCGCCGCATCGGAAGTAAAGACCTTGCGACCGGCATCCAGAAACAGCCTCTCGGTCCCTTTCGCATCCCGGTGCCGGCTGACCACGGTGGCCAGTACCGTCAGCGCGCAGTCGTCCAGCGTACACGCCCCTTGCGATACCTGGATCATGTCGTTGAAGACGTAGTTGCCCGGCCGAATCTCGGTTATCCGAAAGCCTTTGAGCGACCGGTTTTCGAATACGTACATGGAAGGCGTGGAGCCCATGCTTATCTCGAATTCGCCGGAAAGCGCCCCGGAAATGCCTGCAGAGCGCAGCTTTACTCCCACCTCCAGCATCCGGTCGCGGGCCTCCGCCATCACGCGCCGAAAGGCCGCGGATTTGTCTTCCCCGTCCCTGGGAGCTGCGTACGCATTGCCTTCGTGCGTCAGAATCCCCTTTACGCGCAGGCCCGGCAAACCGTCTACCGCCCGGACAAAGGCCACCAGGTCCGGATCGTTCCACAGCACGCCGCATCTGTGGTATCCGGCATCGATTTCAATCAGGACATCAGCCACGACTTGCATTTCCGCATAAACGACCGAGGCCTGGCGTGCCGCCTCCAGCGAATCCACGCAGAAGCTCACGCGCGAGCGTGCCTGCATCGCCGCAATGCGGGCGTGCTTGTCCTTTCCTACTACCGTATACGCGATGCGTACGTCGTCGAAACCTGCGCTGGTGAAGACCTCCGCCTCCGATACCTTGGCCACTGTCAGGCCACGCGCGCCCAAACCCCTCTGCCGCCGGGCAAGGGCGACCATCTTGTGCGTCTTTATGTGGGGCCTTAGTGCAGCACTCTCCTTGTCGGCACGCTCCTGCATGCGCCTGAGATTTCGCTCGAGCCTGGGCAAATCGATCAGGAGCGCGGGCGTAGGGACGTGCTCAATGGCAGTCATGCGTTACGGCTTCGGATGAAATTCACGGAGCAACGGCCAACCTGAATACATCAATTGCTTACTTTAGGTTGTAAAGTACTTTAAACACAATTGGTCTATGAGAGCAGATCACGCGCCCATAAGGCGCAGGAAAGCGGCCCCTCCGGACACGCCTGAGAAACAGGCTGCCGAGCATCTCCGCTACATCCACGATGTTATGGCGAGCTCGGCCTCGTTTACCGCCGTGCCGGGTTGGGGCATGGTGGCATCAGGCATGGTCGCTCTGCCTACCGCTGCGATTGCGGCCGTGCAATCGAGCCCCGGGTGGTTTCTTGCGGTCTGGCTCGTCGGAGTCCTCATCTCGGGGACCATTGGTGTGGTGACCATGCTGCGCAAAGCAAAGAAGAGCGGCCTTTCGCTAAGCTCGGGCCCGGGCAGAAAATACGTAAGGAGTCTCGCTCCGCCCATAGTGGCAGGCCTTCTCCTGACGGCAGCGCTCTGGCGAACAGGGGGCATGGACATTTTGCCGGCTCTGTGGCTCCTGCTCTATGGAGCCGGGACGGTGACAGGCGGCGCCTACTCCGTTCGGGCGATTCCTGCCCTCGGCATCTGCCACATGGCTCTCGGTGCAATCGCAGTCCTGGCACCGGAGGTCTGGGGCGATTTCCTTCTTGCGGCCGGATTCGGAGGACTGCACATCGGATTCGGGATCGTCATTGCCAGGAGACATGGAGGATAGTGCAATCCGTCGCCAGAGGGCTGCAACAGCCCTGCAGGCCAGACTCGATCCTGTCATCCATTCGCGGATTCGACTCGGGATTGTAAGCGCTTTGGCAGCGGGCGAGACATTGAGCTTTTCCAATCTCAAGCAGCTACTTGCTACCACCGATGGCAACCTAAGTGTGCATGCGCGCAAGCTTGAGGACGCGGGCTATATCAAATGTCTCAAGTCATTTCAGGACCGTACTCCAAAGACGGAGTATCGGCTAACACAGAGCGGCAGGCGTGCCCTGGAAACTTACCTGAAGCAAATGGAACGCATTATCCGGCTCGCCCGCCAGGCCTAGCCGGAAGGCGCAAAAGGGATCCAGAATGAATCCAATACATCAGGCACGCTCGACCGGGTGGCACGTGGCCATCATCATGGACGGCAACGGCCGCTGGGCCGCCTCTCGCCGCCTGCCCCGCCCGGCCGGACACCGCGCCGGCGTGCGGGCCTTGCGCAAGGTTGTCGAAGCCGCTGCAGGTCTGGACATTTCAACCCTAACGCTGTATGCATTCTCGTCCGACAACTGGCAAAGACCTGAAAGCGAGGTCCGCGCGCTCATGTACCTGATCACAACCCAGCTTCCCGTAGAAGCGGACCGCTGTGCCAGAGAAGGAATTCGGATGAGCGTCATCGGCCGGCGCGACCGATTGCCACGGGAGGTCATATCCGCAATTGACGCAGCCGAAGCCCTGACCGCGAACGGAACTGCGCTCCACGTGCGCCTGGCTCTCGACTATTCATCGCGAGACGCCCTTGCAACGGCGGCCGGTCTTGTACGCAACGGCAGCTGCCGGCGTACATTCAGCGAGGCTCTGGCCCAAGCTTACCACGCAGAGTCGCCTGTACCGGACGTGGATCTCCTGATACGCACGGGAGGCGAGCAGCGGCTGAGCGACTTCCTCCTTTGGGAATGCGCCTACGCCGAGCTCTATTTCACGTCCTGCCGGTGGCCGGATTTCAACGGGGCGCAATTGGAGGAGGCGCTGCATTCGTTTCGAAATAGACAGCGACGGTTTGGCCGTGTCGTATGCGCTTAACGGTACCGGCGTGCCTAATCCTACAGACGACACAACAACAACAAAGCACTGCCGATTAGTAGTAGCGCCGGCAGTCCCATTTCCAGCCAAGTCAACGACGGTGCAGGTACGCCGCGACGCTGTTTAAAGCTGCGC
This sequence comes from uncultured Rhodothermaceae bacterium, assembly GCA_964639665.1. GTDB lineage: Bacteria > Bacteroidota > Rhodothermia > Rhodothermales > Bin80 > CAZXEU01. The sequence goes on along the minus strand of CAZXEU010000083.1, from coordinate 30,464 downwards.
TCCTCGAACTCAAATGCACGAAAAGATAGGTCCTTTTCAATTTCTTTGATCACGGCGAACTTCGCCTGAGCCAGCCTACGAAAGTAGTATATGGTCAGCAGCCAGACCGCTGCAATCACGAAAACAATGGCTGCGCTGCCCGCATACGTTAGTGTAGGTATGGCCTGAACAGCAGCGACCAGACCCGCTATCATCCCAAGATAGACTGTAGCGGCCCTTTGCCTTCGCCCCTCATTGGCCGTGATAGTCGTAACGAAGATCTTGTAGATCTCTAGCCGTTCCTGTATAGGCTCCATATCGCTTTAACAACACTCTGTCGCCTCCAATTCACTACGTTGTCGGCGATCTCAACAAGTTCGGAAGGCTTGCGTTTCTGCCGCCAGGGAACAACTGCAAGAATTGGCTTCTCAAGAGCGAGTGCTCCATCAATCTCCTTCTGGATCCACCTACTATAGCTCACATACATACCTGTAGGAATTACGACGACATGACTGCGGGCGATCTTGCGGTAAATTGCCTCTTTCAGTTTCCGCTCAGATGGGGCATTATGGATTGGGTCATCCCGAGGAACAGAGTAATCTCTGCAGGAGATTACGGCCTGTCCCCTGCGGTGGCTGCTGCCAAAGATCCAGGATGCTAGTCTATCATAGTGCTTGGAGTACGCCCAGGAATGGCTTACAAAAATGTGAATTCGATGCTGGCTCATGATGGGGAGTTAATCTCTGTCCGGCATTCGCCTGCTTTGTGAACGGCGAAAGCCTCTTGCGTTTTCACACCTATGGGGCGGCTGCAGCGTAACTGGTGGAAGCGGAGTCTGCCATCAAACGGCAAGGCAGGTCGAAGTCTGCGTGTCCCGGGCTAAGAGGGGTATTCCTACTTGCAACAATTGCCGCGAACGTTTGCACGCTCATGCATGCCCTGCATCAAGGTCGCTCTCGTAACTGAACGGCCATCAACGCCTAGTGCACGTAGCTGCCTGCGTTCACATCAATAGTGGCGCCCGTAGCATGATCTGCCAGCCCGCTGGCCAATAGGCACGCGAGGGGAGCCAGATCGGTCGGCTCCGTAAGGGTATTCAGCGCGATGTCCCCCAGTACGTGCTCTTCGCCGTACTTGTCAATCGAATCCTGGGCCATGTCCGTGCGCACAAAACCCGGTGCCAGAATGAAGGCGCAAATCCCATCCTTGCCGTAGGCCCGGGCAATGCTCCGGGTAAGAGCGACCACGCCTCCCTTGGACGCGGCATACGTAATATACTCGGGCGTATCGCCGCGGAAGGCGGCCCGCGAAGCCACATTGATGATGCGCCCGCCGCCATTCTGCTGAAAATGCCGAATGGCCAGACGGCAGAGCAACTCCGTCGCCCCCAGGTTTACGGCCATGGTTTCCTGCCAGGCCTCTAGCCACGCTCTGGTAGTTGCCTCCAGCGGCACAAGGCGCGCGAGACCCGCATTGTTGACGAGCACATCAAGGCGGCCGAAGTGGTCCGTCACACGGTCCATTAGCTGCTCGCATGCGGCGCTTTGAGCAAGGTCCGCGCCAAAGGCCCGCGCGCCCGATCCCAGAGCCGCGATGAGCTTCTCTGCCTGCTCCCGGCCGCGGTTGTAATGCACGGCTACCGTTGCTCCCGAACCTGCAAGCCCTGCCGCCAGTGCGCGTCCAATTCCCCGGCTCGCGCCGGTCACCAGCGCCACCTTCCCGCTCAAGTCTATCTTCATGCCATGCTCTTTGCCGCCGAAGCCTTTCTTCGGCGCCATAATGGCACGGAAGAGCACGGCTCGCCGTACATGAGCTTGCGAGCCACACCCTGCAAGAGCTCCGTGGCCTGAAGGTACGCGCTTGTGGGCACGATACTTGACCCGCAACCCTTGATGACCACCAGGCGATCCTCGAAACGCGACCAGTCTTCCCGTTCAAGGGCACGTGCAAAGTGGTCCCGCACCAGATCGGTACTCCTACCAAAGGCTACAGAACGGGCGTCCTGAAGTCTTGTCGCCACAAGGAGATACGCCCATGTAGGCACAATGGCATCCGTGGAGCAACACACCGCAATGTGCTTGTCGGCATACCCGGCCCAGTCATGCTCCTGCACCCTGCTGCGAAAGATCTTCTCCTTCAGCACAATGCCCTCAACCAGAAAAGGTGAAATATCCAGTTCGACCACCGGCGCTCCGTCCCATAAAGCGCCCAGGTCGTACACCATGATTTCGCTTTGCGCGACGCGATTGACAATTTCCATCAGGCGGCGGCTACGGGTCCCTGCTCGTGGACTGCAGAAACCAGTTCATCAATCGCAAATTCAATCTCCTTCTCCGTGGTCGGACGCCCCAGACTTATCCGAAGTGTCCGCTTCGCCTCCTTCGGACTTCGGCCCATGGCGCGAAGCACCGGACTCGGATTGGCTGAGTGAGAAGCGCACGCACTACCGGCGCTAACCGCCACCGAACGCAATGACATCAGCAACCGGTCCGGGTCCGTGCCGCCGAACGTAATGCTGCTTGTCTGTGGAAGACGCGGAGCGTCACTTCCATTGACCGATGCGTCCGCAACCCGGCTGAGTACGGAGTGCTCCAGCTGGTCCCTCATGGCGCAGAGTCTTTCGCCATCCTCTTTCCACTCCGAAGCGGCAATCTCCAGGGCCGCTCCCGCCCCAACGATGCCTGGCACGTTTAGGGTTCCTCCCCGCCGTCCGCCCTCCTGGCCTCCGCCCTCAATAAAGGCAGGTATCCGCAGGCGCGCAGGCGCGCACAGCAGTCCCACTCCCTTCGGGCCGTAGAATTTGTGTGCAGAACAAGCCAGGATGTCTGCCACCGATGCCTCTACCGCGACCTTGCCGACAGCCTGTGTCGCATCCGTCATGAACAGAACGCCCCGCTCGCGCACACACGCCGATATCTCCGAAATGGGATGCAGAACGCCTGTTTCGTTGTTGGCCCACATTACGCAGACCAGGATAGTCTTGTCTGTAATGGCTCCGCAAATGGCCTCGGGATCCAGCTGGCCATTTTGCATGACAGGCAGATAAGTCACTTCAACACCGTGCCGCTGTAACCCGCGGCAGGCTTCACGCACGGCGCTGTGCTCTGTCTGGACTGTCACGATATGCCGGCCCTTGCGCGCATAGGCGCGGACCACACCCTTGAGGGCCGTGTTTATGCTCTCGGTAGCGCCGCTGGTGAAAACGACATCCTCAGTCTGCACACCCAGCGCCGCGGCAGCCTGCTCCCGAGCCTCGTCAACGGCCGCCTCCGCCTGCCATCCGAAAACATGCGCGCTAGAAGCGTTGCCATAGTGCCGCGAAAAGTACGGCAGCATGCGGTCCAGCACGCGGGCGTCCAGAGGCGTTGTAGCGTTGTAATCGAGATAAACCGGACTCTGCATCCTAAAGAAACTACCCTCACCGGACCGTGTTTCGATGAGGCGGCGGTACGCGGCCTCCGTAAGGCCATGCGGGGCTGCCGGATCCTTGCAAGGCATTCCGGCGGGACACCGGAAGCAAACCCGGCAAGGGCCGGGACTCGCCGAGTGCGTGACGCACCAGCTACCTATTGGATCCGCCTATCGCGGCACTCGGCCGGTCCGGCAGCCGGAGGGGACGGCGGACCTGTACGCAGCTGCTGTTAGCGGGCCGACGAAGTTCAACCCGACAAGGCGCCTGGTAGCCGCCCCGGGGCCCATCCGGTGGGCAAGGCACCGGAATTCGAACGGCCAGAATCCGCTCGCATACTTTTTGAGCGTGCAAGTGAATTGCACCTGTATGGCGCTCGCTGCGCAAACGGCGCAGCTATTCCAGTGTAGCCACGCCGGGAGCGCTTCCTACTGCGGAACCGCATAGCTTTCGTTTGATTGCGGCACCGGCCTTATCCTCTCTTTCGCAGTTGCCACAATTTATTCCGGCTAATCGCGCACATGAATGCGGACGCATGGGCGACAGCGCTCCTTACCGTGCCCCTCAAATCACCCGACGAAGTAAGAGCCCTTACGCCGGCGGAATGGGCCAGGCTGTCGGCCTGGCTCGATGACCGGCACATGTGCCCCAACCAGCTGGCGAATGAAATCCCGGCCCGGATGCTCGAGAATTGGGTGGACCACAGCATCACGGCCGACCGGGTGCGGCGGCTCCTCGGGCGAGAACGTGCCCTGGAGACCCGCATAAAGCGGTGGCGGCATGACGGACTGACGCTCCTGACCACGAGCGACAAGGCTTACCCAAAACGTCTCCGGCGAAGGCTGGCAAGAAAGGCGCCGCCCGTCCTCTTCGCTACGGAAAACACGGCCCTCCTGGACCTTGGAGGTCTCGCCGTAGTCGGATCCCGCGATGCAAACAAGGAGGACCTTGCCTACGCCGCCGAACTCGGTGGGCGAGCCTCCGGCGAGGATGTCTGCATCGTCTCTGGAGGAGCCCGGGGGGTTGACCTGCACGCGATGCTTGGCGCCCTGGAATCCGGGGGACCGGCTGTAGCCGTACAGCCCAGTAACATCGTTCGGACCATGCACTCCGCTCGCCTCCGCGGCCATATTGCCGATGGCCGCCTGGCCCTGGTCACTCCGTACAGCCCGGATGCCAGATGGAATGCCGGGCTTGCCCTGGGACGAAACAAGCACATCTATTGCCTGGCCGATGCCGCCGTAGCGGTTGCCAGCGTGGAGGGACGGGGCGGCACGTGGGCCGGCGCATCTGAGAATCTGCGCCGGGGATGGGTGCCCCTATGGGTCAAGGAGTCTCGTGATGCCCGCTCCGGCAGTCCCCGTCTGGTAGAGCGCGGTGCGCGGTGGCTGCCCGTCGGGCGCTATGCCGTTGCCGCGCTCATGGCCCCTCACCCGAAAGCCGATTCCCGCGACGGCGTCCAGACCACACTGCAGTTTTAGCTGCCGCTCGGTACATGCACCCGTGCGATAGTAGTACGGTCGAGACCTTGCCTGGAAATGCTGCGCTGACCGACACCTGCCTGATGTACTCGGCGCAGCGGGTTGCATCAGGCCTGGGCACACCGTTCTCGCCGAGCTGGCTTCGCTTTGGCACAGGACAGATCCGCGGTCGGCGGAGCAAGGTGCGAGATCAATGCTGCCCCTATCCGGCTGATTCCGGATCCAAAGGCCAACCTGCACGGGTGGCCGACGTCGAAAGTACCGGCGGCGGATGCGATGACCTCCATTCGGAGGAATTGGCTGCATTGCCAGCTGGCTGCAGGCGCATGCGCAGCGCCCGGCAACTCTTCGGCAGCCCGAGCGCCACGGCCTCCGTGAGGGAATAGGCCGGATTTGCGCAATACAGAATTCCCGGCTCAGGAAGCTCCCGGAAAGGGGAGCCAAAGCGGGTCCGCACGGAACATGGGAAGGCGGACCGGGTGCTGGATGCTGGCGCGGTCCGGCGCTGATTAGCCTGCCACGGACACCGTCGGTATCGGTTGCCCGGTCACGGGAGCACCAAGCTCGAAGGGCCAAGAGTCCGCATCGCTCACATGCTGCGCGGCGGCGGGCACTCCCGGATCTCTTGCGTGTACAGCTGTGCGGAGCAGAATCCTTATCCGGATCTTCCCGTCATCGGTACGCACCGTCATCTGGGCTGTCACGAATGCGACCACAATCCTCCCCGCTGAGATGCTTCGGCGTGCTTCTTGCCGCGGGGTTGACCGCGCTGCCGGCAGCGTCGCAAGTTGCCACCTACCGGGTAACGTTTGATGGAAACTGGACGACGGCAAGCACGCCCGGAGGCGTGGTGGGCGGAGCGCACTTCACGACCCTGATCGGCGGCGTGCACGGAGACGGCGTCACGTTCTGGGAAGCCGGCCAGCAAGCCAGTTCCGGCGTTGAATTGGTGGCGGAATTGGGCTCCACGTCAACCTTCCGCGGGGAAGTCGAGGCCAGCCCGCACACGCGGGAGGTCATTCAGCAAGGCGTCTCCGGAGGCGGCACCGGCAGCGCAACTTTCACGATCAGCGCGACGAGGGCGCATCCGCTGGTCACGCTCCTGTCCATGATCGGTCCCAGTCCCGACTGGTTTGTCGGTGTATCCGGGGTGTCCCTCCTCGACGGCACGGGTCAATGGCAGCAATCCTTTACGGTGGACCTCTTTCCATACGATGCCGGCACCGAGGACGGCACGGAATTCTCGCTGAGCAACCCCGACACCAACCCGCAGGGCGTCATTACAAGCATTGCGGGAACGGGCAAGTTCTCCAGCGTACACATGGCACGTCTCACCTTCACCGCACAGACGTTGCCAACGACGCCGTCCGTAAGCCTGTCGGTGTCTCCGAACCCCGTGATCGACGGACAGTCCGTGACGGTGACGACCCGGCTTTCGTCGACGTTGCCCAACAGCGTGACGATTCCGCTGCTGCTGGCCCCGGGATCCGCCGAATCAGGAGACTACGGGACGCTGACAAGCATCACGATCGGCGGCGGTCAGATGACGGGCACAGGCACGATCTCGACGGCAAAGGACAGCGACCTGGAGCACGAGACGTTTACAGTGTCGCTCGGCGCGCTGCCGCCGGAGGTTTCCTTGGGCAGCCCTTCGTCGGTGGACGTGACGATCCGCGACACGGACTCCCCTGAGCCGACGATGCCATCCGTGAGCCTGTCGGTGTCTCCGAATCCTGTGGACGAGGGGCAATCGGTGACGGTGACGGCCCGGCTGTCGGGGACGGTGCCGAACAGCGTAACGATCCCGCTGGCGCTGGCCTCCGGATCCGCCGAATCAGGCGATTACGGGACGCTGGCTAGCGTCACGATCAGCGGCGGACAGCGGATCGGCACAGGTACGATCTCGACGGTAGAGGACGACGACGAGGACGACGAAACGTTTACGGTTTCGCTGGGCACGCTGCCGCAAGGGATCATCGAGGGCAGCCCTTCGTCGGTCGTGGTGACCATTCGCGACGAAGAAGTCCCGCCGCCGCCTGTGCTAAACAGTCCGCCCGCAGTGCTGGCAACCTGCGAGCCCTGCACGGTTCCGCGCGGCGGCCAGGTGCGACTCAGGGCAGAAGCCTCGGACCCGGACGATGACGAGATTTCCTATGACTGGCAGGCCGCGCAGGGGACATTCACGGAAGCGACCGACGGGCCGGATACGCGGTGGATGGCTCCGGGCCTCATCGGCGCCGTCGTCATTCGGGTTGAAGTCGCAGACAACAGGGGCGGATCGGCGGCGGCAAACGTGGCGATCGACGTCGTGAACCGCCCTCCAGTCTTCGAATCGCCCCTTCGTTTCGAAATCGCCGAAAACCGCGATGGCCGCGCCGCGCCACTGACACTCGGCCGCGTTGGCGTGACGGATCCCGATGGAGACGATTTCGAGCTTGCGCTGGTGCCGGCTAGCGACCGCTTCGCACTGGATGCGAAGTCGGGAGCCCTGAGATACATTGGTCCGGGAGAAGACTTCGAAGGCGATCCCGACCGCCACGTGCTGACCGTGATGGCGACGGACTCGCTGGGCGGTATTGCGCGGGCGGCGGTCGCGGTGCACGTGGTCAATGTGAATGAACACCCTGCGGCCAAGGACGACACGCTGCGCGTGGCCGAGGACGGCAATACAAGGGTTGAGGTCCTGGCTAACGATGGCGATCCCGATTACGGAGACCAGATCAGCGTGGTATCGGTTGGGGCGCCCACACACGGGCAGGCACGAGTTGTCGACGCCGGGGCGGCCGTACAGTATATACCCGCACCGAATTACCACGGCTCTGACGGCTTCAGTTACGTCGTAGCCGACGCGGGCGGCCTCTCCGACACGGCGGCAGTCCAGATCACTGTCACGCCGGTCAACGACAGGCCCGAAGCCGAAGACGACCAGGCGACGACTTCGGAGGACGAAGCGATCAGCATCGCCGTGCTCGAAAACGACGTAGACATTGACGGCGACCCGCTGCGCGTGCTGAGTGTTTCGCCGGCCGAGCATGGCACAACCCGCGTCGCGGCGGACGGTGCGAGCATCTCCTACGCGCCCGCCCCGAACTACCACGGCTCCGACCGCTTTGCCTACGTCGTAGCCGACGCGGGCGGCCTCTCCGACACGGCGGCAGTAGAGGTCACGGTCACCCCGGTCAACGACAGGCCCGAAGCCAATGACGACCGGGCCACGACCGCGGAGGATGAAGCGATTGCAATCCCCGTGCTCGATAACGACGTGGATCTTGACGGCGACCCGCTGCGCGTGCTGAGCGTGTCACTGGCCGGGCATGGCACAACCCGTGTCACAGCGGATGGTGCGAGCATCTCCTACGCGCCCGCCCCGGACTACAATGGCCACGACCGCTTCACCTACGTCGTAGCAGACGAGGGCGGCCTCTCCGACACGGCGGCAGTCCAAATCACTGTCACGCCGGTCAACGACGGACCCGAAGCCAATGACGACCAGATTATCACTTCGGAGGACGAGGCGATCAGCATCGCCGTGCTCGAAAACGATGTGGACATTGACGGCGACCCGCTGCGCGTGCTGAGTGTTTCGCCGGCCGAGCATGGCACAGCCACGGTCACGGCCGACAGGACGAGTGTTCTTTACGAACCGGACGCGGACTACCACGGCCCCGACCGCTTCACCTACGTCGCGGCCGACATGGACGGCCTCGCCGACACGGCCAGCGTCGATGTTACCGTCGTTCCGGTCAATGACGGGCCCGTGGCCGTCAGTGCAATCCCAGATCAGTTCCTCGACGAGGGCGATGGCGGGTTGACGGTGGAGCTTGCGCCCTACTTTTCCGACGTTGACGGCGATCCGCTGCAATTCAGCGCCGAATCCTCTGATACGGACGTTGTCACGGCGCAGGTACGGGGAGCGGCGCTCTTCCTGGCTCCGGTAGTCTACGGGAACGCCACGGTCACCGTCACGGCAATGGACACCGGCGGGCTGACCGCAACCCAAAACGTTAGCGTTGGCGTGAGCGACGGTCCTGGGCGAGCGGTGCTTGGCGGCGCATTTGCCGCCATGGCTCGGTCCTACCTCTCGAGCGCCCGCATGACGCTCGAACGACGCGTCGAGGCCAGCACTCGCGCAGGGACGACTGCTACGGGCCGGCAGTCCGGGCTGCGCATTGGCCACCAATATGTGGGTCTGCCGGTCGGACACGCCTTCTGGGAATCGGCCAGGCAGGTCGTGACGGAATGGCTGCCCGGCCCCGCGGGAATGTGGAACCGGTTCGCGCACCAGGCAGGCTCGGTCCAAGTGGAGCCGGGCGAGACATTGTCGATGCCGGGCGCGGGATTCTCATCGTCGCACTTCGCACGCGCGCGCGTTTCCAACCCGATGAACCAAATTCGAGCTCCGGCCGGGCTTTCCAGCACGGACTTCGCGTTTGCCTGGCGCGGCCAGGCCGCCGACTCGACAGGCCCCGGGATTGTTTGGTCGCTGTGGGGCCAAACAGACGTGCAGCGTTACAACGGCGGTACATCTGGACTCGGTTCGGGCCTGGCCGGCATCGCCCGCGACTACGACGGAGACCTAAGCGTCCGGTACCTGGGGCTCGACACGCAGCTGCCGGGCTGGCTCTTTGGCATCGCGCTCGGCCGCGGCCGGGGCGCCGCCGACTGGAACGCCGGAGCGGCAAGCGGCCGGCTGAGCACGTCGATGACGTCGGTGCATCCGTATGTGCGCTGGTCCAGAGGGGCCAACGCCGTCTGGACAACTTTCGGCGCGGGCCGGGGGGAGGCCCGCAATGAGCGGGTTGCGACGGGCCGTAAAGGCACAAGTCCGCTGGACCTCGCCCTGGGACTGGTAGACTACCGGCGGCAGCTGGGACCGGCCGCCGGCCCCGTCGGGTTCCGATTGAGGGCCGACGCCGGGTGGGCCAGCATGTCCACCGGCGAGGGACCAGAGACAATCGACGACTTGCGCGCCCGTGTGCACCAGGTACGCCTCGGCGTCGATGCGCGAAGCGAGATGCAGATCGGAGGCACGGCACTCGCCCCGTTCGCCGCCGTGCACGCACGCAATGACGGCGGCGACGGCCCGACCGGGCGCGGCATAGAGGTCTCCGGCGGACTCCGTGCACAGCTCGGTATTGTCAGCCTTGACGCGCAGGGGCGTTGGCTGGCTTTCCATTCGGCCACCAGCTACGGCGAGAGCGGTGCCAGTTTGACTCTTGCGGCGGGCGGGCGCAAAGCGGAGGGATTCTCGGTGTCCGCGTCTCCTCGCTGGGGCGACCAGTCCAGAGGCGGGGTCGCGCTCTGGCAGGACCGTGCGCCAGGTGTGTCGCAGAGTCCGGATACCCGCCCGAATGACTGGACGATGGACGCGCGCGGCGCGTACCGGGCTCGGCTCGGGAGCCAACTGCTCGAGGTCGCTGCAGTGTACCGCCGTGCACCGGGAGGCTACCCCGTGGAATTGGAGGGACAGATTGTGCTCAGACTCGCAGGCTATCCGTGATAGGCGGCCATTTTCACCGGTAGGCGCGATTTGCGCTGCCAGGAACCGGTGCCCGGTAAACGGATCGTCGAATGAATACGGCCCTGCGCTTGTGTGACGACATTCAAGCTTCTTCGGCTACGCGGAGCCTGACTCGTGCCGGCTACCTTCCTCTCTCTTTACGATCCCTGAATTGTCGTCAACCCAAAGTTGCATTGACGTTGAACACATGGCTTCAATCCTGCGCCAATTGTAAGCGAATCGGTCCTGCTGAATCTGAATCAGGTTCTCCCCCAAGACAAGCCATGCGCGAGACGAAGGGGCGTCCCTGTCTCTATCTGCAGATTCTTGGACGGTATTGGGCACGGGCGCGCAAACCGAGGCGCAATCGTGCGGTGGATATCAAGATTTGGGAAACCCTCTCGGTAACGTTTATCCAGCTTGCAGGCCGGTCAATGGCTCAAGGTAACTGATTCGAACAGCGACACCGACCTTGTTCACTGGTGGCCTCCAAGGCATTGTCTCCACCGCTTGGCGGCCCGAGCAACCTGCAGAGAGGACCTTGTATCGGATCGTGCCTCCAGAAGCCAAGCGGAATAACGCGCGCGACGCGGGGCCACCAGCGCGCATAGCCCGTGACGCCGAGTCTAATGCCCACCCTTGGCCCTTTCGAGCAAATCCCCTGCCGGAATGCGACCTCCCGTGTCAGGGAAGGTTAGATCCCGCTTATGTCAGCACTGACATGAATTCGGCATGCGCTTCCCGAATACTTGCTGGCTCCGGTAGCGTGCGCAGCGGCCCTTCATCCGAAATGGAGACACAGCGTATAGCTGGCCAAGAGCGGAAACCATCACCCTGTCCCTCCGTATCCTGTGGCCCTTTTGCCGCGTTCGTCTAGGGGTCCAGGACGCCGGCCTCTCACGCCGGTAACACGGGTTCGAATCCCGTACGCGGTACTACTCTTCGTCTTTCTTGGGAGGCTGCTGCGGCTCGAGCACGTTGTCGATAAGGCCGTACTCTTTGGCTTCTTCCGCGCTCAGCCAGTAATCCCGATCTGCATCACGGGCGATGGTCTCATCGGTCTGGCCCGTGTGGAGGGCCAGAATCTTGTACAGGCGCTCCTTCAGGGAAAGGATCTCGCGCGCCTGAATCTCAATGTCGGATGCCTGCCCTTGCGCCCCGCCAAGGGGCTGGTGCAGCATGATGCGCGAATTGGGAAGCGAAGCACGCCGCCCTTTCTCTCCGGCGGTAAGGAGCACGCTGCCAAGCGAGGCCGCCAGTCCGACGCAAATCGTGGCGACCGGGCACGAGACGTACTGCATCGTGTCATAGACGCCCAGACCGCTGTAGACCAGGCCGCCCGGTGAATTGACATACACGTTAATCTCGCGCTCCGGATCTTCGCTCGTAAGGTAGAGCAACTGGGCCACGGCTAAATTGGCAATCACATCGTTGATGGGCGTGCCAAGTATGATGATGCGCTCCTTCAACAGGCGGCTGAAGATATCATAGGCGCGCTCGCCCCTCGTCGTTTGCTCCACTACGATGGGCACAAGCCCGCTCATGGGCTGCTCACCCAGGCCGCCGCTGTAGATGCTGGAGGGCAGCCGAATGCTGCGGGCATAGCGCGTAAAGTCTTCTACCGTGGACATGATGGCATTTGTGATTTCAAGTGCGGCGTTCTACCAACGATTGTAGCGGGCCGCGGGTCCGGGTGCCTTTAACAGGCAGACGGACCCGGCCGCAGCCGCGGGGCGCAGCAAGACAAGCTACGCTTTGGGCACAAGGCTAACGTGGGTGCTACCTTGCGCGCCGCAATGCCAGGCGCATCGCGGTTTGGCCGGCCTGACCGGCTACAATCAAGAGCGCGAGCGAGGCTTCCTCCCGGCTCTCCATTGTTGCTCACCGGGATCGCCACCGATATAAGAATGGCACAGCCGGCGGCCGACTACAGGTTTCCGGCTTCGCTCACGCATGCGCCGTCCGCGAAGCCGCGCCGCGTCCCTTCACGGAGCTTCCCTCTGCATACGAGCTGGCCAAGCGTGCCTGCGCAGGGTCCGATTCCATAGCCGCGACGACGCCGCAGTGCACCCCTCCACTCCACGCGGCGCGGGGCGGGGCGTCCGTTGCGCAAGCGTGGCCCGTTAACGCGCCTCCTTTCCTACTCCTTGAGCAGCTCTGGCTCCGCTTCCTCCCATTCGACAGGATCGTCGGGCTCTGCCTGGAAATGATCAGCCAGCTTTTCGAATAGCTTCCGGTTTCTTACACGGTATGCCACAGAAGCCGGGTCCGTGCGATCCCGCTCCAGAAAGTCTTCCGGCTCCTGATTCATGTAAATGCCGTCGACCACGTCTCCATGGGCGCGCTCCACAATATCGCGCCGCACATCCGTCTCCGACACGTCTATGCCGTGCTCCGCCAGGAGTGCATCGCGCAAGAAAATCCAGCGTGCCTGGCGCTCCACGACCGGCTCAAGCCTCGCCCGTAGCGCCTCTACACTGCCCTCGATCGATGCATCGATTGCACCCCGCGCCAGCTCGCGGCGCAGCGCCGATTCCAGAAATCTGTCCGTCGCCAGTTGCGGGACCTCGAATTCATGCATTTCCAGCAGCTTGTCAATCATGCGCGCCTGCCGGACTTCTTCGTTTCTGCGCCTAAGCTTGACTTCCGTGATAACGGCAACCCAATCCCGGAACGTATCCACGGATTGGTCCTCTGAACCCGTTACGCGGCGCACCAGCTCATCGGTCACCTCCGCCGCCTGCCAGCGCTCCGCAGCCGCGATGGAAGCCTCGTAGCTGCGGCGCCCGACAACCTCCTCAACCACGCCAGTGCCGTCCAAATTCACCTCGAACCGCACAACCGAACCGACCTGTGCGCCCAATGCCGCCTCGCGCAGGGCCTCCTCCACAGCGCTCTTCTCCTCGCTCAGCGTGAGTTCCTGATCCTTCCTAGCGGTACCCACGATCGGCGCACGCAATTCGGGATCAATTTCCTGCAGGTCGTAGGTAAGCATGTCCCCGTCCTCTATTTCTGCTCCTTCCTCCACCAGCTTTAGGTCACCGTAATTCCACAGTATGTCCTCCAGGGCCCGCTCAACGATTTCCTCGGTGACTTCGTCGTCCGGCATTTCGATCTCCTCTCCTTCAAAGTCCTGCAACTCAATTTCCGGCTGCTCCGCGAATGTAATGCGCGCACTCAAGTCCGTTTCGTATTCATAGTCGTAGTCGTACTGCTCCGAACCCTCCCAAACATTATACTCGCCCGAATCCAGAACCAGGTCTTCGAACATTTCCTTCAGCAAGTCCTGAACGGCATCCTGCGCCAATTCCTTGCCGTAGAGCCGTCTTACCATCCCGACGGGCACGCGGCCTGGTCGGAATCCTTTCATTTGCAATTGGGCCCGGTGCTTTCGAACCGCACGGTTAATGTCCGGCTCCAGGTCTTCGGCTGGCACCTCGACCTTCAGACAGTACGAGAGTACGCCGATCTCTTCGATATTGAAATCCATGGCATTAGAGCATATCCCAAGTGAACGATACTGCTAGTCAAAAGATGCCAGAGCGACTAGGACAAAAGAGCGGTACGCCGGGCCCGAACGGATACGAGGACGCTTTGCTTTCTCCTGGCGGCGCAGTCCGCCTTGCCCCCGCGGGCGGCGTAGGAACCCTGCCCAGGTGCGTGGCTAGACGTCGCGACTCGGCGTGCCAATCCGGACGCGCTGCTGAGGTGGGTAGGTCACTCCGGTCCTGCCCGCTATGCCCTTTGCGCTCTGCCAGGATCGCACGGGACCGGGTTGCACGGGTATAGACTCTGGAAGAGGCCGTAAAGCTGCCATTCCCGCTGGATTGATTGCCAGGTGCGGCGAGTCCTTTACCTGGCAGACCTGCTGCTCGTCCGGCCCAACTGTTACGAGCATGATTCATGCCGCTCGGAAGCGCGCCTCCCCTCTCCACCCCGATGCCCTGGGTGTTCCAGACATGCATCAGGTCCAAGACTGCCGGAAAGGAGCCAGATTGCGGCCGGACTGCGCAAGTCAGGATGTCCCCTCCGACGCACGTTTACTGACCTTGGCAAGCCGGGTGCCGGAGGGCGCGGGGAGTACGCTCATATTGGGCTTGCGAATGTCATGTCAGGCATCGCCGTGCCCGGCGTGTAGCTCTTATTCCCAGGACAAGCCCACCGGCTCGCGACTTCGCCTCAACCGCGGGTTACCAATGTCAGGATGTGCTCGCGTGCAACCCGTTCAGCAGGCCGCGTCTTGCAGCGGGGTACGCGTTTCGCGCGGCAAGCTTGTTAGCCTTTCGTCGCGACAGATTGCATCCATTGCGCCCAGGCCCGATTCAATGGGCACGCGCATGGTCCTCGAGATAGTTCCGCCAGCGTGCCATGATCATGCTACCAGGCGGAGCACCAGTAGGCACGCGCCGGCAAACGGCGCGCACCGTGCAGGAAAGGTCCATTTGTCGCGGAAGTGCATGCCACATCGGACTCGTCGAACCAGTCTGGAATTCCAGGCCCGGTGCCATCGCACACGGAATAGGATGCGCACATGCGCGTTCGACACGCGGAATTCGGACTAATACTCGATATAGGAAGCGACCATGGGACTGCAAGACATCGCATACGGCATTGAGAATGAGGAGCTTGTCAAACTGCTGGGGTCTATCGACCGCCCGGGAGACTACTGCGTCGGCGGCAAGCTCTTCGAGGCGATGCCGCGAATAACGGTCGAAGGCGCAGGAGAGCTGTCGTTTCCGGTACCAGACGTGCAGATCGACGCCTTGATCAAGGTCGCGGAGCGCGCCCCCTATGGCAAAGGAACCCGTACACTGGTGGACACAGAGGTTCGTGACTGCTGGCAGATTGATGCCGACCGGATCCGTCTGGGTGGACGCGCCTGGTCGGCTACGCTTAAGAAGATCATGGATCGCGTTTCCACCGGTCTCGGCTTGGCCGATGCAAAGCTTGGGGCGAAGCTGTATAAGCTCCTTATATACAAAGAGGGCGGGTTCTTTGCCGCCCACCGCGACAGCGAGAAGGTTGCAGGCATGGTCGCGACGCTCTCCTTAACGCTGCCGACAAGAGGTTCCGGAGGCGACTTGGTTATCCGCCACAGGGACAGGGAAACCATCTTCGACATGCGCGCGCAGGAGCCCTCCGAGCTCACGTTTGCGGCCTTCTATGCGGACTGCCTGCACGAGGCAAGGCCCGTCACCAAAGGCCATCGCATCTCGCTGGTCTTCAATCTGTTCATCCGCTCCGGCAAGAAATGGACCGCGGCTCCGGACTACACCGTTCTGACAGACAAGGTCGGGACCTGGCTGGAGGCGTGGCGCCGCGAGGGCTTAACGGACAAGCTTGTCTGGCTGCTTGTTCACGCCTACAGCGAGGACGGCCTGTCCTTCGACACGCTGAAGGGTACCGACGCCGCGGTTGCGCAGGTATTGGGAGAGGCAGCAATAGGCGCGGGATGCGAAATGCACGCAGCGGTGCTGCACATTGAAGAACTGGGCGAACCCGAAATCGATCATGTGCCCGGCCCCTGGGGACACGAGATTGTGGAAGGAACAGAGATAGAACACCTGATCGAGCGCCACGAATACCTGGACAGCTGGGTCGCGCGTGATGGCAGCCGTCCAGCTTTCGGCGAGCTTCCGCTGGGAGATGGCGAACTCCATCCACCGAACGCACTCGATGATGCCCAGCCGGACGACGAGCTGCTGGAGGAATACCAGGGAAACTACGGTCCCACGCTGGAGCTCATCTACCGCCTTGGAGCTCTGGTCATCTGGTCGAGGGCGAAGGCGGTTGACGTCATGGCGGACGCGGGCATCAAGCAAGCGGTCAACTGGGCGGCTGCGCAGCAAGGCCGCGCGACCGGCGCCGAAATGCGCCGGATACTTGCCCGGCTGGCGGACATCTGGCCGGCTGAACGCAGCAGGCACCAGGACCACAACCGGCCGGAAATGCTGCGGCTTCTGGGCGCGAGGGGCGATGCCGCGCTCGCGACGGACTTCCTTGAACGCATCGTACTGGAGCACTACGACGGCAGCGAGAATGCTGCGCTCGCCGAACTGCTTCCGGTGGTCGGCCCCGAGTCCGGCCGGAGTATTCTGGCGCGCCTGGTGGAGAAGCACACGGCGCAGCGACCCGAGGAGGTCGTCTCGCTGCTGGCTCTTGCCGGAGAGAAGGTGGGCACGGCGTGGCGCGATGTCGAGCGGAAGGTGGCGCGCATTGCCCTTGCAAGGTTTGGCGATGCACTGGAGGCCGGCTCCGATGCCCGAGAGCGCGCAGAGGCCAACCGGCAATCGGGCGAGCAAACCGGAAACATCCATCCGGGTGCCACAGAAGAGCTGAACATGGACTCGTCGGCGATCCGAGACCTGTTCGCGCTCGCCTGGCGTCTGGAACTCTCCGAAGAATCCATCCAGGCCGCCCGTACGGTTGGAGACTCTCCGAAGGCCGTTGCGCCGGACAGGACGCTGCCGGCGGCGCTGGCAGGCTTGTTCAGGCACAAGGGCATGAGCAGCTCCGAAGCGTACCGTTTGCTGTGGCGGCAGGCGTCCGACTTTCTTCTCGAGCGCAGCAGCGCGCCTCCCGCTGAACCAGCCGATTGGACAATCGACTCGGAATGGCCATGCGCGTGCGAGCTGTGCGGACGCCTGCGTACATTTTGCCGCAACCCCGAAGCACGCATCCTGCGCCTCAAAGCGGCCAAGGATGCGCGCAAGCACCTCCACGGCATCATAGATTACCACCGCCTGGACATGAAGCACGTGACCCAGCGCGTCGGACGGCCCTATACACTGGTCTGCACCAAGAACCGTGCAAGCTACAAGCGGAGGCTGAGCGAATACGCGGAAGATGTGCAGTGCATCGGCCTGCTGCGAGAACTGGCGCCAACGGGCGAAGCGAGCAGGTCAGAGGCCGAGCAAGTACGGCGCCTCGAAGAGGCCGAGGCGGCTGGCCGGCGCAACTAAGCACGCTGCAAGGAGCGCATTTGCACCTGGAAAGCGGGGAGCAACCGCATTCGCCCGGTGGCAACCGCCTGCACCGCACACGCGCCCGGTGCCGCACTGCCGGCGGGGACTAGAGAGGACCGCGGATGCACGCCCGTTCAGCCGCCACCAAAAAGCTCCTATGCCTGGGCAAACAAGGAAGAGTCGCTGTCTGCCACGGGCACAACGTCAAACCTGCCTGCCAGGAATGCGAACAAGGCCTTGTCTTCCGCCTGCGATTCCATCTCCTCCAGATCATCGTACAGCGAGCTCTTCAGGCTCTCCATTTCCGTGTCGTTGTTCTCGAAGCGGGTTTCCAGCTCCAGCTCGCGAAGCTCGGCCTCGATATAGGCAGTGACGTCAATCGGCCCAAGCTCAACCCTGAATTCGCGAAGCAATGCCTCCCTCAGCATGGTCCACTTCACCTGGGGCTCGGCCAGCGCCACCAGGCCGGATGCCAAAGGCAGTGGCAAGTTGTCCAGGGAATAATCCGGGGGCAGCGGTCCCGCTTCCTCCTCCAGGATTTCCAGGGCATGCTCGAAAACGACCTGCTCAGGGACTGCCAGATCGTGCAGTTCCAGAAGCCGTTCCCGGATGCAGTCTTCCAGACTCTCAGCATGATCTCTGGACAGCCGGGCGTCCACCAAGTGTGACACCCATTCACGCAAGTCCTGGACGGTACGCGGCCCCCCGGGCAGGACGCGTCGCGACAGCTGGCTCGTCAGCTTTGCAGGGGTAGTGCGCTCGGCCTTGCGGACGGTGGCCTCGAAATGCAGCAAGGCCTTCGGGTCCGGCTCATCCTCCCAAAAGCGATCACGCACGGAAAACCGGACCGGGCTCCCCACAGGTGCCCCGACCAGGACCTTCGACAGCGCCTCGTCGAAAGCATCCTCCTCTTCGCCGAGCACGAGATGCCGGATCTCGGGCTCCCACTCTTCGGTCTGGTCCCCATCGTCCGATTCGAGCAGCCGCACTGCACAGGATATCGCATCGCCGACCTGCATGGCTGCACCCGGCGAAAGCTGCCTGTGCTTGCCCCAGTTGCGCAGCAGGGCCTCCATGGCCCCCTCCACCATGGCCCGCGTCTTCCTGGCAACGGGGACCTCCAACCATTCACCTTCAAATTCCTCGATGGCTACTTGCGGACGGACGGAAAACAGTACGCTGGCAACAAGACCTCCTCCGAAGCTGTACTCGTGCGAGAATTCTTCCGACCCATCCCACAGTCTGTATTCCGCGGAGTCCTCCACCTCCTCCCCGAAGATGTCATACACGAGCTCTTCCACCGCTTCTTCGGCGATCTGCCTCTCGAAAAGCGCCCGAATGAGTTCCAGCGGCGCGCGGCCCTTTCGAAAACCCACGACACTCGTCGAATTCCGGTACCTGCGAAGAGCGCTTTCGATGACCGGCGCAAGCTCCTCGGCGCTGGCTTCAATGTTCAGGGCGTACGTCCAGGCGCCAACCTCCTCAATCGTGATATCCATTCTGCGTAAGGGTTTGGCGCTTCAACCTGCCTGCCGTTGCCAGGATGCACAGCGCGTCCGCGCAGGACGGACCTTGCGGGACATGCTGGCGGCGAAATGAGGCATAGCCGCCTGCATCCTAACTCCGCAGCAGCTCCAGGAGCTCCTCCGTGCTCAGCCGCGCCGGGGCGTCCGCCACTTCCAGTAGCCCGTCAGCCAGCTCCCGCTTGCTGTGGTGCAGCTCGACGATCTGCTCCTCGATCCCCCCTTTCGTGACCAGGCGGTAGATGGTGACCGGCCGTGTCTGGCCGATGCGGTGTGCGCGGTCCGAGACCTGATCCTCCGCCGCGGGATTCCGCCAACGGTCCCATCGGATCACGTAGTCCGTCGCGGTAAGGTCAAGCCTCGTGCCACGCGCCTTCACGGCAGCTTCGTACGCGGCCCTGCAAGAGGCGTAAACGACGAGTTTGCCGCCGTACGTGAACTCGGCACGCGCTAGTCCTCTGGTATGCTGCTCTCGCGACTGGGCGTGCGTATACGCGACGGCGAGGGCACCCGCGACGAGCTACTCGATTGGGCCGAGCCTATGGTAGATCGCCTGAAAACCCGGTATATGGGGCGGGCGCTAGCCACCTTGTCTGTTTCACCTGCCGGAATCTGCAGATGCGCCATGCAGCAGCAATGCCGGCAAGGGCGCGGGCTCGCCGCCGGGCCCATTGCTCCCGTTCTGGCACTCTCGCGACGCGAGGCTTCTGCAGCCTGCACACGCTGCGGCGCGCGAATCTGTCGGCGAAGCCCAATAGCCCGGCCCCGATCCGCACCGCGTCGGCGGAAGCGCCGCCCCCTATCCATACTCACCTGGCGCAGCAGGGATCGCACATTCCGCCTGCAACGCGGAGCGGCGCTGGACCAGGCGACAGGAAACCCGTTGCCGTACGAAACCACTCGTGTCATGCGGGCGTGAATTACGGCAACGACCGTGACTTTTTCGACCCGTAAGCGCGGCCAGGAAAGCGCCCCTTTGCGGCGCGTCCGGGCGCGGTTGCAATAATGGCCGGCACGCCCCATGCCAGACTCAAGTCATATCATGCCAAGCCCGCTTGGAGCACTTCAGCTCACGGCGTCGGCAAGGGGCCTTTTGGGCATTTCCTTTGCAGGCAACGTTCGCGCCTCGGGTTCCTGCCTGAGCGACCTGCTGCGCGTTGCGACCGCGCAGCTCGAAGCCTATTTCGAGGGTCGGCTGAGGAGCTTCAGCGTGCCGCTTGACACGCGCGGAACGCCCTTCGAGGAGTCCGTCTGGGCCCTTGTGCGCAGCATCCCGTATGGGGCAACGGCATCCTACGGCGAGCTGGCCCGCAAGCTCTCCAGACCCGGAAGCGCACGCGCGGTGGGCCGGGCCAACGGCACCAATCCCGTTCCCATCCTTACGCCGTGCCACCGCGTGGTGGGGACGGACGGCCAGCTGACGGGATACCGGGGAGGCATCGAGCGAAAAGCGTTTCTGCTGCGACTGGAATCCGCGCAAGCGCAGCTGTTTTCGTCCTAACCCGTAGCGAACCAGCGGATCAGTTCCCGAACGCCCGGCTTCTTGCCGTACTTCAGGATGCCGACGCGGTAGATGCGGCCGCTTACCCAGATGGCCCCCACGAATCCTGCGACCAGAAGCCCGAACGAAAGCATGACTTGCCAGAGCGGCACCTGGGTAACGGCCATGCGCACTACCATGAGGACCGGCGACGTGAAGGGAATAAGGGACGTTGTGACAGCCAGCGCCGACTGGGGATTCATCAGCACCGGCATCATGAAGACGATGGAGAGGATAACGGGCACCATGATGGGCAGCATCCACCCCTGTGCCTCCTGCTGCTGCTCCACCATGGCGCCGACAGCGGCAAACAGTGCTGCGTACAGCAGATACCCCATAAGGAAATACATTACGAACCAGAAAACGAGACCAAAGCCAATAGTGGGCAGCGAAACGCCCAGGGACTCCAGGACCTCCTGGCCGCCCGTCGCGGAGGAAAGATCCAGCGTGGCGGGATCGATGAACATGCCCGCCGCCATCCCTGCGGCCGCTACGCCGCCCATCAGGAGCAGCCCCCAAATCATCATCTGCGCCACGCCCACGGCACCGATACCCAGCACCTTGCCCATGAGGAGCTCAAACGGCCGCACGGACGATACGATGATCTCCACGACGCGGCTGGCCTTCTCCTCTATCACGCCAGCCATGACCAGGCTGCCGTAGACCAGCATGGCAATGTAGATAAGAAACCCCATGGCATAGCCCAGCCCCATGTACATGAAGGAGCTTCCCTGTTCTTCTCCTTCCTCGCTTAGCTTAACGGGATCCAGACCTACCCTCGTGTAGAATATCTCCTGCACCTCCGGCGGCACGCTCGCTGCCTCAATCCTGTGTGCGCGCACGGCGGCCTGGATCCGATCCCTGAGCATGTCCTCCAGGTTGAAACCCGCACTCTCCGGAGAGTAATACGTCGTGCGGGCATCACCCGTAAGTACGCCTGGCGGCAGCACCAGGTAGCCATCCAGCGCGCCGCTCACCACCTGGGCCCGGGCATCGTCTGCCGAATCGTACGACACCAATGACAGGACCTGCTGATCGCCGGCTGCCAACCGATCGAACAGCATGCCCGTGCTGTCGATTACGGCAATGGTCCGCGAAGTGACGCTGTCCACGCTTCGCACGGAAACGAGGATGGATGCACCAATGATCGCCAGGATGCCGAGCGGTCCCAGGAGCGTCGACAGGATAAACCACTTCGACCGGACGCGGCGAAGGAATTCGCTCTGCATTATGACCGGCACCTTCTGCATCTAGCTCACCGTCCGTACGAAAATCTCGTTCAGCGAGGGCTCCACGAGCTCATAGCAATAAATGTCCCGGGCATGCCGGAGCATCAGGGTCAGGATCTCCCTGGGTCGCGTCCCGTCCATCAGCCGCACGCTGTAGCGCTGCGGACCCCGGTCCGTGATCCTGATGCGGCCTCTTTTTTCCATGGCCTCAAGAAAGGCCGCGTCTCCCTCAAATTCCAGGTTCAGCATGTCGCGCCCGAAGCTGCGCTTTATTTCTCGCAGTGCTCCGTGCAGCACGATCCGGCCCTTGGCGATCAGGCAGATGTCGTCACAGATCTGCTCTACCTGCTCCATCCGGTGGCTCGCAAATAGCACGATGCTGCCTGCGGTGCGGATTTCTGCGATGATCTCCCGCAGCAGCTCGCTGTTTATGGGATCCAGGCCGCTGAAGGGCTCATCCAGAATCACGAGGCGCGGCTTGGGAAGTATCGTGGCAATGAACTGGACCTTCTGCTGCATGCCCTTGGAGAGCTCATTCGCCTTTCTGCCCTCCCATGCGGTGAGACCCAGGCGCTCCAGCCAGTAGCGAATGCTTCGCGTGGCCTCGCTGCGGTCCATCCCCTTGAGCGCCGCCAGGTACCGCAGCTGCTCTCCCACGCGCAGCTTCTTGTACAGTCCGCGCTCTTCAGGCAGATATCCCATCCGCTCGCGGCTCCAGGCCCCGACCGCACGGCCATCCAGCAGAATCTGTCCCTCGTCCGGCCGCAGGATGTCCGTGATCATGCGGATCGTGGACGTCTTGCCTGCCCCGTTCGGCCCCAGAAGGCCCAGTATGCGACCCGGGCGCGCTTCAAATGTGGCCGTATCCACCGCCACAAGGCTGCCGTACCGCTTCGTGACGTTCTGTACGGTTAGACCGTCCACGTACTAGAGCAGCGATCTGGCGGGATCCGAAATCGGAATCAGGTACCGCTCGTCAATAATGTCCTCATGCACGCTGGACAGCCCCGTCCCCCTGAAATCGACGCATACGAACGGTCCGAAGATATGCTGCACCTCGCCGATGCCGTACTGCTCCGGAAGCGGGCCGTAGTATACCAGCTCTCCCTTCCGCAGCGCCGGCTTGGTGCGTGCCCTCCAGTGGTGCAGGGACACCGCAGGCAGGCGATCTACGCGAAAAGGGCTGCGAACTTTGGTCGGATGCGGCATGTGCCGGCAGGTATGGGCCGCGCTGTCTTACGCCAGCCGGGACGCGCGGATTCAGCGGTCCGGACAGGCGTTGTAATGTGCTCGGCGGTTGGGTATCATACTGGTGATTACACTGGCATTTGGCGCAGAATGCAATGCCCTACCGAGACAAGATACAAGACCGTCAGGTAGGGCGAAACGCCGAGCTTTTTGCGCGCGCCATCGCGACGCTGCCCGCTCCCGAGAAGCGATACGCCTACCTCCGCATCCTGGTCAGCATCATTGAGCAGGCCCACCCCGAGTGGAAGCAGGTCCCTGTCAAGGCGACGCACATTACCACGCTAATTCTCCGGCTCTCGGGGGGTGCCCTGGACGGAAACGAAGTGGAAGAGGTAATCCGGGTGCGGGACGAGGAGCGCGGACTGCCCCGCGACTAGTTGTCGCGCCCGCGCGCCCCGAGACAGCAAGCCCCCTACGCTTCCCCGCCGCGGCGCTACTGGCCATTTGCCGGCCGTTTCCATCTCACGGGAGGCGGCGGCTCGTCGGCGAATCGGACCTGCTCTGTCTCCAGGAGCCTGAGCGCTTCCCGGACCGCAGTCTCCAGCTGAGGGTCGCCGCCCGCTATGACCGGCGCCGGATCGTTGCGCACCTCGATATCGGGCGCAATGCCCTCTCCTTCCACCGCCCAGTTGCCGTGCACGTCGAAAAAGCCGCCCCGGGGCGCCACAAAGCGGCCGCCATCGATAAGCGGAGGCGTGTCCCAGGTGCCCACGAGTCCGCCCCACGTGCGCGTGCCAACCAGCGGGCCGATGCCCTTGAAGCGAAACAGGTAGGGCAATAGGTCCCCGCCGGAGCCGGCGCGCTCGTTGATGACCATCACCTTCGGCCCGAACAGCGCTGCCATGGGCTGGGTCCACGGCTTGCGATCACCCGCGCGCGAATTGAAATAGCCGGTCAGATCCCGGTCCAGCATATCGACGATGTAGTCGGCGGCGGATCCGCCCCCGTTGTTGCGCTCGTCGATAACGGCACCCTGGCGATCCTTCTGGGCATAGTACATGCGATTGAAGTACTCGTAGCCTCCCCTGCCGGTATTGGGAAGCCAGACATAGGCAAGCCGCCCGCCGCTGAGCGAGTCCACAAGGGCCTGGTTGCCGGCCACCCAGGCCGACCGGCGCAAGTTGCCCTCACTGGAGACCGGCTCCACCAGGATGTCGCGTGCGCCGTCTGCCGCGGGCCCCGTCGAAACGCTAATCGTAATCGTCCTCCCGGCCGTGCCCTCCAACAACCGGAAGGGATTGACCGGCGCACGGAGCTCCACACCGTCGATGGCTACCAGGTAATCGCCCGCCTCTACGTCCATTCCCGGCACGGCAAGAGGCCCGGTGGCACCCGGCGTCCACGTATCTCCCGCGTAAATATGCGCGATGCGGTAGAATCCGGATGCGTCCTGGGCGAGGTCAATGCCCAAAAGGCCCGTGCGGGGTGACGTCAGAGCGGGCATGTCTCCGCCGCTTACGTAGGAGTGCCCCACGGCGATTTCGCCCGAGAGCATGTCCAGAAGGCGCGTAAAGTCCGAGCGGTGACGCACGTCCGGAAGCCACGCCGAATACCACGTCCAGACATCGTCCCAGGGCGCGCCGTGCTGGTTGTCGACGTAGAGAAAGTCCCGCATGAAGCGCCAGCCGTCCCGCAGCATCTGCGCATACTCGGCCTCAGGCTCGACGCGCACGCGGACGCCGCCCAGGTCAAGCTGGTCGTCGCCTCCGGAAGGTGCCGACTCCGTGCCTACGACGCGCCAGGCGCTGCCGCTGCGAAAGAGGAGCTTCTTGCGGTCATGCGAGACCGAAGCCGATGCCACGGCCTCGGCAAAGTCCTCCGCCTCCCTGTCTTCCAGCGTGTACTTGAGAAGCTTCGCGCCCGGGCCGTCGCTGTCGGCCTCCAGCACAAAGACGGATCCGGCAGGTCCTGGCACGAGGCCGGTGTAGTCCCCCGCAGGCAGTCCCGGCGCGGCGATGGTGCGGCGCCCGATTCCCTCGATGTCAATGACGACCTCCGGCGCTGCATCTTCTTCCTGATCGTCGGATTCATCCTCCTCCTCTTCCGATTCCTCGTCGCTTCGGGGAAGAAACGGGGACGGCGCATCGGCTCCCAGCAGCACGACGTAAAGCGAGCGCGTCACCGGGCGGTCGTACGAGGTCATGTCCAGCCAGCCCGTGTTGAGGCCGAAATCCGTTGAGGCGAGCAGATACAGAATCTCCCCCGAATCATCCCAAACGGGCGTAATGGCATCCGCTGCAGCGTCCGTTAGCCTGTGCGTACTTCCGGAGACCGTATCGTGGACAAAGATGGCACGCAGCTGGTTGTCCTGACGCCGCGCGTAGGCGATCCACCGGGAATCGGGTGACCACACGGGATTCATGGAGCGCTGCGGATGGGCGAAGCGGTCCGTATCCACGTGGGTGACTTCGCCGGAGGCAATGTCCAGGACAAGCACGCGGTAATGGGTATCAGTAAAGGCCAGCTTCTCTCCGTCGG
Source organism: uncultured Rhodothermaceae bacterium (assembly GCA_964639665.1). GTDB lineage: Bacteria > Bacteroidota > Rhodothermia > Rhodothermales > Bin80 > CAZXEU01. The sequence goes on along the minus strand of CAZXEU010000083.1, from coordinate 5,112 downwards.
GCGACCACGCCGGCTGAAAGTAAAAGGACGGATCCACAATGTCGACGCGGCGCGCATCAGATCCGTCCTGTGCGGCAATTACCAGGCCGTATTCGCCCGGCGCATCGCTGAACCACGCGATGTGCTCGCCGTGCGGGGACCACACCGGGTGCCGGTCGGCGATGCCCGGTGTGCGGGTGATGTTGCGCCATGATCCGTCTTCTGTTGGCACAGTGAATAGTTCGCCGCGCCACTCGAAGAGCGCGCGCTTGCCTGACGGAGAAAGCCTGGCGCTGCGCAACGCCGTCGGAGGCACGTCCTCCCAGCGCGCCCGGGACCAGTTCATATCACCCGCGACATGGATTTCCAGCCTTTGCGCGCTGCCGGCGACTGGATCCATGGCATGCAGGTAGCCCGCCTGCTCATAGACCACTATGCCGGCCCCGGCCCCCAAGGACTTAACGTCGAAGTCGGCGTGGCGGGTCAGCTGCCTCTCGGCTCCCGTGCGCGGATCAAACGACCAGACGTTGCCCGCCCAGTCACGCTCCGAAATGTAGTAGACGACACCGTCCATCCAGACCGGATCCATGTGCCGCTCTCCTTCCCATGAAGGCGTCTGCCGCTCCCACGTGTCAGTGGACACAATACCTACGGGCTGCGCCTGGCCTCCGCGGTAGTTGCGCCATTCCGGGTCCCACTGTCCGATCTCCTGGTAGGCCAGATAGGCGCCGTCTGCCGACATGCCCCCACTGTAGGCCTGGGGGAGATCGAGCGCCTCCGGCAGTCCGCCTAATGTGGATACCGCGTAGAATTTCCATAGCCTGGTGGGCACGCCCTCCCGGCCGGACCGAAAGAGGATCCGGCCGTCGGATGTCCAGCCCTGCACCACGTCCGCCGCCGGATGCCAGGTGAGCCGCGCCGGCTGGCCGCCTTCTACCGGCATCAGGTACACGTCGGTATTGCCTTCGTACTGGCCGGTAAAGGCAATCCACTCTCCGTCGTCGCTGAACGACGGGTCTGTTTCTGCGCCATCGGAGCTGGTAAGGCGCACGGCATTGCCTCCGGTGCGGGCAACCAGCCAGAGGTCATTCGCGTGCACAAAGACGATGTGGGAAGCACTTGCGTCCGGCTGGTGCAGAAACCGGCTGCCCTGTGCCCAGGCTGGGGCGGAGGCGAGTCCGGCGGCGACAAAAATCAGGGTTGCGCGGCGAAAAAGGGGCGCTGCGGGATATGGGCTTGGCAACATCGGCACTGCAGGCTGTTATGGAGCGTGGATGACCGTAACCGGCCGGCGCTCTATACTACGATTCCCGGAGCTTCTACTTCCCGCCGATCGCGGCCGTGATCTTGTCCACTGCGCGTTCTAAGGCCTTGTAGAACGCCTTGACACTCAAACCAACAAAAAACGCAAGAGCCGCCGGCGTAAGCGGTACGACACCACTATCAAACGACGCCGGATGCACAAACATTACGGCAATCGCAGCCAAAATGCCACCAAGCACAATCCTCGTGCCCCATCCCTTTAGCTTGCGCTTCTCATATTCGGAGCGTCTCGCCAAGTCCTGCAAGGTCTTTAGCAGAAAGACACACGACCCTAGGGCTCCCCAAAGGAATGGCGTCAGCTTGTCCCACACGTGTTGTTTGAGCCCAAGCCAGACACCATTATCGCCGGGCTCAGTGAGGCTCGCGGCCCAGCTATCTGCCATGAGATTTCCGGCTGCCAGAATGAACACCACCGTCGCGATCACTGTGATCCAGGCCATTCGCCCAAAGCCGCTCTGTTCGCTGTCAATAACAGACCTACCACTCACCGGCTTGGTAGCCTGTACCAACTCCCCGTATGCAGCTAAAACCCTTTGTGTTTTTTGCGGTGATTCTGCTTCACAAAGAGCTGCCGTTAAGTCCGTGGTCTGGCCTTTGCCCTGCCCTTCCTTAAGGGAATACCTGAGCAGAGCCAATACCTCCGCCTGGGACACACAGAGGAACTGCTCACCGTTGTCCTTCATGGAAGCTTGCTGTTTTCTTGAACCTGCCTCACACCCGCCCCGGATTGGCTCGCAGAAACTCCGACCAGTCCGCGTACCGCAGGGCCACGCTCCGGTGGCTGTGACAAAGGGCGATGGCAAGTGCATCCGAAGCGTCGTGCCGCAGGGCCCCGGCCGCATCGGAAAACACCAGGAGTCTCTCTACCATGTACCGGACCTGCTCCTTGGAGGCATTGCCGTTTCCGGTAACGGACTGTTTGACGGTCTTCGGCGTGTATTGCGCCACGGGAATGTCCGCGTGAAGCGCCGCCAGCATGGCCGCGGCCTGGGCGCGTCCCAGCTTGAGCATCGACTGCGGGTTCTTGCCATAGACCGGCATTTCGACGGCACACACTTCCGGCGTGCGCCGCTCTATCAGACCTGCCACCTCGCCATAAATGGCCTTGAGCCTGTCGGCATGGTCAGACTTGGATGACAGGTCCCACACGCCGTAGTCGAGGGCCCTGCAGGTCCGCCCTTCCATGCGCACGATCCCGTAGCCCGTACGCAGCGAGCCGGGATCTATGCCGAGGATAGTCACGACAGCGAGAGATTGGAGTAGACGGCCTGCACGTCCTGGTGCTCTTCAAGACGTTCGATAAAAGTCCTGGTCCGCGTCGCCAGGGACTCCTCCGCGGTCACGGTGGTCCTGGGAAGACGAACGAGAGCGGCCTCCGCAGGCCGGATTCCAGCCTCCAAGAGCTCTACCTGTACGCCGTCGAAGTCCTCCACGGACGTAGTAACCATGAACATGCCATCGTCCTCTTCCAGATCTTCCGCTCCGGCTTCCGCGACGAGCTCGAACAGCTCCATTTCATCGTGTTCGGCAGCCGGAATCTGGATTACCCCCTTGCGGTCAAAGAGGTAGGCCACCGAGCCGGCCTTCCCGAGGCCACCGCCGTGCTTGGAAAACAGGCTCCGTAGCGCCGCCACCGTCCGGTTGGTGTTGTCGGTCAGGGCCTCCACGAGTATGGCCACGCCGCCCGCCGCGTAGCCTTCGTACGTGTGCTCCTCGTAATCCTGGCCCTCTATTTCACCAGTGCCGCGCTTGATGGCCCGCTCAATGTTCTCTTTCGGCATGTTCTCGCCCTTGGCCTTCTGCACGACCAGGGCAAGCTTTGCGTTCATGCCGGGATCACCGCCGCCTTCCCGGGCAGTCAGCGTGATGTCACGCGAAATCCGTGCCCAGACTTTCGACCTGCGAATGTCGGTGACGGCCTTCTGCCGCTTGATCTTCGACCATTTGTTGTGGCCTGCCATTTTCCGGTGCTACCGCGACAGATACAGGTTGCGCATCTCGTACGGCCGGCTGAAATGCGCGTCCGTGAGCGCATCCACGAACGCTATGGCTTCCCCGGTCGACTTCATTTCGGGGCCCAGTTCCTTGCGCACTTCGGGAAACTTGTCCCACGAAAACACGGGCTCCTTGATGGCAAAACCCTCCAGCATTGATTCAAGCTCCCCGCGCTCGCGCATCGGAGCGAGCTTGTGGCCCAGAATCACGTGCGTGGCAATCCGGGCCACGGGTATCCCTGTCGCCTTGGCCACAAACGGCACCGTGCGCGAGGCCCGGGGGTTGGCCTCTATCACATACACACGCTCGTCCTTTACGATAAGTTGCACGTTGATAAGCCCTCTGACGTCCAGCCGATGTGCGATCTTCGTGACGTACTGCCTGATGGTCGCGAGAATCGGCTCTGACAGCGAATAGGGAGGCAGCACGGCCGTCGAGTCGCCCGAATGGACCCCCGCGGGCTCGATATGCTGCATGATCCCTGTAATCCACACGTCCTCTCCATCGCGCACGGCGTCCACGTCGATCTCAATGCTGTCGTCAAAGAACAGGTCCAGGAGTATCTCGTTGCCCGGCATGGACCTCAGGATGTTGGTCACATATTGCTCGACCTCTTCCTTGTTGAGGGCAATGCGCATGCCCCGGCCGCCCAGCACGTAACTGGGCCTGACCAGTATGGGGTACCCTATGCTTTCCGCCACCCGCACGGCGCCGTAGACCGTGTTGGCCATGCCGTACTCGGGAGAAGGTATGCCGAGCTCCTCCAGCACTTCGGAAAACTTGCCCCGGTTCTCCGCCAGGTCCATCATTTCGTAGGACGTGCCGAGTATGGGTATGCCGATTTCGGTAAGCTGGCCTGCCAGCTTGAGCGCAGTCTGGCCACCCAGCTGGACAATCACGCCTTCGGGCCTTTCGTGCTCGATGACATCCAGCACCCTCTCCCAGAACACGGGCTCGAAATACAGCCGGCTCGCAATATCGAAGTCGGTCGAGACGGTTTCCGGGTTGCAGTTGATCATGATGGCCTCGTAGCCGAGCTCACGCGTCGCCAGCACGCCGTGGACGCAGGAGTAATCGAACTCGATGCCCTGTCCTATGCGGTTCGGTCCGCTCCCCAGAATTATGATCTTGCGTCCTTCGGTCTTCGGACTCTCGTTCGAGTCCCCGTACGAAGAATAGTAGTACGGCGTCTGGGCGGGAAACTCTCCCGCGCAGGTATCCACGAGCTGGAACGTGCTGCGAATGCCGGACTTAAGGCGGAGGCGCCGCACGTCCTCTTCCGCGTGCTCTCCCTCCAGGAGGTACGCGATCTGCGCGTCCGAAAAGCCGTTCTCCTTGGCCGTGCGAAGAAGGTCCGTGTCCAAGTCGCGCAGGCGATACGTGCGCAGCTCGGCTTCCAGCTCAACCAGTGACCGGATCTGCCGCAGGAACCAGGGGTCCACCTTGGTAATGTCGTGGACCTCGTCGACAGAGGCGCCAAGCTTGAAGGCGTTGCGGATCTGGAGGGTGCGGTCCCAGTACGGCTTTCGGAGGCGCTCGCGCACCGTCATGCGGCTGGCCTCGTCGCGGTCGGCTCCAAGTCCGGCATAGCCGATTTCCAGGCTTTGCCACGCCTTCTGCAAGCTCTCGGTAAACGTACGGCCTATGGCCATCACCTCGCCGACGGCTTTCATCTGGGTAGACAGCTCCTCGTCCACTCCTTCGAACTTGTCAAAATTCCACCGCGGAATCTTGGTCACCACGTAGTCGATGGCAGGCTCGAAGCACGCGCTCGTGGTGCCCGTTACCTCGTTGGAGAGCTCGTCGAGCGTATAG
>CAZXEU010000082.1:0-24530 GCA_964639665.1 uncultured Rhodothermaceae bacterium | reverse complement strand
GCCAGGGGCAGCAGGGGCCTGGTATCCATTGCGTGGAGCCAAGTTTGTTGAACAACAGGGTGCCGGCGCCCATTCTATTGCCGGCAGATGTTTCAGGCATCCGGGCTGGCCCACCTGGTTTCAGGCCAGATGCTGAACCAGTCCGGACGCTTAGGATCACGGTCGTATGTGTACGATCCCAGCTCCCGGTAGAGTTCAGCGTAGCGCGACACCTTGTCCCGATCCAGCTCAATGCCCAGCCCGGGGCCTTTCGGCACCGTGATGCGGCCGCCAATGTAGCGCATCTTGCCGCCCGCGATGATGTCGTCCACAAGGTGGTGGTAGTGGGCATCGGCGGCAAACGTGAGATTGGGCAGCGTGGCGCCCAGATGCAGCATGGTGGCCAGCTGGACGCCCAGCTCGCCGGAGCTGTGCACGGCAATGCCCTGCTGAAACGTGCTGCAGACCGCGCCTGCCTTCCAGGCCTGGCGCAGGCCTCCCCAGAAAGTGGTGTCCAGCAGAATCACATCCACGGCCCGCATGCGAATGCACGCTGCCAACTGCTCGAAATTCACAACTACCGTGTTGGTCGCCGTCGGGATGCGGACAAGCTCACGCACGCGCCTCATGCCTTCCAGACCCCAGCATGGGTCCTCAAAGTAGTCGTTGTCCAGGTCTTCAATGGCCTTGCCAATGCGGACGGCCTCCTCCACGGTCCACACGGCGTTGGGGTCAATGCGGACGCGGTGACCCGGAAGGGCTGCCGCCAGCGCCCGAAACACTTCGAGCTCGTAATCGGGAGAGAAGACGCCTGCCTTCAGCTTGTGCGAAGTGAATCCGTGCCTTTCCGCCAGGCTTTGCGCATGTCGTACCATGGCATCGGAAGAGCATTCTCCACCTCGCCCAGTTTCCTCGTTGGCGTAGCGAAAGAACAGATAGGAGGCGAACGGAACCTCTTCGCGCAGCGCGCCGCCCAACAGGTCACAGGCCCGGATGCCCAGTTTCTTGCCGATAATGTCGATACAGGCGAACTCGATGGCCGCATGCATCTGAATCCGGTTGTTGTAAAGCGAGGCGGTAGGATTGCAGATCTTCCAGTACAGTGCCTCCAGCTGCATCGGGTCGTGGCCCAGGAGGTACTGCTTCAGGCTTCGGATTGCCACCTCGGCGGACTCGCCGCCGCCCCCCATTTCGCCGAGACCCGTAATGCCTTCATCCGTCTCCACTTCCACGATGGTGCGCACGAACCGGCCCCAGTGGGCTCCCGCCGAGTGGCGAAGGGGCGCTTCCAGTGGAACCGTAACCGTCGTAGCCTTGATGTCGGAGATCTTCACTGCCGGACGCTCCCCGCCACGATCAATCCCAGGCCGCCGTCAATGCGCACGGCCTGCCCGGTGATGAAGGCTGCATCGTCGCCGGCAAGATACAGGATCAGGTTGGCGACCTCGACGGGCTTGGCGATGCGCTGCGTGAGGTGCATTTCGCGCACCTCCCGGTAGATTTCTTCGGGGTCGGGGGATTGGTTGGCTGCCCATCTGAGCATGGGCGTATCCACGGTGCCCGGGCATACGGCGACGGCCCGGATGTCGGGGGCATAGTCGACGGCGATGCTGCGCGTCAGGCCCAGCATGGCGGTCTTGCTCGTGGTGTACGGTGCAACGTTGCGCTGCGTAATGAAGCTCTGCACGCTTGCCACATTGATCACGACGCACTTACCTCTTCCGTCCATGAGCGGAATCGCTTGCCTGGCGCACAGGAATGCGCTCTTCAGATTCACATTCATCACCAGGTCCCATTCCTCCTCGGTGGTTTCCGTAACCGTGCTGTATCGCTGGATCCCGGCGTTGTTGACGAGGATGTCCACTCCTCCGAATCGTGTGGCGATCCGCTGGAAGGCCGCCTCAACCTGGCTGGCCTTAGACACGTCGCACCGGATGAAAAGCGCCTGATCGCCGAAAGGCTCCAGGCGCTTCTGCGCCCACTTTTCATCCAGGTCGAGGACCGCTGTTTGCGCCCCTTCCTCCAGAAACCGTGTCGCAGTGGCTCCGCCGATACCCTTGGCGCCACCTGTAACGACCGCGATTCTGTCTGCAAATTTCATGGGTTGGCGTTAGGCCTGCGTGATCTGCTGTCAGAGAGAAGAATTTCGGAAAAAGGAGGCACACTGATGGCGCGCGCGTAGCCAACAGGGCACCGATAAAACGGATGCAGGGCGTACTGCGGCGCGAGAACGGGCCGCAAGGCGTGTTCTGGAGCGTAGAGCCGCCTGCGGCATAGGCAGGCCGTCCAACTCTCGAGGCGCCGAGCGGGCATGCCCGGCCAACACGTGCCGCTACCTGCCTTGCTGCGCATGCACCGCTCCCGAACTTGCACCGCAGCAGTGCACGCGATACAGTGTGTCCTGGGTGCTGAACCCGGTTCCGGCCAGGGAAAAGGGGCGCTGCCCGTGTTATTTTGGGTCTTCCGGGCTGAACCCGCCTTCTTATTCAACGAGTGACTGGACCAGGGCCCCATAAAACCAGCGGTGAAGGTGCATCCTACGCAGAATGCAGCCGGTCCCAGCCGGGCTCGAAAAGCGGAGGGCATGCGCCACTGCATGGTGGATCCGGGGCAGTGCGGCCACGGGGGTCGGCAACAGCCAGGTTCCTGCAGATTCTCGGCCTGGGGCTTTGCGTGCTGCTATGTATTCCATCGGTTCGGAGCGCCCCTGCCAACTTCCCCCAGACGGGGAAGATTGTCGGCACCATCACCGACGAGGAGACCGGCGAGGCCTTGATCGGGGCGCACGTTCTCGTCGAGGGCACCACCCTTGGAGGGGCAGCGGATAGCAACGGCGATTTTCTCATCCTGGCTGTTTCGCCGGGTACGCACAGGCTACGTGTAACGATGCTGGGCTTTGCGACGGTCGTGGTAGAGGATGTCGTCGTGCAGAGCGGCCTGACTACGCGCGTGGATGTCACCTTGACGTCGGAAGCCATTGAAATGGGAGAAGAGCTGCTGGTTACGGCCGGCCGGCCACTAGTACAGCGCGATGAGACGGCCAGTGTCCACTACCTCGATATCAGGCAGCTGCACGCCTTGCCGGTGCGCAGCGCTCGCGAAGGACTCATGGTCCAGACCGGCGTGCTGTTTGATCCCGAGCCCATTGTGGGCGGACTCGGCGGATCTGGCAGGGGCGAGAGCCGCTACGCCGTGCGCGGAGGCGACCAGACCGAAGTGCTGTGGTTTCTGGACGGCGCACGCACGGCGGCCCTGGTGGAAGGACGCGCTGACCAAGGTGGATCGTTCACCAACATAAACATGCACGCGGTACAGGAGATACAGATTCTGACCGGAGGTTTCGATGCCCAGTATGGCGGTGCGCAGTCGGGCATCGTCAATGTGGTCACGCGAGAGGGCGGCTCGCAGGTCAGCGCCTCGTTCGAATACCTGCATGGCTTGGCCGGGCAGCAGCATTTCGGCAACTATCTCTACGATCCCCTATCGCAGAAGGAATTTCTGGACAACACGCTCGAAGACGGCACGCTGGATCCTGACTGGTGGACGCCGCTGCGCAGCGGCCAGATATATGACTACCGGGACGTTGCGGATCACCAGGTTTACGGAAGTCTCGGGGGACCCCTGTTCCGCAGGGATCAGTCCGGCGCCAGCTTCTTTGTTGCCGGGCAGCTGAAGCGCGAAGCCTATACCTATCCGCGCCCCCGCGACCAGCGGGAGCTGGATGACATCGTCGGCAACGTGGTCCTGCAGCTGCGACCCAACATGAAGCTTAAGGTAGGGGCGCTCTACAACCGGCTCGGCCATTCCACCCTGCAGGAAAACGGCGACTATATCCAGCAGGTCAAGTTCTATCGCGGATGGGGATCCCTCCTGGAGGGCAAGACGACGCTGCTTAGCGGCCACTGGACGCATACGCTATCACCCCGCTTTTACTATGACGTGCAGCTGAGCCGGTTCTGGCGTGACATGCGGGAGCAGCCGAGCGACTTTACCCGCCTTGGTGTAAGCGAAAATCCGACGCTATTCGGGTTTCAACGCTACAACGGCTACCCCGACGAGCCTTACGACGCATGGACATTTGTTCTTGATCAGCACAACGAGGTCGGGGACCTTTCCCTTGAGGGTAGTGCCAACTGGCAGATTGACAATTACAATTTCCTGAAGGCGGGAATCGAGGTCCGGCGAAACACCTTCAGGGAGAACTTCGCGTACCGCTATCCCTCGTTCAGCACCGAGCCGGGATACTGGCTCAACCGGGGACTGCACGAGACCCATCATCCGGTCGAATTTGCGGCCTACGTACAGGACAAGATGGAATTCAACAACATGATCCTGAATGTGGGCGTGCGGTATGACGCATTTGATCCCAATGTGAACTGGTTTACCACGCGCGACCTGTTCAATCTGAGCGTGGATCCCGACTTCGATCCCGCACTTGATGCCGACCGGGATCAGGTAGACGAAAACGGGCGCATCAAGTACGCATTTGACAATGTCCTGGACAAGCCTCGCGCGCCGGCCAGGAGCTTCCACCGCGTCAGCCCGCGCATCGGGGTCTCCTTCCCCATTACGGACAATACGGTTCTGCATTTCAACTACGGGCACTTCTACCAGATGCCGCCGCTTGATCGCCTGTTCGAATTCAACTACTTCCGGCCCGAGTACATTGTGAGGCGCCAGATTGCCGAGGACGAAGCAGCTGCGGCCGAGGGGCGGCAGCCGGCGCACATTCCTTCGCTCGACGGCGATCCCGAGCGCGTCGTGGTGTTGTCCCTGGATGCCCTCAAACCGGAAAAGACCGTCCTCTTCGAAGTGGGCATCGTGCAGAATTTCGGTGATGCCGTGGTGCTTGACGTTACCGGCTTTTACAAGGACGTTTTCGATCAGACCATGCCGCGGCAGGGCATATTCGATCGCCGCGTCTACATGTTCGACCCCTTCCGGGGCGCTGTCACGCCCAACGTGTTCTACGTTTCCAGCTTTGCCGGCGATTACGGCGACGCACGCGGATTTGAGATCACGCTCCGAACGGTCCACAGCCATTGGTACAGTCTGAACGGGAACTACAACTTCTCCCGTGTGACACAGGGGCGCGCTACGCCTGGCACGATCCGCTTTGACGAGAGCGGCACGCCGGACTACGTCTACGACAGCGAGGTTACAAAGCGTCTGCCAACGGAGACGACGTTCAGCCGCCCGCACATTATGCGTGCCAACCTGTTCATGCAGTATCCCGACGAGCCCGGAAACTCCGTTTTGGGAGCAGCACTTGGCGGCGCGAGCCTGAGCGCGCTGTTAAGCTTCGTGAGCGGGCGCGCCTTTACGTACGTGGGGCCTGACGATCCACCGGATACGAGGGACAATCATCGGCTGCCTCCCATCAGGACGCTCGATCTGAGGCTGCAAAAGCAGTTCAGGATTGCGAATGCGCATACGCTCGCGGTCTATGCCAACATTTCCAACGTGCTCAACACCAGGAATCTGCGCTCCGTGGGCGATGTCATTTTCGACGCGGAGGCTGTGAAGAACTACGTGGAAAGCGGCGAGATATCGACAGAGGATGCTGCAGGCTACGACATCAGCTGGCAGACGTACTTTGCGCCCCGTCGCTTCTTCTTCGGACTCCGCTACAACCTCCGCTGACTGGTCTTGTGAAGGCTCTGAAGGCCGCATGCTTCGCGCTGCTCAAGCGCACCATGGGGGGGCTGGCCCTGGCAGCGCTGGTCACGTCGGCGTCTGCCCAGGTGCGAACGGCAGAATTCGAGGTGCACGACCGGGGCGATCTCTGGGATACGATGAAGGACGATGGCACCGTCGGCGCACCCAGTCCGACCAACCTGTTCGAATTCTTCCCCAGCATGGACTGGCCGGGTGGCCCTGCGACGCTCTTGAGCAAGGACGAGCAGCGCTCCTACAATTTTGGCGCCGGGATGTGGATCGGGGGGCGCCGGTCGGACGGCAGTCTGTTCCTTGTCGAAAACGGTCCGTTTGCATTTCGGGACCAGGGGACGTACGAGGCCATGACCAAGGCCGACAATTTCGTGGAAGATGCAGGCTACGATCCGAGCCAGGCCGAACAGACCATTACCGCGACGTGGACTACCTCCGAGGCCATTCGGGTCCGGCGCACCAGTCGTGCCTGGAGTTTTCCGGGCCTGAAGGACTTCATTGCTCTTGAGTACACGCTGACGAATGGCTCCGGCGCGCAGCTCACCGATGTGTATGTAGGGTTTCCGTACCTGCTTCGGCCCAGCTACCAGGATGTGCTGGCGCACAACGGCTGGGGCGAGGACTTTAACCGGGCGGACGAACTGACGCGCTACGATGAAGCCCGCCGCATGATGTATGCGTGGGACGACACACCCAATTTCGATTTGCCGACGGATGTGGGCAACTATGTGGCATCCACGGGCGAACTCCGGACACCGGGTTATGCCGGGGTGGCACTCCTGGATGCGCCGCCGGGCGCCTCGGGAGAAGGGCAGCCGGCGAACGTCCTCATCGCACAACTTCTGAACAACGAAAACCGCCTCACGCTGACGTCAACCTCGGAAGAGGAACTGTACGCCATTCTCTCCGGTGCGGACCGGTCGCTTCAGGCAGCAGCGGACGAGCGTCTCGTTCCCTTCATGCTCCTGGCGTGCGGTCCGTATACGCTGGAGGCGGGCGCCGGCATATCGATTACGCTGGTGCAGGCTGTAAACGGCTTGCCGGTCAGCCGGGCCATTGAGGGGCTGGATGCCCAGGCGCTGCTGCCGGCCGGGCTGGACTCGCTGCGCAACACGGTCGATCGCGCCCAGTCCCTCTTCGGCCGCGGATACGCCGTGGCCTCGGTGCCGCCGCCCTCGCCGGCCGTGCAAATCCTCCCGCTGCCGGCATCCCAATCCATTTCGCTCACCTGGCCAGCGCTGGATGCGTCATGGGTCGACCCCATTACCGGTCAGGCCAGCTTCAGGGAATACCGCATATTTCGAAGCGAACGGGCCTTTACGGGGCCGTACGAGCGCGTCGGTCGGGTACGGCCCGGAAATGAGATTGATCGCCGGCGGTTCTGGGACGATGACCTGGGCCTTTGGAAGTACATCGACAACCGGGTAAGTCTGGGCGTAGGCTATTTCTACAGCGTGATATCGCTTGATGATGACGGCAACGAGAGCTGGTTTACCAATCGCAACGAGGAAGCCGTGACCGTGGCCAGCTCGCCTGCTTTGGATGCGATGAATGTCAGGGTCTTTCCCAATCCGTTCCGGCTTGTGTCCGGATTCCCGACGAGGGGAGAGGAGTCGACCATAGTGTGGACCAATCTGCCCGAGCGGGCGACGGTTCGGGTGTATACCTCGAGCGGCGAGCTGTTCAAGGTGCTGGAACACGATGACCCCAATACTGGGCAGGCCGTATGGGACCAGCTCTCCGATGCGCGTCAGCGCGTAGCCCCCGGCATCTACTTCTGGACAGTCCAGTCCGACGTCGGAACCGCCAGGGGAACGCTTCTCATCATCAAGTGAACCGGCGCAAACTCGTGGCCACTGAAAAGCTCCATGACCTGCCCCGGACTGCTGTGTGCTCCACGGCCGAGAGCAGGGCTGCGCCGCGTGCTGTTTCCGGGCGCGGGCGCCCGATATCTGTCGGTGCGTTGCTACTCGTGCTGGCACTTCTGTCGATGGCGCCGCCCGTCCGGGCCCAGCTCGACTATGGATTCGATTTCGAGAAGACGGGTTCAGCGGGATTCCAGGCCCTCAAGATCGGAATCGGCGCGCGCGAAAGTGCACTCGGGGAAGCGGCCAGCGGCCTGACGCACGACGCCAATGCCGTTTTCTGGAACGTCGGGGCGCTGCCGCTGATCTCGGGGCCCGAAGTCAAATTCACGCACAACGAATGGCTGGCCGGCAGCCGTGTCGACGCCCTGGTGGCGGCCATGCCCGTGGGAGCCTACACCTTCGGCCTGAGCGTGATGAACTTTGGCATCGAGCAGTTCGAGGAGACCACGGTATTGGACCCGGAAGGTACCGGGCGCATGGTTAATGCGGGTGATTTCATGGCAGGGCTGGCGGCGGCAAAGCGATTTTCGGATCGGCTTACGATTGGCTTGCAGGCCAAGTACGTGCGCGAAACGCTGGACCAGGATACGTTCAGCAACGTGCTCTTTGACGTGGGCACGCTCTACTTTACGGGGTTTCGCCAGCTGCGCCTGGCCTTTACGCTGCAGCATTTCGGGGCGTCGGTCGAAGGACTGCGGGAATCCTTTCGGATGCCGCTCCTGTTTCGCATGGCTGCGGCTGATGAGCTTGTTGCCACCTCCGCACTTACGCTGTCAACTTCCGTGGAGCTGGTACACCCGACGGACAACAACGAGTGGGTAAATGCAGGTCTGGAATCCGTGCTGCTGAACGTGCTTTCGCTGCGGGCAGGCTACCGGTTCCGCGTGGACGAGGGACGTCTTTCTCTCGGTGCGGGGCTTGTGCCCCCGCGGGTGGCCAACTTTGGCCTCACGGTAGACTACGCGTACGTGCCCTTCGGGGAGATTCTGGGGACCACGCACCGGTTTACGCTTGGTCTCTCCCGTTGATGAAAAGGACGCTTGCGCAGTGCGTGTTGTGGGCGCTTTGCCTGGGTCTCGCGGGGGAAGTTGTGGCCCAGTTCGACCGCGACTGGAAGATCTTCGCCGTGCCGTTTTCGCATACGGACGTGGGCTTTACAGCACCAGTTCCTGACGTTGTAGAGGCGCACAGCCGCTACCTGGATGATGTTGTAGCCTATATCAATCAGACCCAATCGCACCCTCCGGAGAGCCGGTTCAAGTGGACGATTGAGGTGACATGGGTACTGGAACACTACGTTGAGAGCCGCTCCCCGGGGCAGGTAGAAATCCTTATGAATCAGGTGCGGAAAGGCCAGATCGAAATAGCGGCCATGCACTTCAGCCTGCAGACCGACCTCGCTGGCCCGGAAGAGCTGGTGCGGTCTCTTTACTTTGCCCAGGAGCTGAGATATGCGTACGGAATACCGGTCCAAACGGCGGTGACCAACGATACGCCCGGGTTTACCTGGTCGCTGGCGCAGCTGCTCTCCCGCGGTAAAATCCCGTATGCCTCACTGGCGATGAACTCCTTCCTGGCGGACTTTTACGCTACTACGAGTTTGCCGAATCTCTTCTACTGGGAGGCCCAGAGCGGCGACCGAACGCTCGTCTGGCGCTCTATGCATCCCCGATGGGCTTACCTCGAAGGCAGCATTTGGGGCCTGTACAGCGCATACTCCACGATGGAGCAGCGCCTCAGTGCCCTACTGCGCGATCTGGCGGCAGAGGGCTATCCGTACGATGTGGTGCTCATAAATGCGGCAACGGGAGACAACGGGGCACCGAACCTCAAGATCTCGGAAAATGTCCGCCTGTGGAACGAGCGGCATGCGTCCTCCACGATGCATGTGGCAACCTTTTCGGATTTTTTCCGGTACGTCACGGAAAACGTAACGGAACCCATTCCGGTTTTCCGTGGGGATGCCCCCAACTGGTGGAGCTGGTCGTTTGCGGGCTCGGCCACGGGAGGTTTCCTGATGTCTCGCAGGGCCCAGGCTCTGCTGCCCGCAGCAGAGACCGCGGCTTCCATTGCGGACGCACTGGTTCCGGGCTATGCCTATCCGGGCGCGAGGCTGCGCCGGGCCTACATAGACAATCTGCTGTACGAGGATCACAACCTGGGAGCGGTCCTGCCAAGCGGCAATGCGCCCTTCTGGCGGCGCAAGATGGAGTGGATAGGCGCCGCCAAAGACGCGGGCGAAGCCATCCTGGCCGAGGCTCTCGATGCCTTGGGCACCTCCGTTCAAACGGGGGAGAATCCCGTTGCTGCAGTATTCAACCCGCTGCCTTGGGAGCGATCGGAAGCAGTGCGGATTCCGCTGGGCGACCCGGCTGTGGCATCCTTGGGGGCGTTTCGCGTCGTGGACGGGCAATCAGGCGAAGCGCTGCCCATGCAGGTGCTTTCGACAGGCGAAGTCGCCTTCCAGGCGGCCCGCGTACCGCCGCTGGGATACAAGCTCTTCCGCCTGGTTGCAGAACCGGGATCATTGCCTGCGGCCCGGCCTCTCGGCGGTACGACGCTTGAGAGCGAGGCTTATCGCCTTGAGGTGGATCTGGCAACGGGTGGTGTCAGGAGCTTGCGGGACAAGGCGTCCGGCACGGAGCTTGCGCAGGCGGACGGCCGCCTCAATCAATACGTCTACAACGGAGGAGCAGCCTCTGCTTTCATGGTCGTCAGCAGCGACAGCGGAGCCGTGCTGCAGCGCATACACCTTTCAGGCACGGCCCCGGGATCGAACGCCTACGAGAGCGAGATCATCCTTCCGGTCGGCCAAAAGCGCATCGACTTCAGGAACAGGTATGACAAGCGGCCACCCACCAACTTCGAAGGAGTGGATTTTGTGTTCCACTTCGGCCTTCCGGATGCAACCCTCGAGTACGAGATCCCCTTCGGGCATGTGCGGGTGTTCGAGGACGAACTGAGCGGTTTTCGCAGCAATCACTATGCCATGCAGCGGTGGGCGCTGATATCGGGCGGCAGCGCCAGCGCGATTCTTGCCACTGACGGTCCTGCAATCCATGCCTATCCGGCGGGCCGGTTCGATGGCCGGGTGCGGCTTCTGACCTCGTTCAACACCGCCGGCACGGCATACCGGGCCGGCGTGGGGCCGCTGGAAGCCGGATTCTCGGTAACGTCACAGGAAGGCGCCGCCGATGCTGCAGCGGCCACGCATTTTGCCTACAACTTCAATGTGCCCCTCGACGTACGCGTGTTGCCGCCGGGACAGGAGGGTCTTCTGCCTGTGGACAGCTACGCTTTTATGTCCGTAGAAGGTGCGACGCTCCAGCTGTCGACGCTGAAGAGAGCAAGGGCCGGATGGGGATTCATAGTCCGCCTCTATAACCCATTGTCAGCGGGCGTCGAAGCGACCCTGTCGTTTGGCCCTGAGGTGGACAGCGTTTTGGAGACTACGCTATTGGAGGACGTTCAGCGCGATCTGCCGGTCGTTCAGCAGCAGGCTGCCGTGTCCTTCGGACCGCACGAAGTGAAGACCCTGTGGCTGGCTCCTGATATTAGGTTTAGCACGGAAGAGTCTCTGCCGGCAGCCGGGATCATCACTCTGGAGCAAAACTTCCCCAATCCGTTTGGCCATCAAACCACGTTTCGATACGAGTTGGGGCGGATGGCTGATGTGCGCCTTGCCATCTATGATGTGCTGGGTCGCGAGGTTAGCACGATCCACGCGTCAAGGCGCCCCGCCGGACAGCACGCGCACGTGTGGTTGGGTGCGGACCGGCAGGGACGGCCGCTGGCCAGCGGGGTGTACTTCCTTGCGGCGGAAGCCACTACGCCTGAAGGCTTGACGGAGCGACAGGGCCGGACATTGATCATTCTTCGCTGAGGTGCAGATCATGCGGGCTTCTGTCGCCAGGAGAATCGGATACGGGGCAGCGAGCCTGGCCATCCTGGTGTTGCTGCTTCATGACAAATCAGACAGCGACACTCGGCAAGATGGCGCTACGCACATCCGGTACTGGTACATCGTGGGCGCGGAAGACGATGTGCCCTTTGCCGTTCGCGAATTCAATCAGATCCAGGACAGCATCGTCATTGATGCCACGCCGATTCCCTGGCAGGAACACGAAAAAAAGATCCTGACGGCCGTGCTCAGCGGAAATCCCCCTGATGTTGTTAGCCAGTTCGTGCCCGTGGTTCGCTGGGCGTCGCGCATGGCGCTGCACCCGCTTGATGACCTGATTGCGCAATCGGACTTCGACACCACCCGCTTCTTTCCGGCGCTGTGGGAGGAGGTAACCTGGCGGGGCCGCCCCTTTGCGCTGCCCGTCAATACGGCCTCCTACGCCTTCTTCTACAACAAGGACCTGTTCCGGGAAGCCGGACTGGATGCCGAGACGCCGCCCGCCACGTGGAACGAGGTGCGCAGCCTGGCCCGGCAGCTACTGGTTCAAAATTCCGACGGCCACATTACGCAGGCGGGCTTCCTGCCCGTTTTCAGCGGCGCGCACCAGGGCATCCTGGGCAATATGTCCGTCGCCTCCCTAATCGCTTGGCAGAAGGGAGTCAGCTACGTACAGGAGGGGGGCGAAGAGGTGGCGCTGCATGTGCCTGAGCTGCTGGACGGGTTCAATTGGACCATCGAATTCTACCGGGATTATGACCTTGAGTCCGTGCAGGCCTTCATCGGCGGGCTTGGAACAGGCGAGCAGCACGGCTTCCTGGCTGGCAAGCTCGCAATGGTGGTGCTCGATATGAGCTTCCTTGACCTCCTTGCACGTTACCGGCCGGACATGGATTTCGGGGTTACGGAGATTCCGTCCTTCGAGGGGTATCCGACGGTTTCGATGGCAGGAAGCTGGTGGCTGGGCATGCCTCGGGGAGTCCGGCATGTGGAGGCGGCATGGGCCTTCATGCAGTTCAGCGTCGAGAAGGAAACCCAGCTGCAGGAAATCGCGGAGCGCGACGATCCGCTCTTTCCGGCAAACATGCACGCGGCCTACGACTCTTCCTTTATATCGGAGCCCCTGGTAGAGGTGTTCGTGCGCCAGATGGATTTTGCCCACTCGCCGACGGTGGTGCCGCTGGCGCATGGCGTGTTCTGGCGAGAGTTCTACGGCGCGCTTGAGCGCAGCGTGCACGGAGAGCAGGCTCCCGGGGCGGCGCTCCGGCAGGCCGAGGCCACCGTGCAGTCGGCTCTTGACCGGGCCGTGCGCTACGACCGGTATGTCCGCTCCAGGATGGACTTCCACTAGCCCTGACTGCGTGAAAGCTCCGTCTTACAGATTCAAGGAGACCCTGACAGGGTACGCCTTCCTTTCGCCGTGGGCCGTAGGCTTTCTGATCTTCGGGCTGTATCCGATAGCCATGTCGCTCTACTACAGCCTGTGCCAGTATGACGTGCTGCGCGTACCGCAATTTATCGGCCTCGACAACTACCGCGAGCTTCTTCTCGACGATCCGTACTTCAGCAAATCCATCTGGAACACGCTGGTCTACACCATTCTGCGCTTGCCGCTTGCCATCGGCGGATCGCTCGTGTTGGCGGTACTGGCCAATCAGGCGGTACGGGGCATCAAGTGGTTCCGCACAGCCTATTTTCTGCCTTCCATCATCACCGGGGTGGTGCTGTCCGTGATCTGGATGTGGATGTTCAATCCGCAGATCGGACTGGTCAATACTGCGCTCGGATGGCTTGGACTGCCGGGGCCGCTCTGGCTTCAAAGCACGGCATGGTCGAAGCCGGGCATGGCGCTCATGAGTCTTTGGGCCATCGGCGGTGCACGGATGATCGTTTTCCTCGCTGCCCTGCAGGGCATTCCGCCATCGCTTTACGAAGCGGTGGAGATTGATGGCGGCGGCTGGTGGGCCCGCTTCTGGCACGTGACGGTCCCGATGCTGTCGCCCGTCATATTTCTCTGGAGCGTGCTTGAGGTCATCTTTTCGTTCCAGATCTTCACGGAGGCCTACGTGATGACCAAGGGGGGGCCGCTCAATTCGACGCTCTTCTACAACCTGTACCTCTATTTCAAGGCGTTCGACGACTACGAGATGGGCTATGCCTCGGCGATGGCCTGGATTCTGCTGGTCATCACGCTCGTGGTCACCATGTTCCAGTTCTGGCTAGGGAGGCGTTGGGTGCATTACACGGGAGAACCTAAGAGCTCCTGATGCAAGGGCCCAACATAGCGTCAATAAAGAAGGTGGCCATCTACCTGGTATTGGTGGCGGTTGCCGTCGTGCTTATCATCCCGCTTCTCTGGATGCTGTCGGCCTCGCTGAAAGGCAACGAGGAGATATTCGCCATTCCGCCTACGTGGTTTCCCGAAGAGATCCGCTGGGAGAACTACGCCGAGGTATTTGACCGCCTGCCCTTCCTGAGGTACCTGCAAAACACGACGTACATAACGACGCTGACCATCCTGGGAACGGTCTTTTCCAGCTCGCTCGTGGCATATGCCTTTGCCTGTCTTCGCTGGCCCGGGCGGGACAAGCTCTTCATTTTCGTGATTGCGACGATGATGCTGCCGCTGCACGTCATCATGGTCCCGCTATTCGTGATTTTCAAGGAGCTGCACTGGCTCAATACCTACAAGCCGCTCATAGTCCCGGCCTTCCTCGGCGGCGGGGCGTTCAATATTTTCCTGCTGCGCCAGTTTTTCCTGACCATCCCCCGCGAACTGTTTGATGCGGCCCGGATCGACGGGTGCAGCGAGTGGCGCCTGTACTGGAACATTGCGATGCCGCTGGCTCGTCCGGCACTCATTACCGTGGCGATCCTTACGTTCATGTTTTCATGGAATGATTTCCTGGGGCCGCTCATTTACCTATCCGACCAGGCCAAGAACACGCTGGCGCTGGGGCTTGCCCTGTTCGTGGGGCAGCATCAGACGGAATGGGGCATATTAATGGCGGCCTCCATCATCATGATGATTCCCATGGTGATCATATTCTTCTTCTTCCAGCGATACTTCATTCAGGGATTCACCATGAGCGGACTGAAAGCCTAGGTACGCATGCGGCAGGTTTATACGGCAGGCACGCTGCTTTTCCTGACGACTGTCGCGGCGTTCGCACAAGCGGATAGAGGGCCGGTGAGTCTCTCCGATCCTTCCCGCGGCACCGGGCAGGCGTATGTCACCTTTGGTCTTACGGAGGCAGGCTTCATACCCGCCTGGCTGGTGGCCGGGCCCTTTGAACAGCCCCTCGTCGGATTCGGGCAGGCCGTGGACGCGGATGTGATCGGGGAGGCGGCCATCATGCCCGTGGCGGGCCGCATCGAGGAGACTACCCTCGTCGAGGGAGGGACCGTGGCCTGGAAGCCGCTCTACGTGCAGCGAGGCGGCTTCGTTAATTTCAACGCGGCAATGGGATGGGTGCGGCCGGGAGACACACCGGAGAAAGTCTGGAAGGCGAAGGCAGGCTATGCATTTGCCTACATCGACAGTCCGGCGGAGCAGGATGTGGTGCTGAAGCTCGGCAGCAACAGCAGCGTCAAGGTGATGCTGAACGGTGATGCTGTGCGCGCCAGCACGGCTGATCGCAATGCGGAGCCCGACACCGATGCACTGCCGCTTCGCCTTGAGGCGGGGCGCAACAGCCTCCTGGTTAAGGTGGGGCAGACCCACCGTAATGAAGCGCCGGGCTTCTTCGGTGAAATTCGCTACGAGTGGGGATTCTATGCCAGGCTGACAGGCGCAGACGGTTTCCCCGTTCCCGGGGTGGAGATACAGGTGCCGACCGGAGAGGCGGCAGCGGGCGTCGACCTTGTCTCGACGTTTTTCTTCAGGGAATCACGGGACGGATTGCAGCAGCGCTTCGATCTCTCCGTCATATCCTTGTCGGGCGAGCAGCGAACAGGCATTTTGCGTATCAAGGCCGGGGATGCGGAGCATGCGGCCACGCTGGAGCGGGTACCATTTGGCGAGAGTCGCCATCCGCTTTACTTGCCGGAGGTCACCCGGGAGGTCACCGCCGAGATTCGGCTGGACCTGGGAGACGAGTTTCTGACGGCGAGCGCCTCGCTTATGCCGCAGCCGCACTACGAGATTCACCTGGCTATGATGTCGCACACCGACATCGGGTACACCAACACACAGCCTGTAGTAAAGGAACGCCATCTGCGTGCGCTGGATGATGTCCTGGCACGCTGCGAGCGGGATTCGTCGTTTTCCTGGACCATTGAGACCATCTGGCAGCTGGAGCAATACAGGCTCGGACGTTCGCACGAACAATTCGACCGGCTGATGGAATTGGTGAAGGCGGGACGCATTGCCGTCTCTCCCGTGTACACGAATCCCTATACGGGCTGGGTGAGCGAAGAGGAACTCATACGCTCCTTCGACAAGGGTAGGGCGTTCGCGCGCGAATTCGGATTGCAGTTCGAAGCCGCCGTTTACAACGATGTGCCGGGGCTGTCCTGGATGATGCCGCAGGTTCTGGAAGAGGCCGGCGTCTCGTTTCTTGTTACAGGCCTCAACGAAGTGTACAGCAACTATGCGCTGCAGCGCAGCCTGCCCAAGGTGTTCTACTGGGAAGGCGTTGGCGGAAGCCGCGTGGTTACCTACCGCAGCGAAGCCTATAATGAGGGACAGACCCTGGGTCTGGAAAAGAGCGCGGATGCGGTGCCGTATCGGTTGTGGGAAAGGCTGCACAGGCTCAGTGCGCAGGGGTACGGGTACGATCTGGTACTGGCCGTCCATACATTCGGAGACAACGGTGCGATTCCGCTCAAAGCCCCGGCCACGGCCGCAGCCTGGAACGCAGAGAACGCGTATCCGCGCATTCATGTGAGCAACATTGACGCGTTTGCCGAGGCCTTTCAGGCCCGATATGACGCGCTGCCGGTTGTAAAGGGAGACTGGACTTCGACGTGGGATGTACTATACCAGGGGGAGCCCGCACGCATGGTGCGACAGCGTTGGACGCAGCACCACGTGCTGTCGGCCGAGAAAATGGCCACCCTGTCCTGGCTTCTTGATCCTTTGCAGGATCCTCTCACTGCCCGGATTGGCGAGTCATATGAGAACCTGCTCCACTTCAGCGGCCACGGAAGCGGACTGGAATACGGCTATGGCTCGCCGGCCGACAACCTCCTTACGATGGCGTATCGGGAGCAGTACGTGCAGGATGCGGCTCTTGCGACCAGGGAAGTAATGGAGCGGGCGGCGTATCGGCTCTCCGCGCGCGAGGAGAGCTTCGAGGGCGAGGCCCTGTACGTGTTCAATCCCCTTAACTGGATTCGCGATGCGCCGGTCGAAGTGGAGTTTCCCAGGGAGAACGCGCACGGGTATCGCGCGATCGATCTTCAGAAGCAAGAGGTAAT
Organism: uncultured Rhodothermaceae bacterium; assembly: GCA_964639665.1. Taxonomy (GTDB): domain Bacteria; phylum Bacteroidota; class Rhodothermia; order Rhodothermales; family Bin80; genus CAZXEU01. Next base: position 7,691 of record CAZXEU010000082.1, on the reverse strand, counting down.
CCCCAGTCGCCAAACCGGCCATACCTTGCGATTCGTGGCGCGGGGCGTGCCGCCCCTGGGCTACAAGAAGATTCGGCTTGAGCGGATCAGCGAACCTGATCCAGTGCCCGAGGGCGACTTGCAGGCGGAAGGCTGCAGCATAGAGAATGCCTACTATCGCATAACAGGGGATTGCACCGCCGGGAGCGTGGTGCGTATTCTGGACCGGAAGAGCGAAAGGGAATTGATAGGGGCCGCCGGGGATACGCCGTTCGGCCTGCCTCTTCGAGCCGAATCCCTGGATGCGTCGTCGTTCGAGGTCATGGACGCTCAAGAGGTGACTATGTATGTGCGAGACGAGAGCCCGGTACGGCTGACGCTGGTGACGGCCCGGCCCGGCCACCTGTTTGCGCGGTCCGAATACACGCTCTGGGAAGACCTGGACCGCGTGGACGTGCATCACAGCGTGGACCTTGAAACGCTCCAGTTTCCGGATCAGGTGCAGGAATATGCCGTTGCCTTTCCCTTCAAGGTGCCGGGCAGCCGCGCTGCGGTCGATGTTCTGGGCGGCTTCCTGGATCCCGGCACGGACCGCTTGCCGGGTATGGAGCATGATGCGTTTGCGGTAAGGCGCGGCGTAGGAGTGCACAGCGCGGATTATTCCGTAAGCTGGGCCGCGGCAGACAGCCGCGTTGTGCGTTTGCGCCAGAGTTCGGCGGGCGATGCGGTCATACTGGCGAACGTGGTCAATAATTTTCCCGAAAACTGGAATCGGTGGGAGGAGAACGAGGGCATGCTGGATTTCCGCTACAGCTTTGCGAGCCGGGAGGGGGCCTTCGAGCCGGCATCGACCGGCCGGTTCGGATGGGAGATAAGTGCGCCGCCTGTCGTGCGCTACACGTGGCTGCGCTCCGAGCCTGCCAGCGAGAGCTTCCTCGTCGTGGAGGGGGGCAGTGTGGTTGTCCTGGCGCTGAAGCCGGCGGCCGACCGGCGCGGCGTGGTGCTTCGCCTGATGAACATGCATCCGGATGCTCCGGCCGAGGCGCGGATCAGCTCGGCGCTCTTCGACGTCAATAGCGGCACGCGTGCCAACATGTTTGGGGGTGACGGAGAATCCCTTTCCGTCGATGGAGACGCTGCTTCTGTTACGCTCGCTCCCGGAGAGTTTCAAACCCTTAAATTCAGCCTGTCTGCGAGATAGCGACATCGGGTCGCGGCCCTGCGCGTGCGACCGCCGCAAATACCACCAAACCACTAGAGGAGAGTTGTCATGGACCAATCAACTACCAACACGTCAGCCTGGACAGGGCGCCGGGGCCGCGCGATCGCGTGGGCAGCAGTAGCAGCTGTCTGCCTTGTCTGGTCGGCATGCCTGATCCTTGAAATCGAAATGCCCGAGATGGCCAACACGGGCGAGGTGATCGACGTGCGCGCCGTAATCCAGGAAAACGAGGCAGACGCGAATCCCTGGAAGGGGGTGTTCTCTGTCCTGGTGCCCATGGACTGGGATTTCGTATCGGGAGAATACAGCGCTACCGACGACAATGGCGATGTAGGTAGCGGCACGCTTGTGGAGTCCGCGGATTGGACCGATTCCACGCAGAAGGCCATCGCCGCACCCGACGGCATGAAGTGGATTGGCACCGTTTCGGATACGTCCTACGCGCACGGCCCGACGTTGGTCGCGGAAGTTATGCTAAAGCTGCAGGTTGGCCAGACCACTGGAGACTTTGCGCTGGGCTACGTGGCGACCAAGGATGCCTATGCGCCGACCTGTGATTGGTTCATGACCTGTGGTGACCAGTCTGTGAATGGCGCAGACTCTTCCATGGGGCACATGATCACGGTCATGGGAGGCGTGGGCATAGAGGACGTTACGGCGGACGGGATTCCGTCCGAGTTCGTGCTGGAGCAGAACTATCCCAACCCCTTCAATCCGTCCACGACCATCCGGTATGCGGTGGAGGATGCCATGCCCGTCAGCCTGAACGTGTTTGATGTGACGGGCCGCGAAGTGGCGCAGTTGGTCAACGAGACGAAAGCTCCCGGCGTCTACGAGGCCACGTTTGAGGCCGATGGGCTGCCAAGCGGCACGTATCTGTATCGCCTGCAGGCGGGTGACTTTTCGGAGACGCGCACGATGGTGCTGGCCAAGTAGCGGAAATCTGGCAGGTACCTGCCTGCAACTGCTCTAGTGCGCTGCATGACTGGGGCCTCACGGGTTACGGTACCTGCCGGCCATTCCTGGCTGCGCCTCTTGCCGCATGGATAACCTTACGTCCAGTCTGCAGGTCGCTTCCGTCAACGACCTGGGACCGCAGTTCGTCAATAACCCGCACCGCATGGTGGGGCAGGACGGGGCGTATTCCATTCCGCTTGGCGATGGACGCGTGCTTTGGTACTTCGGCGATACGCTGATCGGTGAGCGACCCAAGGAAAGCCTCTGGTACATCTTTGGTAATCCGGTGGGCGGACAGGACCTGAGTGGCAAGGGGCCCTTCGATCAGATGATCACCAATACGGGGCTGATTCTGCGCGACAGCACGGGGCGCGGCGGGCTGAACGATTTTTCCTATGTCCTGAATGCAGACGGCAAGCTTCGGCAGCTCGTCCTGCCTCTGCCCGGTGAGCATCCGGACAAGGACCGCACATGGTGCATGCACGGCTGCAAGCTGGGGGATGTCCTGTATCTCTTCTTCATGAAAATCCGCATGCTCGAGGAAGGCGGGGACCCGTTTCCCGTCGGCTTCGAGATAGTAGGGACGGGACTGGCCGTTGGCTCAGACAGGGACTGGACATTCGAACGCATTGAGCACAAGGGCACGACCGTGCTCTGGCCGAGCGATCAGCCCCAGTTTGCCGCGGCCGTGCTGGTGGACAAGGAAGCTGACCGGGTCTTCCTCTACGGCAGTCTGCAGGCGCCTGATTTTCGCTACCACGCCTACCTGGCGCGGGTACGCCCGAACGATATGCAGCGCATTGACCGGTATGAGTACTTCTCCGGTGACCCGGAGCGCTGGAGCAGGGATGTCCGTGAGGCCGAGGTCGTTTTTTCGGGCATGCCCAACGAAATGTCCGTGTCCTACAATGCGTATCTGGGAAAGTACCTGGCAGTGCATTGCATGGGGCTGACCGGTGAAATCGTGGGCCGGACTGCGCCCGCCCCCTGGGGCCCCTGGAGCGAAGGCACCCTCCTGTGGAAAGTGAGCCCGCCGGAGAAGCCCATTCCGTATCCGCGGCTCATCTACGCCGGCAAGGAGCATCCGGAGCTGGCCGAAGAAAACGGCCGAATTCTTTATATCACCTACATTGAATTCGAGGAGTACTTTCCCCATCTGATAGAAGTTACGCTGGAGTAGGCACCCCGCAACTGCACTTGTGCAGGTCTGGACAAACCGGGCTGGTCATCGGCAGTATTCCGCGAAAGTGAGCACATGATCCCCGGAGTCGACGATCTCAAAAGTGCGCCGATGAAACACAGGTTCGGCGACTGCTTCGCTCCACCGGGACTCACGAATTTTCTAGGCGCGGTCCAGACGGCCATTGACCTAACGGGCCTTCGCAGCCTGAGCTTTCCGCCGTTTGCCACTGCTGACGCGCTCTCGGGCTCTTTTGTGCTGGACGGCCGGCATTTCCCGTCGCTGGGCGTGCCCGTCACCTTTACCTGGTATCCTGATCGCGTGGTGCGCCAGGCTGCCTTCGAGGGGTTGCATCTTGAATCCACTACGGCGCTGGTGCCGGGCAAGATGGCGGCCATAGTGCAAATCGAAATCGAAAACCGGAGCGGCGTAGCGCGAGAGACCGAGGTGGGCCTGAACGTGCAGGGCCGCGTTACGAGAGCCGTGCGCAGCTGGAACGCACCCCTGCCGCCACAGGAGAAAGACAACCGTGCGTCTGTGGATGCCGGGCGCGGAGCTGTTCTGTTTAGCGCCAGGCAGAGCACTGCGATTTCCATTCAGGGCACGTATCCCGTGGCAGATATCGTAAAGATTAGCGGATTCCGATACGCGGTGCGCCTCGTGCCCGGCCAAACGTGGCGCTTCAGCTACGTCAGCGCCATAGCGGAATCAGAGTCGGAAGCGCAGTCCACGTACGATGCCCTTGTAAGTCGTATTCCGAGCGAACTGGACCACGTGCGGCGCTACTGGAACGCCGAACTGAAAGCCATCTACAAACCGGGCAACGACAGGTACGGCGGCCACCTGCCCGAGCTTGACACTGCCGACGCCGACATCCTTCGGTTGTACTGGATGGGGGCCTTGGGGGTGATTTACTTCAAGCGGGACAGCCCGCACTCCGCTTTGGGCCGCACCTACGATACCCTGATGCCGCGGTACTGGCAGTCCGTCACGTTCCTGTGGGATTACTTTCTTAGCATGCACGTGCATGCCATGCTGGATCCCGATGTGATGCGCAAGTACCTGGAACACTGGATGCGCACCGATATCCACGAGCACTTCGGCACCGAATACCTGACGGGAGGACCGGTCGGTTACTGGTATGCGGTCAATGATTATGCCATGGTCAGCATGGCGCGCGCGTACGCACAGTGGACGGGCCGCTGGGAATGGCTGGAGAAATATGTGGCATCCACTGGCAAGCGGGTCATCGACTTTCTTCTCGAGTATGCACGCCAGTGGAAGAGCTTCAGGAGCGGCCACGGGCTGGCGGACTATGGCGGCATCAACAACCTTCTGGAATGCGTCAGCACATACACGCACGAAGTGGCCAGTCTCAATTCCGCGAATGTGCTGAGCATGCGCATAGTGGCCGATCTTCTGGATGTCCTGGGCAAGATGCGCGGGCAGAGCGAGGCGCTGCGGGGGGAGGCAGAGGAACTGCTCAACGCCGTCATGCCGCTTTATGTACAGGGCAAAGGCTTCTGGCATGCGCGGCACCCGGACGGAAAATTGCATGAGGTGCGCCACTGCTACGACCTGCTGACGGTGCTCAACGCCATCCCGCGCGACTTGACAGAGCAGCAGAAGGCGGAAATGGTCGCCTTTTTCGAGCGTGAGCTTCAGACCGAGACGTGGATGCGGGCCCTTTCTCCTGCCGACGAAAACGTGCTCTTCGACGTGCGGCCCGATCACCAGTGGACCGGGGCCTATCCTGCCTGGCCGCCGGAAACCGCGAGGGGGCTCTACCGCATTGGCCGGGCGGACCTGGCCTTCCCGTGGCTGAAGCGCATGGCCCGAAGCGCCAACCAGGGCCCCTTCGGCCAGGCTCACTTTGCCGACGGAGTCATGGATCTGGAGGAAGGAGGGGCCCGCAAGGCGCCTCCGGATACGCCCTACATTACCGATTGGGCCTGTTCTTCGAACGGAAGTTGGGTAGCCGTGATTCTGGAAGGCATCTTTGGACTTCGTGCGACGCCGCTGGGCGGGCTGACGGCAACGCCGCAATTTGCCTCGTTTGATCCGAATGCCGTTCTTTGCAATGTGGCCTACCAGGGACAAATGTATACGGCAACAAGGGACGGACTAACGCCACAGGACTGATTGAGGACCTATCCACATCCGAGCGGGTCGAGGCCTACCTGCAGCGCAAAGGGTGGTTGTCTCCGGGCGAGTTGTCACACGTAACAGCCTTGCCCGGAGGGGTGTCGAATCACGTGTGGAGCGTGGTCACGCCCCGGGGCCGATGGGTGCTCAAGCAGCCGCTGCCGAAGCTGGCGACCGACATCGACTGGTACGCAGATGTCGCGCGCGCAGAGCGGGAGGTGGCGACGATGCAGCTATTGGCGACCCTATTGCCGAAGCTCGCGGTGCCGGAGATCCTGCATGCAGATGCAGAGCACCACGTATGCGTTATGACCAGCGCGCCGGAGGATGCGCAGTCCTGGAAGGAGCGCCTGATGAGTGGGGTGCTTGAAGCGTCGGTCGCCCATTCCGCGGGTTCGCTGCTGCGCAGAATTCAGGACAAGAGCCGGGAGGTTGATGCTGGGACCCGGCGCGCACTCATGGACCTGACATTCTTCGAACAGCTGCGCATTGATCCGTTTCACCGATTTCTCATTGGACGGTATCCGGCACTCCGGGAGTCCATATGCGCGCAGATCGAGGATCTTCTGTCCCAGCGCAGCTGCCTTGTGCACGGAGACTTCTCGCCCAAGAACATGCTCATCGAATCGCGAGGCAGCATCGTGCTGCTAGACTTTGAAGTCGCGCACTGGGGCCACCCGCTATTCGATGTGTCCCTCTTTCTCTGCCACGTTATGCTCAAGGGCTGGGTGCTCGGCCGCGAGGCAGAGGCGCTGGAACTGATTCAGCGGTTTCTGAGAGGTTATGGACGATCTGTTGACGGCCTGATTCCGCACCTGGGCCTCATGCTCCTGGCCCGGCTGGACGGCAAGTCGCCCATGCTGTATGTGAGGGGCAAGGCCCTTCGGGCGCGCATCCGGACAGTTGCCACGAACTGGATCCGGTGTCCGGGCAGGGGAAATCCGCTGGACTATTTGAGGCAGGCCTGGAACCTCCAGTGAGCCGCATTGCAAATATCATCGGCCGTGAGGTGCTTGATTCGCGGGGACTTCCCACGGTGGAAGTGGACGTGCACCTGGTTTCCGGCCACAAGGGTCGGATGATGGTACCTTCGGGGGCATCCACGGGGCGTTTCGAGGCGCACGAGCTTCGGGATCTTGATCCCAGGAGGTACCAGGGCAAGGGAGTCCTCCAGGCGGTCAGGCACGTCAACGAGGAGATCGCGGTGGTTGTGACCGGCATGGAGGCAGAGGACCAGGAGGCCCTGGACCAGGTGCTGACGGAGCTGGATGGAACACCCTCGAAGGGGCGTCTGGGGGCCAACGCCATTCTGGGAGTATCCTTTGCCGCCCTTCATGCCAGTGCGCAGGCGGCGGGCATGCCCTTGTACGAATACCTTGCGGAGCGTTACCTGCCCGCCGGGGAGCGGCCCAGCCTGCCGATGCCCATGGTGAACATCATCAGCGGGGGAATGCATGCCGGAGGACAGCTTGATATCCAGGACTACATGGTCATACCCGTTGGGGCGCCAAGCCTTGCACGGGCACTGGAGATGGTCTCGGCCGTGTACTGGGCAACCCGTGAAATACTCGCGGAGCGCGGCCACATTGCCTCTCTCACCGCCGATGAAGGGGGCTTCGGTCCACGGCTGCCGTCGAATGAGGCGCCGCTCGAAGTGCTGTGCTCAGCGATAGAACGCGCTGGCCTGGTGCCCGGCGCCGAGATGGCGATCGCCCTTGATGTGGCGGCGTCGCACTTCCATGACGGGAAAAGGGGGTGCTATGCCCTTCGGCTGGATGGCCGCGAGCTGACGGCGCACGAAATGATACTGCTGCTCGAAGAGTGGACTTTGCGCTATCCGGTCATCTCGATAGAAGACGGAATTGACGAGCAGGATTGGCAAGGCTGGCAGCGCCTGACGGACCGGCTGGGCTCCCGTGTCCAGCTGGTGGGCGATGACCTCTTTACGACCAAACCGCAGCGCATCAGGCATGGCATCCGGCAGCGCGCCGCCAATGCCGTCCTTGTCAAGATGAACCAGATCGGGACGGTCACGGAGGTGGTGGCTGCCGTACGGCTGGCAAGGCGGGCAGGCCTCCGAACCGTCTTTTCCGCGCGGTCGGGGGAAACGGAGGACGCGACGCTGGCGGATCTTGCCGTCGGACTGAATGCCCGGCAGATCAAGGTTGGATCCCTTGCCCGGTCATCGCGACTGTCCAAATACAATCA